>CAYYLL010000023.1:0-47510 GCA_964472525.1 uncultured Thioalkalispiraceae bacterium | reverse complement strand
TTTCTCTAGATCTTTACAGCCACTTATGATGTTTTCGTAGTGGCTGTTTCTCTAGATCTTTACAGCCACTTATGATGTTTTCGTAGTGGCTGTTTCTCTAGCCCTTTACAGCCACTTATGATGTTTTCGAGTGGCTGTTTCTCTAGCCCTTTACAGCCACTTATGTTGTTTTTAACCTAAATAATACCTGAAATGACTAAAGATATAGCCCCATATGCCGCTATTTTGACTATCCAATAATAGAATATTCAAAGAGTCATTATGAACATAGCGGCAACCAACCAACCCATTATTGATAATGAGAGTGAAGTGTTAACGGTTTTTACCTTTTGGGTTGGTGATGAATTATTTGCGATTAATATTGAAAATATTCTTTCGGTTACTCAGGATTTGGATAATCTATTACAGCCGCCGATTAAATCACGGGGACTAATGGGGATTATCAATTATATGGATGAGCCTGTTGCTGTTTATAATTTTGCGGAAATGTTGGCTATTCCTTCGACTCGGCAAGTTAAGTCAGGCTTGGTTGAGCTTTTAAATGCGAGAGAACAAGATCATGTGGATTGGATTGATGCACTTGAAAGATCCTTAAAAAATAATATTCCTTTTGAGAAGGTGCGTGATCCAAGTTTGTGTGCCTTTGGTAAGTGGTACGATAAATTTCAAACACGCGATGAAGCCTTAATGGATATTCTGAAACATTTTGACAAGCCGCATAAAGAGATCCATGCACTTGCTGATGAATTACTTGATTTAAAAGAAAAAGGGCAACTGGATGATGCTCTGGAAAAGCTGCGTATTGCTCGCATAACAACGCTGAATTACTTAATTAAATATTTTAGTCATGCGCGTAGCCAAATTGAGGAATCATTACACACGGTCGTCATCAATATTACCAATGATGGTGTTAAACCCCTAGTTGCTTTACAAATAGATGAAATACATGAAGTTATGAATTTTCACCAATCAGATTTAAGAGGCTTGGAACGCATGGGTCTGGACGTGGTTTTAGAAATGGAAGGCTTATTTAAAGGGTATTTAGGAAGTGATGACAACCAGAGTAGTTGTTTACTGCTTGATACATCCAATCTATTAGTTAACGTAAAAGCACTCTAATTTTATTATAAGTTAATTTTTAAATCTTCTCAGCAACCCCCATTGAAGAAATACTAGTTCCTGAAAATATTTGTATTTTTTGGTGTAATTTCGAAGTTTAAAATAAAGATAAATTCTGTTTTATGCTGAACGAGAGTGAGTAGTTCATGAAAATGGAATCCACGCTCTGCATTTTCCTGTCCGGTATAAATACTCTTAGGGGCAGTCGTTTGTTTAAAAGAATTCGGATTTAAATGCAAAGTTGTTTCGGCTTTAAATCCACTTGCATGTTGCACACAAAAGGTAATAGGCAAATGTTGTAATAAATAAAAATCTGTTTCAACATTTGCATGATATACATCTTTATTAATAAATGATTTTCCACCATGTTGTAGCTGAATTTGGGTGCTTATCCAATGGTGCTGTAGTGTGGAAATAACAAAAGTCCACCCGTAGCCATAGTTTTCCCCTGTGTAATGGATAGATTCTAGATTAATTTTAATTTCGTAGTGGTCACTGCTGCCATATTTGCCAGTTAACTTATTTTGTGATGAAAAAAAGTTAGACGGCCCTGTTGGTATATTCTTTAACAGCGGGTTGAGACCTTTCGTCTGGTCGCATTTGTATAAGTTAATCACCTTAATAGTTCCCTTTATTGATACGTGCATATTAGCGACAGTTTAGGGTTTAAAAAATAAAGCAATATAGTAAATAAATGTGAATTATTAACAAAATCAAATATAGGAATTTGGTTGTTCTTAAATGAAATCAATACCTTATGACTTTTATCGATTTTAAAGTAATTTTATGGATAACCGATACAGTGAGTAAGAAGTTGTAATCATATTGAGGAGGTAGTATGCAGAATCTAGTTGTTAATGGGCAAAATTTTAGCCTGACTGATAGTGGCGATTTGCAAAATATTGCAGATTGGAAGGTGGATGTTGCCAAAGCATTGGCAGCGGAAGATGGTTTGACTTTACGTGATGCACATTTTGAAATATTACATATTATGCGCGATTATTATGACCAGTTTAATATTTCGCCGATACGCAAACTATTAAAGAAAGATATTGCCGAGATGTTAAGTGACTTAAAAGCCAACGATGACTACCTAATTAGTCTATTTCCCGGTGGGGTGATGCACCAAGGCTTGCATATTGCAGGCTTACCAAAATCTAAACTCGATGCCGAGGTTGAACCGGTAACACGGCTACAGGCTGTCGATAAGCAAGAGGGTGTTAGACACTTTGTATCAGAATTTGAGTTTAATGGAAAATCTTACCGTGTTTACGCAAAAGGAAATTTGGTCGATCCATCTGAATGGACGGAAGAGTTAGCCGAGTTTTTAGCAGATAAAGAAGGTATCAAATTAACAGCTGATCATTGGGTTGTTCTAAAATTTATGCGTACCTTTTATTTTAAATATGGTATTACTCCAATGGTAAAATTATTAGCTAAACATTTGGCGCGTGAAACTAAGCAGAAATTTCCGGAAGATACTTTATACACTTTTTTCCCTAAAGGGCCAGCGCGACAGGGGTCGCGTATTGCAGGCTTGCCTGAACCACAGGGCTGTATTGATCCTTAAAAGCTCACTACTAATATTAAAGTGGGTATGGGGATATACTCATTTTTTTTGTTTAGGTTGCCATAACACTTCGCTACCATTTTCATGTCGGGCTAATACGCGACACACAACAAATAATAAATCGGACAGTCTGTTTAAGTAAGCGAGAGCTTGTGTATTAACACCGGGCTCAGTACCACTAAAAGTCCAGCAACGCCGCTCTGCACGACGGCAGATGGTTCTTGCCATGTGGCAGTGTGACGTTGCTAAGCCACCCGATGGCAAAATAAATTCTTTTAACTTGGGTAACGCATCATTAAAGCTATCGAGTATACTTTCCAAATAGTCTACATCGTTGTTATTTATAATATTGCGTCCGGGGACACAAAATTCACCACCTAAATCAAATAAATCATGTTGTATTTTATTAAAACATTCATGAACGGCATCGGGTATATCATAAGCCAGTACGGTACCTATCGCGCTATTTAATTCATCGACAGTACCAAAGGCTTCAACACGAGGATGATCTTTAACGACACGGGTACCATCACCTAGCCCCGTTGTTCCTTTGTCACCGGTGCGAGTATAAATTTTTGATAAACGATGTCCCATTTTAACTTTCCTCTAAGCGATATTTAACAGTGAGCTTTAAACTTGAATAGTATTCTGATTTTATCCAATATTTTGGAATGGAAGTGACTCTTGTTAATGAAGCCTTGGCGGCATTATCCAATATTGAATAACCTGAACTTTTTCTAACCATGATGTTTTTTATTATCCCCTGATTATTAATATCAAAGACCAGTAACACCTTTCCCTGCCAATTTTGATGCTGCGCAAGTTTTGGATAATAAAAGTATTGTTGAATTTTATCTTTTAATAAACTGATTATTTTTGTTTGAGATGTTGCACTTATGATTTGTTGTGGTGTTAGAGGTAAGGGAGGCTGGTTACTTTTATTTTCAGCTAACACATTGTTCTTGATAGTCTCTTTTTGCCTTATTTGTGATAAGGCTTTATCTGTCTTTTTCAGTGGCTTGTTGGGTATCACTTTGCGGTTGATTGGTGATAACCTTTTTACTATTTGTAATTGCTTAGGGTTTGCCTTGGCTACTGTTGGTGTAGAAATAGTGATAGATATTATATTGCCCATATTAGCGGGCAATATAATATCTTGAGAGGTTGTTTTTATAAATAAAGCCGCATGTAGCAGTAACGAGGCTGCAACAAAGATAAAAATAGTATTTTTTGCTTTCATGCGGATTTATTGATGACGTTTAGTCTCCTAGGTAATTAATGGAAACATAAATGCCCAGTTCCTCACTATTATAATTACTGGCGGTTTGGTATTTTTTACCGAATAGGTTATGTATTTTACCACGAAGCATCCACTTTTTAGAAATGGGGTAACGGCTATTTAAGTTAACTAAAGCATAACCCCCGAGCTTTTTTGTATTACTAGTATTATCGTAGCGGCTACCTTTCATAATTATTTCTAAGCCCGAACGCCATTTGCCCGTATTTTCATCGATATTAATTCTAAATGAAGATTTGGAACGGCGTGGCAAAATCTTTTTAGTTGCTGAGTTTACTGGGTTAATATAGGCAAGTTCCACTCGGGTATCATAGTTTGTTTGCTTTAATGTTGCATTCATTTCGATACCATCAATGGTTGCGCTATCCAGATTAGTCACTTTATACGTGGGTGCCGGATAGACAATTAAATTGGATATTTCTGTATGGTAAACACTGAGCCCCCATTGAGTTGCAGTGGTTACCCCTCGAAGTTCAATTTCATAAGATGCCGATTCTTCAGGTTTAATCGTTGGATTACCTGAGTTTGGGAAATAAAGATTGTTGAAAGTCGGTGCTTTAAAGCCGGTTCCATACGAACTGATAAGCCTCAATGTGTCGCTTAAATCTGTTCCCCAGCTAATATTACCAGTGGTATGGTTGCCGAACGCCTCGTTATCATCAACACGAATAGCAGCGAGAATATCATTGTTATCGCCAAACCATTGTTGTTGAATAAAATAACCTTTATTGTCACGCGTTGATTTATTATAAGCAGTGGTACTGTCAACTTTATCATTTTGATAGTCAATGCCGGCCGTTAATAACAAGCTATCGCTCAAGCTAATATCATTTTGCCATGAAAATGTATCTCTTTGAGTATTAAAGGTTCCGTTTGCTGTACCATTTTTAAAATTGCTGCTTTTGTCCTGATTTTGATTAACTTTTAAAGATACCTGCCAACCCTTAAGAGCAGAAAAAACATAATTAACTCCAGCTACTTGCTGGACGAAATCAGCATCCACAACATTGGCTATTGTAAAACTGTCATCGTATTGATTATTCCCTTCCGCACGCAAAAAAGTAGCGGTTAAGTAGGACTGCTTTGAAAATTGATATTTATAATTGGCGCTAACCGATGTGTTTTTGTAACCGTCTTTATCGGGGTCACTGGTTTTTAAGGCATTAAAGCCGTCTGTTTTTAAGTAACCCACATTCACAGAAAATTGAGAGTTTTCTTTAGTGGTATTAAAACCGGCACTTAACTTTGTTGTATTCCGACTTCCATAACCAATGGATAAATTTGTATTATTCGATTTGACTTTTTTGGTAAAAATCTGAATAACGCCACCAATCGCATCGGACCCATACAATGATGTACGTGGGCCACGTACAATTTCGATTCTTTCAACTTGTGAGATTGGAATACTTTGTAGTGACGCTGTTCCAAGCGTTGCTGAACCTATACGAATGCCATCAATTAAAACCAGAACATGGCTAGCATTAGTGCCACGCATATAAATACTGGTACTTTTGCCTAAACCACCAGTATTACTAATGTCGATACCTTGAATGCCATTGAGTAATTCAGGAATGTCATTGGCTTGTCTTTGTTCGATTTGTTTTTGTGTAATAACGGTAACAGAAGCCAAACTGTCATCGGCTGTTTGTGCCGTACGTGTTGCGGTGACAATAATAATATTATTATCTTCTGCGGCAATAATATTATTACTAGTAAATATAATGCTTGTCGTTATTGCTATTTTTAATACTGAAAGGTATTTCATTGATCTCTCCAAAACACACACCCGTGTATAAGTTATCGCGTTGGAGAGGTTTTATTTTACGTGCAGCATTACAAAAGGCTGTACGACTATATTGCCCTCCGCAACACATCTTTTTTAATAATAAACAGGCCGGTCTCCGGGCTTGCGAGTGACTTACACTTCAATGTAAATCGGGTGAATTGCCTTCCCACCTATCATCACTGATTGTTATCAGGAATAAATGTTGGCAGTGGCTTTGTAATTCACTTTTACTCGTTTACCGTTGCGGGGGCAGCGCCGGAATCTCATATTTTAATATGATCACCGGCTTCCCGTTTCAGTTGAGATTTTGACTAAAAACTCAAACACCTGTTTGCTAAGGTGGGAGACTTTACGAGAAATACCGGCTGTCTGTCAAGCTGACTGAAAATTTCTATTCCGGATAGTTTAGTAACTATATGTTTTGTATAATTTTTTATTTGAATTTAAAATATTATCTAAAATTTCTGGCTACAGAATCCTGATGATTTGGTTAATTTACAAGCAAAAAAACTATAATAAATACGCTATAATTGTTACATCTATCACATTATTTCCTCGAATTTTGCGTATTCTGGCCGATATTTAAGGTGGGTAATGTCATTTGGTATTATTTATGGGTATGCAACGAATTATTGTTCTAAATACAAAAGGGGGGTGTGGTAAAACAACCATCACGACCAACCTTGCCAGCTATTACGCCAATTTAGGCTTCTCAACCTCATTGATGGATTATGATCCACAAGGATCAAGCACCCGCTGGTTGAGCTTACGCTCCAAAGAACGGCCGTTTATTCATGGTATTGAAGCACATAAAAAACTGCGTGGCAGTGTCACGCGTGTTTGGCAGAACCGAATTATTCCCGATATGGATCGCGTTATTATTGATGCCCCGGCTGGCGTCGATCATTCACAGTTATTAGAATTTGTTCGTCAGGTTGATACGGTGCTTATCCCTGTTTTACCTTCACCGATAGATATTCATGCAGCAACACGTTTTGTTGAAGATTTATTACTGGTTGCCAAGGTTCGTCAGCTAGGTATACGAGTGGGTGTGATGGCTAATCGAGCCAAAACAAATACGGTTATTTATCAGTCACTGGAACGTTTTTTAAAAACCCTAAGGCTGCCTTTTATTACCACCTTACGTGACACTCAAAATTATGTACGTGCGGCTGAACGTGGTATTGGTATTCATGAAATGTGGGATAAACGTGTGGAGGCTGATAAAGTACATTGGCAACCACTGCTAGCTTGGTTGGAAGACAATAATGTGGAAGGGCTAAGTCGCATTACGCCTGTTGCCTAAGGTTCATTATTTCTGATTCCTTCTGCCACAAAGACCGATTGTTCATTAGCTATTAATTTCGTTATCGGATAGCCATAAACTTCGGTTAAGTTTTTTGCTGTTAATATATCATCTGCTTTCCCTGTCTGTGTTTTTCCATCTTCATAAATAAATAAAATATGGTCACAATATTGTTTTGCTAGATTAATATCGTGCATCACCATCACGATGGCATGTTGTTGTTTAAATGTTGCTGTTGTTAAATAGTTGAGTAACTGGTGTTGGTGTGCAATATCCAGATGGTTCACCGGTTCGTCGAGCAATAAAATATCAGTTTGTTGTGCGAGTAGTGTCACCAAACCTAGTCGACGACGTTCGCCACCCGATAAAGAAGTAATATTGCGTTGCTCATAACCATTGAGTCCCATTTGTTTTAATAAGCTTTTAATCATCGAAATGTCTTTCTGGCTTGGCCATTGCCATGCTTTTAAATGTGGATGACAGCCAATAAGTGCCGTGTCGAGTACAGTGGATGGGAAAACATCCTGAAAGTCCTGCAATAAAATACCTATTTGTTGTGCAAGCTGATGGCTTTTTAATTGTTTGGTTGGAACGTTATTAAGTTTAATGCTTGCTTGTGGATTAATTAGAGTACTGGATGACGGTATTCCGGCTAGTGTATGTAATAAGGTTGTTTTACCCACACCATTCTTACCGAGAATGCCCCAGCTTTGCCCTGTTTGTATTTTAAAGCTGAGTGACTGGCATAATATACGTTCGGAAATTTTAAGGGTCAGGTTATTAATATTTAAACAACTCATTAGCGATGTGCCTCGCTACGTTGCAATAAATACAAAAATAAAGGAATGCCCAGTAATGCAGTTACAATACCAACGGGTATTTGTATAGGTGAAAATAAACTTCTGGATAATGTGTCAGCTAAGGTGAGCAGGGTGCCACCACATAAAACACTGGCCGGCAATAATATTCGATGATCCTGAATACCCGCAAGTCGGATAAGATGAGGAACAACTAAACCAATAAAACCAATACTGCCTGCCTGAGTGACAGCGGTTGCGGTACACAATGACGCTAATAATAATAGCTTCCATTGCAAATGGTGAGTAGCAACACCTAAAGATTGTGCAAATTGTTCACCGCGAATAAGTACATTTAAAGAACGTGCTAAAAGTAAACTCAGTAATAACGCAGCCGTTAAAATAATAAAGCCGAGCTTAGGTAAACTGCTATAACTTAAATCACCCATTAACCAAAACAGCATACTGTGCAAACGATTACTGGGGCTAAAGGTAAGAATAAAACTGATGAGTGCCCCCCAACCAGCCGCAAGAATAATACCGGTTAATAACAAACGTGTTGGGTTCCAATGGCTGTTATTTAATCCACGGCTTAATAAAAAGACTAATAGCATGGCAAATAAAGCACCGGCAAAAGCACTGGTTGTTAGTGCAAACAGTGGTAAGCCAAGCATAATGGCAACAAGTGCTGCAACCGATGCACCCCCCGATATTCCTAACACATAAGGATCCGCAAGTGGATTGCGGATAAGCACTTGCATGAGTGCGCCAGCTAATGCGAGTAAGCCACCGGTCACAAAAGCTGAGAGTGCACGCTCTAATCGTAATTGTACAATCAGTTGCTGAGTGGATGGTTGTTGGTTAAAAATGTTATGTACGACATCATTAAAGGAGAGTGTGCTGCTACCAACGAGTAAGGCAATAGCCAGACTCACAATCGTTGCAATAATAAGGGTGGCCATTAACCAGTAAGTTGAATAATTTTTTAGCATAGCCGTTGGTATTATAATTTGAAATTTAGTGGTTGGGGTGTAAGCGCATAATTTCCCAATCCTGTTGTAGGGCATATTGTGCAAGTTTATCGTCGGGGTCAACGGCAATGGGGTGGCTAACCTGTTTTAATAAAGGTATATCATTGTGTGAATCACTATAGAACCAACTATTTTTGAGGTTATAACCGGTTTGATCTAGCCATTTATTAAGTCGAGTTACTTTCCCTTGTTGAAAACAGGGAGTGCCATCGACCTGTCCGGTGTAGCGGTTATTTTTTATTTCAGGTTCTGTTGCGAGTAAGTTATCAATGCCAAACTCTCTGGCTATGGGGGCGGTAATAAAGCGGTTGGTTGCAGTAATAATGAGTAACTCATGATTTTGTTCGCGGTGTTGCTGAACAAGCTCTCGCGCTTGTTGGCTAATAATGGGGATGATAGATTCACGCATAAATTGGCGATGTAAGGCCATCAATTCATCCATGTCGAGCTGACTGAGCGGCTTTAAACTAAAACGTAGGAACTCATCAATGTCGAGAGTACCGGCCTTGTATGCCTCGTAGAATCTCTGGTTTTCGGCCGCGTATTCTTGCTTATCGACATGCCCATGTTGGGCAATAAATTCGCCCCATAGCGCATCGCTATCCCCTGCTAACAGGGTATTATCAAGGTCAAAAATTGCTAAGTCTTTATTTTTATTAGGTTTTATTGTATTCATTGCACTATTCTAGCCTAAAAATACGTTTTGCAACATATGAGTATTCAACGGTTCACTTGGACATAAAAAAGGGTTAAAAATTAACTCTTTAGCGATAATTTATGCAATTATATCAAACTAATAAAAAATACAATAAATTATGGAGTTCAGGATGATTGACCAAGAAGGTTATCGAGCCAATGTCGGTATTATGCTGAGTAATGGTTTAGGTGAGCTCTTGTGGGCACGGCGCTCGGGACAGGATGGTTGGCAATTTCCACAGGGGGGGATTCAGCAGAATGAAACCCCACAGCAAGCATTATTTCGTGAACTAAAAGAAGAAATAGGTTTAGATATTAACGAAGTGGAAGTTATTAAGTCTACCGATGGTTGGTTGCGATATAACTTACCTAAAAATTTACAAAGAACAAAGAGCCAACCCGTTTGCATTGGCCAAAAACAAATCTGGTTTTTGCTTAAACTAACATCAAGTGAAAAATTGATTAAACTGGATTGTTCAGAAAAACCTGAATTTGATCAATGGTGCTGGATCCAGCCGCAGATAGCGGTAGAACAGGTGGTTGAATTTAAACGCAGTGTTTATCAACGTGCCTTGTCGGCATTATTGCCTGAATTTAGTCTGGACTTAAAACAAAGCTGTTAGTTATCACCTTAAACAATGAGCAAATATGCTACGAGAACTTAAACAAATTATCAGTGAATTTGTTGTTACGCGGAAAATTGAGCGTAAGTTACAGTTACTTGTTTCAAATATCCAACAACTGATTCATTGTGATGCCTGTTCCATTTTTTTAGTTGATAAACAAAATCGTCAGCTTGTTTTAATGGCAACAGAAGGGTTTTATCAGGAAGCAGTGGGTGTTGTTCGGTTACCGTTAAATAATAGTTTAGCCGGGTTGGTTGTGAAACGAGCCGAACCAATAAGCCTTGAAGATTGTTCACAGCACCCTGCTTATTATTATGTCTCTGAGACAGGTGAAGAAGCCTTTCATGGCTATATCGGTGTGCCGGTTATTCATAACCGAGAGGTATTAGCGGTTATTACCTTACACCAAAAAGCAAAAGCCTATTTTGATGTTGATAGCGAAACATTTTTAATTACTATTGCCTCACAAATTGCAGACGATCTTGCGCATGCGCGTATTAGTCAGGATCTGGACGATATTTTAAACGCCGACGTTCCGCGTGGGGCATTTCATCCTATTAATGGCTTGCCAGGTGCACCGGGAATGGTTATTGGCACCAGTTGCGTTATGTATGCACCCACCGATATTAATGCAATTCCAGACAGGAAAGTTACTGATCTGGATGCAGAAGTTAAACGATTTGAATCAGCAATTGAAAATGTAAAAAAAGACATTGCAGAGTTAAAAACAAAACTGGCAAAAACTGTCCCGGATGATGAACTTGCTTTGTTTGATGCCTATATATTAATGCTCGACAGCCAGTCTTTATTAGGTGATACCGTTAACCGTATTCGTGAAGGGCAATGGGGACAAGCGGCATTGCGTGACACCTTGCAAGATTATTCCAGTCAGTTTGAAAGTATGAATGACTCGTACTTACGGGAAAGAGGCTCTGATATATTAGATCTTGGACGCCGGATATTAAGGTACTTAAGAGAAGATAATGAAAAAGATAGAGTGTTACCTGATAAAGTTATTTTAGTTGGCGAATTATTAACACCATCAAATTTAGCGCAAGTGCCTATTAATAAATTAGTGGGTGTTATATCCCGACACGGTTCACGTACTTCGCATCTTGCTATTTTTGCTCGCGCCATGGGAATTCCTGCGGTGATGGGGGCCGAGTTAATTCCAATAAGCAAAATGGATGGTTGTGAATTAATTGTTGATGGTTATCAGGGTAAGGTTTACATTAATCCAGCCGATGAAGTTCAACAGCGTTATTTGAGGCTAATTGAGGATGAAGCACGCTTAACAGCAAAACTACAAGAGCTTGCAGACCAACCGGCACAGACAGAAGACGGTCAGCCGATTACCCTTTTTGTTACTTCGGGATTAACCGCCGATATTGATCCGGAACAAACTTGTCGGGCAGATGGAATTGGTTTATATCGTACTGAACTCCCCTTTATGGAACGTCAGCGTTTCCCGAGTGAAAATGAACAATGTGAGCTGTACAGTAGTATTCTAAAATTTTGCGCACCACGTCCCGTTTATCTGCGAACTTTAGATATTGGTGGTGATAAAGCACTGTCTTATTTCCCGATTGTAGAAGAAAACCCATTTCTAGGTTGGCGTGGTATCCGTATTACTTTGGATCATCCTGAAATATTTTTGGTACAAATAAGGGCGATGCTGCGAGCCAACATAGGTTTAAATAATTTACATATATTGTTACCAATGATCAGTAATGTTGCCGAGTTAAATGATGCACTTGCTTTAATACATCGTGTTTATGGTGAATTGCTTGAAGAAGGTGAAGAGGTTGTGATGCCTAAAGTAGGTGTGATGATTGAAGTACCTTCGGCAGTTTATATGGCCGAAAATTTAGCCAAGCGTGTTGATTATTTCTCGATTGGTTCAAATGATTTAACCCAGTATCTTTTGGCCGTTGACCGAAATAATGCAAGGGTAGCCGGTTTATACGACGCCTTACACCCTGCAGTTTTAAAAGCAATCTATCAGGTTGTGCAAGCGGGTCATGCTTATAACAAACCAGTTGGAATTTGTGGCGAAATGGCGGGCGATCCGGCGGCGGCTTTATTATTGGTGGGCATGGGGCTGGATAGTTTAAGTATGTCGTCATCCTCATTGTTACGCGTAAAGTGGGTATTGCGCCATTTTACGCGTAATCGAACCCGTCAGATATTAGACGATGTCTTGCAAATGGAAGATACAGAAATTATTCGCGCACATATGAATCATATTCTGGAACTTGCAGGAATGGGTGTGTTATTAGGCGCAGGTGATTAAGCAATTAATTTTATAATTGTCGAATGAGTCGTTAAATAGGTGAATTAATATAAATAACAATGCTATTATTAACGCATACAAGTTATGTTATTACTTCATTCCATTTATCCAGTGAAATAATTTATGAACCAAGTCCGTCAATTTCATACAAGTAGTGACGAATCACTTTCTTTGGCGGATGTGGTTAAAAGTCTTATCGACGACGGGTGTATTGTACCGAGTTTATCCGAACAATTTTTAATCCCTGCACGTACTACTAGCAAACTGGATATTAGTCCACTTATTATTATTAGCCAACAGGAATGGGATGACCTTAAGAATCCAGGACAAAAATTAACGCTAGACTCATTATCACAATGGTTAGCCGATAAATCAGGCTTACCTTATTATCGTGTTGATCCTTTAAAAATTGATGTGGCCGCAGTGACCGATGTTATTTCGTCTGCATATGCTATTCGACATAAAATTCTACCAGTAGAAGTGCATGATAATCATATTGTTGTAGCAACGGCTGAACCGAATGTGCGTAGCTGGGAAAGCGAATTGTCGCACGTTAACAAGGGAATTGAGATTGAAAGGGTTATCACCAACCCGCTTGATATTTCTCGTTTCCTGAATGAATTTTATAGTGTGAGTCATTCAATAAGACGCGCCACTTCTGAAACGGAAAATCGTAAAAACATCGGTATTGGTAATTTTGAACAACTGGTTGAACTGGGCAAGTCTGGTAACCTAGATGCGAACGATCAGGACATCGTTCAGATTGTAGATTGGTTACTGCAATATGCGTTTGAGCAACGTGCCAGTGATATTCATTTAGAGCCGCGTCGAGATAAAGGCCATATCCGTTTTCGTATCGACGGCATGTTACACCTTGTTTATGACATGCCACCGTTAGTGATGAACGCTGTCACTAGTCGGATTAAAGTCCTTGGCCGAATGGATGTAGTTGAAAAACGTCGCCCTCAAGATGGCCGTATCAAAACAAAATTACAGGATGGTGCAGAAATAGAACTGCGTTTATCTACCATGCCCACGGCCTTTGGTGAAAAACTGGTGATGCGGATTTTTGATCCCATTGTTTTAACCAAAGACTTTACCGCGCTAGGTTTTGGCGAAAAAGATATTGCTTGCTGGAATAATATGGTAACTCAGCCGCATGGTATTGTACTGGTAACTGGCCCAACCGGTTCGGGCAAAACATCCACTTTGTACGCAACCTTAAGGCAGCTCGCTACTCCCGAAGTGAATGTAAGTACGGTAGAAGATCCTATCGAAAATATTGTTTCTGAATTTAACCAAATGCAGGTGCAAGCAAATATTGACGTAACCTTTGCTGCCGGTATTCGTACTTTACTACGCCAGGATCCGGATATTATTATGGTTGGTGAAATCCGTGATAAAGAAACAGCCGAAATGGCCATACAAGCGGCACTAACCGGGCATCTGGTTTTATCAACCTTGCACACTAATGATGCCGCTGCCGCTATTCCGCGGTTACGTGAAATTGGTATCCCTGCTTATTTATTAAATGCAACATTAAATGGCGTCATGGCCCAACGTTTGGCTCGTACACTCTGCCCACACTGTAAAGAACCCACCGAAATGGATGAAGATGTCTGGCACGCATTAACAAAACCTTACAAGGTCACGGGTAAAGGACATTTTCATAAAGCCGTCGGCTGTGATAAGTGTCGGGATACCGGTTATTTAGGTCGTATTGGTTTATATGAAATGCTAACCATGAGTAATAATTTACGACATAAGATTACACCCGAAAGTGATGCCGTTGATATTCGACGTTTAGCCGTTAAAGAAGGCATGATGCAGTTACGGATTTCAGGTGCGCAAAAAATTGCAATGGGTTTAACCACGCCAGAAGAAGTGTTACGTGTTGTGCCGCTTGATGATACTTTTTAAATAATATTCTACAATAAAAGATAAATTAGTGTGTTCGTTTAGCATGTGTCTGCACCTGACGAATAAGTTCATCTGGAAAGTAAGGTTTTAAAATAAAATCATCAGCACCTGTTTCTAGTATTTCATCAACGTTACTGTCTTGTTCTTCACCAATAACAACAATGGGCAGATGCTTCCATTTTGTTTGTTGACGTATCATTCCAATAAAATCATGGGTATTGGTATAAATTAATTTTGCATGAATAAAAATTAAATCTGGTGGTAACATCACTTCAAATAAACGCTTAATATGTGAGGCAGAGTAAGCGGTTGCTACCTGATAACCTTCTCGGTGTAATAAATATTCGACTAAGCTTGCACTGAATTCATCATTTTCAATGACTAATACCGAACTGTATAAAACTTGATGTGGATGGGGCATAGTTGCCAATTACCTCATAACTGCATTTAGGCTTCCTGGCACATTCATGTATCCTGCGTTATTAAGTTTATCGGCAATATTGAGGGTGAACTTTAGTCTTATTTTAAAGAGTAAAGCTCATCTTTGTAGGTTATATTGGATGAATAAGATTCTATAAGTTGCTGTATTTTATAATTTAATAATAAGAAAGGTAAAGATTACATTAAATAAACAATGCGAGTAATTCACCCGCAGAATTACGTTTATTGCCATTACAACTAATATAGCGTTGCACCTTGAATGGAGTGATTGTTTTAGCCCGCTTATAAGCTTCTAAAGTAAAAGGTGTGTTGTGGTTGGAAATAAGTACTGGTATACCTTGCGATGCTTTTTGGCAAGCGATTGTTGCGAGCCGCTGTTGTTGTTCAAGATTAAAGCCGCCTGCACTATACTGGGTAAAATTTGCAGAAGATGAAATAGGTGCATAAGGTGGGTCACAATAAATTACATCCCCTTTTTTAGCTTGTTGCATAATGGATTCAAAGTCCTGATGAACAAATGTTACTGTTTGTGCCTTGTTAGCAAAGGCAAGCATTTCATTAGCGGGGAAATAAGGTTTTTTATAACGACCGAAAGGAACATTATAGCCTCCCTTTAAATTATACCGGCATAGGCCATTATAACCGTGGCGATTTAGATATAAAAATAATGCAGACTTTTTCTTTATAGAACGGGTATGGTTAAATTGTTGACGGAAGTCATAATATGCAGCTTCAGTATTGTTTTTATCATTAAAATATTGCCGGCAATATTTAATAAAATCGGTACTGTTTTCCTTTAATAAATTATACAAGTTAATTAAATCAGCATTATTGTCGGCTAATAAATATTGATTATAATTTGTATTTAAGAAAACAGCTGTTGAACCTGCGAAAGGTTCAATAAGACGTTTGCCACTCGGTAACAGCTTTTGTATTTTATCGATTAAACGATATTTATTACCAGCCCATTTCAAAAAAGGTTTGTTTTTAGGTAAGGTCACTTTTAATAAACATTTTTGAGTTGCGTTGGTAGTTGTAAAGTAAACGACGTTTTACAGGTAGTTTTTTTATGTCTTTTTGTTTGAATCCACGTTCCTTGAACCATTGCGAGGTTCTAGTTGTGAGTACAAACAAATTTTTGAGTCCAAGTTGTTTTGCGTGTAGTTGAATGGCATTAAACAGTACTTCACCTCGACCATTTTTTTGATAATCTTTGTGTATCGCAAAACAGGATAACTCGCCCATTTTTTCTTTTATAAAAGGAAATAAGGCTGCACAGCCAATAAGCATACCGTCTCGCTCAATCACGGTGAAGGCTGAAATCTCTATTTCCAAATTTTCACGGGAACGTTTGACGAGTATGCCATCTTGTTCGAGAGGTTGGATAAGTTTAATCAGGCTAGCAATGTCGTTAATAGTTGCTTGTCGCATCACTTCAAAATTATCGGCAGAAATAAGTGAGCCACAGCCATCTCTTGTAAAAAGTTCTGTTAATAGGCCACCATCTATATGTCGGTCAATTAAATGGCAACGTGGCACATTGTTATTGACTGCATTAATAGCATTTTGAATACAACGAACGGTACTATCCGACATTCTGGTTTTTTTCTTAATTAATAATTGTGCATCACTGGCGGTTAGCTCTTTGACTAATTGGTTCTTTGGATTGGTTATGCCTTTGTCATTAATTAAATAAATAAGTTTATCGGCTTGGAGTTGGCTTGCAAGTTCGGCAGCAAGATCTTTTGCATTTAAATTAAAAACTTCCCCGGTTGGTGAATAGCCTAATGGAGGAACGAGTACCAGATTATCCTGTGCAAGTGTTGCTTGAATGGTTTTGGTTGCTATTTTCCTAACTTCGCCGGTGTGTAAATAATCAACACCATTCAGTACGCCCAATGGTTTTGCGGTAACAAAGTTACCGGAGCTGATATGGACGGTTTTACCGGCAGTGAGAGAGTTTGCAAGCCCCATAGATAACAACGCTTCTATTTCAACTCGTACGCGACTTGCTGCATCTATAACGCAATCGAGTGCAAGATCGTTGGTAACGCGTAAACCGTTTATTATTTTTACCTCAGCCCCCAGTTTTTTTAAACGAGCTTCTGTTTGTGGGCGGGCACCATGTACTAATATTAATTTAACACCAAGACTATGGAGCAGCATAATGTCATGTACAAGTGGAGTGAATTGCGTGTCGGCTAGGAGTTCACCGCCAAAAGCAATAACAAATGTTTTATTTCGAAAGGCGTTAATATACGGTGTTGACTGGCGGAACCAGTCAACGAAAGGGGCTTGTGTATTGTTTTCTTTTTTTGCCATAGTCTAGGAACAATGTTTCGCCGGCTGTTACATCTATAAGCAAACCCCATAGATATTACTATGGGGATTGACTGCTATTATTTTAAATATTGCTTACCAGGACGATTTTTTGGAAAAACGAATTTTTGGAATGAGCAAGCCAAGGAAAATGCCACCTAAGAGTACGGCTGCCCCTGCAATAAACCATTCACGGTTATCCTGATCTTTTAAGACCTGATTTTCCTGATGTAAGAGTTGTAAATCTTTCTCAAGCTCTACATTTTCCTGCTGTAAGTTACGATTTTCTTTATCAAGCAATATAGGTTTGGCCGCAACCTTGGTTAAACGCGCAAGTTCTGATTCAAGTGAATTTGATTTTTCAGATAAAGTATTTCTGGTTTGTGAGAGTTGTTTCCTTTCCTTGCGTAAAGACGAACGCTCAGTTTTTAATTTAGTCACTTCGCTCTTATATTTTTCAAGTCGTACAACCGCTTTGTCCAGTTTTTGTTGGGCAATGGGTTCGTTAATTAAATACTGGCTGCGTACCCAACCTTCGGTTCCGTCTTCGGTGCGTACTCGTGAATATCCTGATTCAGACTGTTCAAGTACTTCAAGCTTGGTGCCGCTTTCAAGTGCGCGAATAATTTGAAATTCGGTTCCGTGGCCAGTACGCAAAGTAATACGTAATTTGTCACTTACATATTGGGTGTCGGCAAATGCCTGAGACAGAGTTAAAGAGGAGGTTGCTAATATAATAAGTAATAATAAGTGCTTCATGTGAGCGATTCCAAAAATATCGTAATGCGTTTAATATTATAGTCATAAGATCATGAAAGCAAGTAAAGCGATCATAAAATGTGTATTCAGCTCAATGGTTTAGCCGTTAAATAAAAAGGTGTTCGGTGATGGCAATTTTGTTGAGTAGAATCAGGAAGTATGTGGGGTTAAATTTATTCCTGAAAGGCAACCATATGATCCGCCGCAAGGCGTAATTTAACCTTTTCGCCAATATTAAAATTATGATGACTTGAGAATAATGAAAGTAGTTCGGTGCCTGAAGGAAGTTTTAAAGTATATAAAATTTCGGCGCCTTTAAATGCTTTTTGGTTAATTTGGGCTTCAATGCTGCCTTTTGGGTCTAGCACAATATCGTCTGGCCTGAGTAGGAGTTTAATTTTGCTACCGATTGCAAAATCGTATGCACGATCACCACTAAGTATACCTATTTCTGTTTCAACCGAATCGGGTGTTTTTAATGTGCCGTTAAGAAACACGCCCTGGTCGATAAAGTCGGCAATAAACAGGCTATTGGGGGAATGGTACAAATTATAAGCGGTATCCCACTGTAATAATTGGCCATTATTCATAACACCAATATGGTCGCTAATGGCAAAGGCTTCATGTTGATCGTGAGTGACTAAAACCCCGGTCATATTTTTTGCTTTCAGGATTTGACGTACATCGGTATTCAGCCGTTCCCGCATTTCAATGTCTAAATTTGAAAAGGGTTCATCCAGTAGAATAAGTTCGGGATTGGGGGCGAGTGCGCGTGCAAGGGCAACTCGTTGTTGTTGTCCACCAGAAAGTTCATGAATATAACGTTGCCCAAAGCCGGCAAGATCAACAAGGTCTAGCATTTCTTCAATAATAGCCTGCTGTTCGGGCTTTCGTTTGTGGCTTAAACCAAAACCAATATTATCGGTCACGTTCAGGTGTGGAAACAAGGCATAGTCCTGAAAGACCATTCCGATTCGTCGTTTTTCTGGTGCGCGGGTAAAGCCGGGGCGGGACGAAACGAAGTCCCGAATGATAATTTCGCCGTTGTAAATGGGTTCAAAGCCGGCAATGGCGCGTAAAGCCGTTGTTTTACCGCAACCGCTAGGGCCGAGTAAACATGCGAGATCACCTTCATTAACATGAAAATTAAGGTTATTCACGATGGTCTGGTCGCGATGCCGACATTCGATATTGCGTAGTTCTAATACAGCACTCATGCGGGCTATACTAGCAATTTTTGGTCAGTTCTTAAACGTGCTTTTTAAATGAGTAGCTTCCGAAAAGAAGCGAAGGAAGTTGAATATTAGGGTAAGAAAGTATTAATGGAATAAAGGTATTTATGTGTGATTAAAAAATTATTGCAACATCCTTGTCGCAATAAAATACCACTCTAGAATTTATAAACTAAGCCTAGAGATACTGAGCTTGGGCTACCGCCAAGAACAGTTTTCACTTCATCACCGTGGCCACCATCAACAGCTTGGAATTTTGCATTGGCATCATTATTTGTTGCGCCGTATGCAATATAGACTTGAGCGTGTTTATCTAGCTTATGGAAAATACCCAAAGCAATTTTAGTCGCACCGGTATCTGTTGTACCATCGGCAGAGTCAACCACTAAATATTGAGCGCGGAAGTCATTTCCTTTGCTGAATTTAAATTTAAGGTTCAGGCCAGTTGCATTACGTTTCCATTGTGTAACGGTATCTGAATTGATTGATTCATAGAATGCACCAACTTGCGCGCTACCAAATTTATATTTTGCGCCAACACGAAGTGCGTCACCATTTGCCATATGGCTATGTTGTTCCCATGTTTCAGATGCAACACCTATCCATAATGGACCGCTCTTATAACGAACACTGATGCTTAATACATTTTTGTTTGTATTGTCTGTTGCGCCTGAAGAACTTTTTTCTGGATCAACCGCATATAACGCATCCAATGTTAATGTTTTATTTTTATAGGTATACATTAAAGCATTTTTAACACGTTCATTCAGTTGGTTACCTTTAAGATAACTTGCACCTAAAATAGAACGACGTTCACCAACGCTGTCACCAAAAACGCCCCATTTAGAAGCAACGGTTTTAAACGGAGTATCGTGCTGGCCTAAAATAATTTGACCAAAGCCGCCTTTTAAACCCGCATAAGTATTACGACTAACGAAACCACTGCCGCCTTTACCTTCGTCAATTCTGACTTCAGATTCAATTTTGTAGATAATCTTCATGTCGCCAGCAGGTAATTCACCTTTAAAGCCAAGACGACTTGAGTTACTAGAGATGCTTAAGCCATCATTGTTAGTTAATCCATCGGTATTACTTGAATCGACAGAAACATGGATTTTGCCATAAACTTCTAATTTTTTACCCAGAACTTTCGCTGCGTAAACAGAACTCGCTGGTAATAAGATACCGGCAATGGCGGTGGCTATAATAATATTCTTCTTCATTTATATTCCCCAAAAAATTTTAAGTTAAAAAATCTTACATACTATTTAGTGGGGAGTATCTTGAATTAAATTTATGACAATGCGGTTACAAGAAGAATAAGGTTTTATGACAGGTAGACTTATTTTGCGCGTTTTTTCCAGTAACTGGCGAGTTTCTTATCTTTCTTAAGTCCAAATAAGCCTTTTTGATAAGCTTCTGCGAGGGCATGGGCGGCTTGTTTCTGACCTTTTGTTGCGGCTTTATACCACCATGACAGTGCCGCTTTTGGGTCTGCCTTGCTAGCGTGGCCAAAAGCCAACAGTACGCCTAGGTTATATTGAGAGTCGATATGTCCTTGTTTAGCCGCTTCGGTCCACCAGTATAAAGCATCTTTTTTACTGGGGAAACCAAATTTCTGGCCCATATACATAACGCCTAAATTATAGGCGGCATCTGTACTGCCGTAGAATGCGGCACGTTTAAACCATTGTTTGGCAAGTTTAGAGTCTTGTTTAACACCTTGTCCGTTCATATAAAGGAGTCCGATGTTAAACATGGCATCGGTATTGTCGTCAGAAATAGTATTACTACGGGCTAACGGCAGCCATAATTTTAGTGCTTGTTTGTATCTGCCAGCATGAAAGGCATCAAAACCATCTTGCAATGGGGTGGCGTTCACCATTGGGCTAATGCTGTAGAGCATGAGGAAGGTTATAATTTTTAACAGCAATAACCGCATTAAGTTTAAGCTCCGCGTACTTCAGGTATTATTATCAAGTTACCTTATATAGCGTCCCTAAACGATAATGCTTTAGAGTGTTGTTACTTTATTTAATAAGTAAATACTCGAGTAATGCTTTTTGGCTGTGTAAGCGATTTTCTGCGGCCGTCCAGACAATACTTTGTGAACTATCCATGACATCGGCTGCGACTTCTTCGCCCCGATGAGCGGGTAGGCAATGGGTGAAAACAGCATCTTTATTGGCCAGTTGGATTAAGTCACGGGTAACCTGAAAACCTGCAAAGGCTTTTTCGCGCAGTTTTTGTTCTTCTTCTTGCCCCATACTGGCCCATACGTCCGTGGCGATCAGGTCGCTGTTTTCAACCGCTTCTTCGGGGTTTGTGGTGAGAGAAATACGCTCACCAGCGGCCTGCATAATGGCGCTATCGGGTTCATAACCTTTTGGGGTTGCAATGTTGAGTTTAAAATCAAACTGCCGCGCTGCATTAATATAGGAATGACACATATTATTGCCGTCACCAATCCAACTCACCGTTTTGCCCTGAATACTTTCGCGGTGTTCACCGTAAGCCTGCATGTCAGCCAGTAATTGGCAGGGGTGGTATTGGTCGGTTAAGGCATTAATGATGGGAACACTCGAATTAGCCGCAAAGGTTTCAACCATCTCATGCGAAAAGGTACGGATCATAATCACATCGACCATACTAGATAAGACGCGCGCGCTATCTTCAACCGGTTCACCACGGCCAAGTTGTGTATCGCGTGGTGATAAAAAGATCGCATGGCCACCAAACTGGCTCATGGCGGCTTCAAACGAAACACGGGTGCGGGTGGATGATTTGTCAAAGATCATCGACATGATTTTATTTTTTAATGGTTCAAAAATTTCACCACGGTGTTGCATGGTTTTTAATTCAATCGCACGTTGGGTTAAACGATTTAAATCGTTAGCGGGAATATCTAATAAAGTTAAAAAATTTTTCATTATCTTTTACTGTTTAATAAAGTCTTTAATTAAGGTTGTTACTTTTTGAGTGATTTCAGTTGCCTGATCGTCGCTGATAATTAAAGGGGGTAATAAACGCACTACCTTTTCTGCGGTAACATTTAACAATAAACCCTGTTCCAGAGCCTGCTGCATCAACACACCGCAGGGGCGGTCAAGTTCAATCGCCAACATCAGTCCTTTGCCGCGTATATCGACAATAGCAGCATTATCAGCTAATTCTTTTTTAAGTTGTGCTAGCATTGTTAAGCCTAATGCTTTACTGCGAGCAGCGAGTTTTTGCAACTTCATGGTTTTAATAACGGCTAACGCAGCGGCACAAACAAGCGGGTTGCCGCCGTATGTACTACCATGATTACCGGGGGCAAACAGTTCGGCTGCATGGCCTCTTGCAAGGCAGGCACCAATGGGTACACCGTTACCCAACGCTTTGGCCAGTGTCATAATGTCAGGCGTTATATCGGTATGTTGAAAGGCAAACCATTCACCTGTTCGGCACATGCCGGTTTGAATTTCATCGAGTATCATTAACCAGCCATGTTCATCACAAAGCTGACGAATACCGCTAAGATAATCGGCATCGGGTATGGTAATACCGCCTTCACCAATAATCGGTTCAACGAGTACTGCAACAACGTTGCTATTATTTTTTGCAATGTTTTTGATAGCGGTTAAATCGTTATAAGGTGCGCGCACAAAGCCTTGAACTAAAGGTTCAAAACCGGCGTGGACTTTACGGTTGCCGGTAGCTGACAGCGTTGCAAGGGTACGGCCGTGAAAGCTGCCGTCCATTACGATAATGGCCGGTTCATTAATATTTTTCTGATGGCCGTATAAACGTGCAAGCTTAATTGCCGTTTCATTCGCTTCGGCACCGGAGTTACTGAAAAAGACATTGTCCATGCTGCTTAACTGACAAAGTTCGGCCGCAAGTTCTTCTTGATGGGCAATATGGTACCAGTTGGATGTGTGAATAAGCTGCTTGGCCTGTTTAGCAATTGCCATTGCCACTTCAGGGTGTGCATGGCCTAAACTGCAAACGGCGACACCACTGAGTACATCGAGGTACGGCTTACCCTCAGTGTCCCATAATGTCGCGCCTTCGCCTTTGCTAAAAGTAACTGGCAAAGGAGCATAATTTTTCATTAAATAATCAGACATCGTTTTAGTTGTAGCTTCCATTGGTCATAAATCAAAAAAGCAGCCATTCCAAATGACCGCTTTATTTATCCACTTGATCCCATATTTGACAGCGGAAAACCATCAATTCTAGTCTTTTCGTAATATTTCCGCAAATTTACCGATGCAAAACTGTGCGATAGAGTGGGAACTATAAGGAAAAAACAGTACCTTTTAGACGGTTATGTCAATATTTCGGGAAAATGGGTTGCATGATGGGATTGGAATGAGGTTTGTAGTTGGTATGTTTAGATAAAACCAATGGAACGATTGGCATTGGGTTTAGCCTGACATTCCTTGATTAAACCGTTTAATAGTTTGTTGGCTGTTATTTTTTGATTTAGGTTTAAGTGTTGGCGTATAACGGTTGCAAAGTCACCGGGCGTCAATGTATCCAACTTCATCAGGGCTAGCTGGTAGTCTTGCGGGTTAATTTGGATATTGTCATGTTCTTGTAAGACTTGTTCAAACATGGCCAGACACTGCGCCGGTTTCATATAATCAAATTTAATTTTAAAATCAAAGCGTCGCAGTGATGCACTGTCTAGCTTGTCCATTAAATTGGTTGAGGCAATAAAAATACCATCAAAAGTTTCCATTTGTACTAGCAATTCATTGACTTGAGTAACTTCCCATGAGTGTTGGGCTCCCATGCGCTCGGCAAGAAAACTATCTGCTTCATCGAGTAATAAGATAGCGTCTTCGGCCGAGGCTTGTTCAAACATGTCCGCAATATTTTGTTCGGCCTCGCCAACCCATTTACTCAATATATCGGAAGCGCGTTTTACTTGTATGGGTTTGTCCAGTTCGCTCGCTAGATAGTGTGCAAAGGCTGTTTTACCAGAACCGGGTATGCCATAAAGACATAACCGTGCATGACTATTTTGGCTTAGCCCCTTGCAGAGTTTTGCTAGATCATAATTTGGGTTAAGGTAGGCAAGACTGTAGTGGGTATGTTGTCTGGCCTTGATAAGTTTATTTTTGGGTAAGCCCATTACTTCAAGTGAGTTACTGATCACTTTTTGTAATGTGCGTTCGGTTTCTTTTGATGTTTTAATATCAAGGTGTCCCACCACTTTTGCAGCACTTTCGGCAATAGCCGGTGCAAGAGATTCATTTTCTGCCATCATGCTCAGCCAAGATTCGCTGACAGGCAAGTGCCCGAGGTATTTTTGAAGGATCCGTAAACGTACTTTGGGGGACAGTGGACGTAATTTTAATACAAAGTCAAAACGACGTAAATAAGATGGATCAATTTGCGTAACTGCATTGCTAATCCAGAATGTTGGAATATGGTTTTCTTCTAGTAAATGATTAATCCAAGCTTTTTTACTGGTATAACCAACAGGTTGGCCAAAGTAACCATAGTCAGGTGTGGGAAAGACATCCTCGATTTCATCAAACATCAAGACGCTAGTTGTTTCACTCATTAACAATTTTTGTGATAACTGCAACACAGCAAAACGATCGGAACTATCAATGGGCGAACCACTTTCATCCTGCATGGTTATTTCATGCAGTTTAAGTTTGTTTTGTTTACATAAGGTACGAACGATTTCGGTTTTGCCACTACCGGGGCTACCATAAATAAGTATATTAACCCCTTTGGTTTTATTTTTAACCACAGAGTTTAGGTATTGTCGGATTAAATTAAAATCAGTTTTGATATGTGCAAAATCCTTTACCCCCAACTTTGCTTTTGGTGAAGGGCGGAAAAAACATTCCAACATGGAAGCATTATTTTTATGTTCGCGGGATAACGCCTGACGAATATTTTCTGGCATATCAAGGCGACTGCCGAGTGTAGCATGATGGCCTTCACCCACAACAGCAGTGAGTAAACCCGATGATAGCAATGAGCCATTGGCAGACAGTGTTTTTTCGACGCTTAGATAAGGCTTATCCAGAATAATTGCGAAGGCATTTTTAGTTTGTTGGTAAGTGAGTTCGCCGATGACTTCTAGCATAAAATTAAACCCCATACTTTGCGTTGAAATAGCTGCAAAGCGGAGTAAATCAATGTCTGTTTTGCCAAGTGATAAAGATTGTTTCAGTACCGTAATATTTCTAGAAAAAAGGTCCGTTGTTTTGCTATCCTTTATCTCTCTGGTTAATTTGTTTAAATACAACCTGAGTTGTTGTTTAGTCTGTTTACGTACAGAATCGGTATAATTAGTATCTTCGTCAAAAAAACTTTCCAGACCAACAGATTGCAGAATTTCAGCGTTATGCCCACCACCAAAACGGTCAATAAAACGATCGAATAGATTTAACGATATTAAAATACGTAAACTCCATAAAGTAATAAAACCATTATCATTAGGGAACGTAGTTAATGTTGGAATGTTACGTGATTCTTTGGGCTTATCCTTTTTGGGCATATTTTTGAGTACCTTTTTTCATTTATATCCATAGATTATAGCCTGAACAGGAGAAATAATGAGAATTCTATTTCAATACAATCTTTGATTATGTGAAGCAGTTTATAAATAGCAAGAATACGCCTTGATGTTATAACAAGCTTTTATATTCTGTTTAAGAAGAAAAAGCCTCGCCAGCACTGAAAAATGTCACTAACAGAAGCTTAAAGCTCTGCAACACCAATGGAATAGCAGCTCGCCAAAATAATTAGAACGGTTAGCAGGTTTAATCCCTTTAATGCTGGGGGAGCGGACAAGTTATAAGCAACTCGCTTAGAATCACTCTGAAACCCAATGTCTCGTATTTGAACAGGATTATTAACCGCCTATGAAGCCTACAAAGTCGGTAAAATCACCACAAAGGCTATGCTCGGATACGTTGCTATGGTTTTGGCTGGTGGGAGCGTAGTTTATAGTGTATTAGTCCTTAAGTTTAAGAAAAATATTGATTCTATCGTTAATTTTAGAACAGAGAAAATCAGTTATAAATGGGCTATACCTGATAGTAAAAGATAGGTTAAAAAAACAATGCAGCAAAAAAAAATAAAATACCTGATGGAAGAATTTGATTTTATTGCTTAAGAAGTTAAACGTCGGGAAGGACTGTCTAAAAATATTTTAGATTCGGTGATTATAGTCGATTTTCTGGAGTCTAAAAAAGAAATTGGAATTTTAGATAACTGGGAATTTGTTGTGCATAGGCTTTATTTTTATAAAGGTGGGAAGGCATTACTTTGGTCGCAGGATTCTTTTATAAATTTTAGAAAGGAGCAGTCCATGGGTACAACTACGGTATATGGGCGGTGTGAACCATTGAAGTAAGAAGTTCAGGTGATTTGTCTGCGCTTGAGTTATTTGCTGCATTAAAAAAACCGGCCTGATTTCCATCAGGCCAGTTTTTTCGATATGTTCTTCTAATATTAAATTAGAATGGGAAACCACCGTGTCCGTAACCCACCATGCACATTAGCATTGGAATGGATAATAAGGTGTTAGTACGTGACGCCATTAAGGCCACTACTTTAGCATCTGCAATTTGTTCAGCAGTTGCGTCAACGATACCTAAGATTTTCTTTTGGTTTGGCCAGATAAAAACCCATACGTTGAATAACATAATCGTACCTAACCATGCACCTAAACCGATTATTTGGAAACCATCGGCAAAAGTGAAAGCAGACATCGCACCACCGGGAGCCAGGTTTTGTAATGCGCCAACACCTGTTATCCAAGTTGCAACAGCTCCCCAACGGAACCAGAGTAAAGCGCGTGGTGCAATGTATTTATTGATAGCAGCAGGTCCTGGGCCATCTGAGTCTGCTACAGCCGCGCCAATGCCGGGTACTTGTACAAAGTTAAAGTAGTACAGTAAGCCAATCCAGACAACACCGGATAAAACGTGCAACCAAACTTCGAGTGAAAGTGCATTAAGGCCAGTTGCGCCGACGACTAAAACGATAATAATCGCTAAAATAAAACCACTGACAATCGTGCCAGTTACTGATTTTAATGGATTCATAGTGTGTTTCCCCTGTTTAGGTTTGTCATTATGTGGCCTTAACTAAGCCTGATGATAAAAAGTTTGACTAGTTTACTACAGTATTTGAACGCAGACACCCCTAAATAGAATAGGGTTAAATTGGAGTACATTAAACATCATGCTTGAAATAGGATTTTTAAGCTTAATCGCGTAATATTCAAGGTGTGGATGTTATTGAATTAAGTTTATTTTCTAATCGGTTAGCCGCTGTTTGTAATGAAATGGGCGCAATTTTACAACGAGCGGCTTTTTCACCGAACATTCGAGATAGGCTAGATTATTCGTGTGCTGTTTTTGATTCAAGCGGTAATTTATGCGCACAAGCTGCCCATATTCCTGTGCATTTAGGCAGCATGGCCTATGCGATGCAAAGTATCGTTAGCCGATTTAAGTGGCAACAGAATGATATGGTGGTTGTCAACGACCCTTATCTTGGCGGAACTCATTTGCCAGATGTAACATTTATTTCCCCCGTTATTATCAAGGGCAAGTTATTAGCCTTTGTGGCGAATAGAGCGCATCACGCTGATATTGGTTCCGATTCACCGGGTTCGATGCCTGTATCATCGAGTTTGGAACAAGAAGGGCTGATTATCCCGCCAAGTTATATTGTTCGCAAAGGTCAGATTCAGGATGACATGATGAGCAAACTGGTTGGTGCAACCCGTCAACCTCAAACGATGCAAGGTGATATCAGCGCCCAGATGAGTGCTAATCGAACCGGTTGCCAACGTTTGCATGAAATGATCAATGCACTGAATGACAATAGTGATGAGCCGCTTTTTACTACCGCGCTTGATGCGCTTAATGATTATGCTGAACGTTTAGCGAAACCAGTTTATGAAAAAATCCCCAATGGTCAATATCACTTTACCGACTATATGGATGACGATGGTCAGGGGCAGCGGCATATTCCAATTAAGGTCTGCATTAACGTACAAGGTAATCAAATTAACGTGGATTTTAGCGGCACCTCCGCGCAGGTAGCCGGTAATATTAATTGCCCTTTATCAGTGGCAGCCGCTGCCGTTTATTATGTCTTTCGTTGTCTTTTACCTGCACATACCCCCGCGTGTGCCGGAAGTTTTCGTGCGATTCACTTATGCGCACCTGAGCAGTGTTTAGTCAACGCGAGCCGTCCGGCGGCAGTCGCAGCCGGTAACGTGGAAACCAGTACCCGCATTGTGGATGTGGTGATGGGTGCATTGTTACAAGCCATACCTGAAAAACTGGCTGCGGCAAGCCACGGCAGCATGAACAATATTGCCATGGGTTTTAAGGGCGACAACCAGCAAGCCGCTTGGGATTATTACGAAACCATTGGCGGCGGCATGGGGGCGAGTGCCAACACGCAAGGTTTAAGCGCGGTGCAAACCCATATGACCAATACCTTAAACACACCGGTTGAAGTATTGGAAACAAATTACCCTTTGCGAATAAAACAATATGCGATCCGCTACGGTTCGGGTGGTCATGGAAAAAATAACGGAGGTGATGGTATTATTCGTGAATATGAATTTACGTATAAAGCCAGTGTAACCTTACTAACTGAACGCCGTGACGGTTTACCTTGGGGCGTAAATGGTGGTGGCAAAGCTAAGTCAGGTAAAAATAGTTTAAATAAAAAAGAACTGCCAGCTAAAATCAGTGTACAAGTAAAACAAGGCGACTGTTTAAAAATAGAAACACCGGGCGGGGGTGCCTGGGGTATTTTTGAATAGCATTGAATGGGCTGGATTCCCGCTTCCGCGGGAATGACACGATTACTATGAAATAATATCCTGAATATTTAATTCAGTTTATTCTTTAAGAATTAACAACGGAACAAAAAAATGTGTGGAATTTGTGGTGAAGTTCGTTTTGACGAACAACCCGTACAACAAAATATTTTGCAGGCCATGCTATCTAAACTCGAGCGACGTGGTCCCGATGCGGAAGGTTTGTGGCTAAAAGATAAAATTGCTTTTGCACATCGGCGTTTATCGGTTATTGATTTATCGGCTGACTCCAACCAGCCGATGGTCGATGAACCATTACAGCTAACCTTGGTTTTTAATGGGGCTATTTACAATTACCCCGAGTTGCGTGCGCAATTTATAAAAGAAGGTTATCAATTTAAATCGCATGGCGATACCGAAGTTATTTTAAAGGCTTATCATAAATGGGGCGAGCAGTGTCCCGAACATTTACATGGCATGTTTGCCTTTGCGATTTGGGACTGGAAAAAACAAAGCCTGTTTTTAGCACGCGACAGGATGGGGATAAAGCCACTGTATTATTCACGTACAAATAATCAACTACGTTTTGCATCTAATATTCAGGCATTATTGGCTAGTAATAAAATAGATAACGCCATTGATACCCGTATTAACCCCGTTGGCTTGCATAACCAGTTTACCTTACATGCGGTTATTCCTGCACCCAATACTATTTTAAGTGGTATTCAAAAATTGGAACCGGGTACAACATTAACAATTAAAAATAACGCAGATTATAAAGTGCAACGTTACTGGCATTATGACGCACAGCGCCCGGCAACCAAGATGAGTGAGCAGGAATGGACCGATGCCATTCACGATAGTCTACGTGCCGCCGTGCGCAAGCGTTTAGATGTGGCCGATGTGCCGGTAGGGGTGTTGTTATCGGGTGGGTTGGATTCCAGTTTACTGGTTGGTTTATTAGCCGAAGCGGGGGTCAACGATATTCGTACTTTTTCTATCGGCTTTGAAGACCAACCTGAAGAAAAAGGCAGTGAGTTTGAATTTTCGGACGCGGTGGTCGAACGTTATCAAACACAACATCAAAAAATACAAATCCCTAATGCTGAAGTATTAAAACGTTTACCCGAAGCGGTGCAGGCAATGTCCGAACCTATGGTCGGGCAGGACGCGGTAGCATTTTATTTACTGTCCGAACAGGTATCTAAACATGTGAAGGTGGTACAAAGTGGGCAAGGAGCCGATGAAGTGTTTGCCGGTTATTTCTGGTTCCCCAGAATACAGCAAGACGATCTCACTTTAGGCGTTGAGCGTTTTGCAAAATATTATTTTGATCGTGATCATGCTGAGTTTTTAGAAACGGTCAGTGACGATTACCGAGGAGAAGATTATACCTCTAAAATTATTCAGGATTTATTAGCACGCCCACAAGCCGATACGTTTATCGACCGGGTATTACATATGGATGTGAATACACTGGTTGTCGATGATCCGGTTAAACGAGTGGACAATATGACCATGGCCTTTGGTCTAGAAGCACGCGTACCTTTTTTAGACCATCATTTGGTTGAACTGGCTGCCAGTATGCCACCACAAATGAAATTACAGTCTGGCGGTAAACACGTTCTGAAAAAAATTGCCCGTGGTATTGTGCCTGATAGCGTGATTGACCGTCCCAAAGGCTATTTCCCGATGCCCGCCTTAAAATATGTGCGTGGTGAATTTTTAGAGTTTATGCAGGATATATTAAACAGCAGTGCGTGTATAAACCGTGGTGTGTATAACCGAGCGTATGTGAATAAATTATTAAAAAACCCGGACGATTATTTTACCCGCTTGCAAGGCAGTAAATTGTGGCATTTAGCGTTGTTAGAATTTTGGTTACAAACACATCTTGGTTGAGAAAAGGGATTAAGAAAAGGTTTTGTTTACCTTTCAAGCCTTGTACATAATAAAAACTAACCGCAAACCCCCTGAATATTTCAGGGATCAACTCACTGATGGATAAAGTCGAAATGGAAACAAACACCATAATGGTTTTTTCTTCCTGATTAGGAATAATGGTTTCAACCCCCTGAACTGAGCCATTGGGTTGATTCAATAAGGGCATCTTCAAAGTTTGACATCGTTAACCTCCAAACAAGACAGCAAATGCACTATAAAGTATCGGTCAGGTTGGTTAAAAAACGAGCAGATTAATTCACAAAAAAAGTGGTAATTATTCACAAAATACTTAAAGAAAAATTGCCGAGGTAAGTGTTTACTTATGTTGCGAGTCACAACGATGGTTATTGTTCACGTATCAAAGGTTTAATCCTTGATTAGGCATCGCAATTTTCGGCCGGTTTTAGTATCCTGTCGCGGATGATAGAAGAAGAAAATAATAGCATCTACACGCGTTTTCGTGGTTTTTTGCCGGTGGTGGTTGATGTCGAAACGGGTGGTTTTAATGCCAATAAACATGCTTTGTTAGAAGTGGCAGCCGTGCCTATTTTGATGAAAGCCGATGGTTCAGTCGGTATGGGTAAAACCGTTTCCTGCCACGTTGAGCCTTTTCCCGGTTCCGCTATGGAAGAAGAAGCGCTGCAATTTACCGGTATCGACCCCTACAATCCATTTCGCATGGCGATGCCCGAGAAAGAGGCTCTTGAACATATTTTTGAGCCCATTCGGCAATTGATAAAAACCACAAAGTGTACCCGAGCCATCCTGGTTGGGCATAATCCTTTTTTTGATTTAGGTTTTATTAAAGCGGCGGCCGAACGCTGTAAAATAAAGAAAAACCCGTTTCACCAATTCAGTACGTTTGATACTGCAACATTGGGCGGGCTAGCTTATGGTCAAACTGTGCTTGCCAAGGCGGGTAAAGCTGCCGGGATCCAGTGGAATAACAGTGAAGCCCATTCCGCCATTTACGACACCGAAAAAACGGCTGAATTATTTTGCAAAATTGTAAATACTTGGGACAGTGCTTTTAAGCCGAATCAAGCTGAAAGCTAAAGAATAAAAAAGCCCGAACAGAACAATGTCTTGTTCCGTTCGAGCTTTTTAATCAGTAATGGATAAAAAGTTTAGCCATCCACCGCTTTGGTCACCATTTTTTGCAGGTCACCTTTTTGGAACATTTCCAGAGTAATGTCGCAGCCACCAATTAATTCGCCTTTAATGTACACTTGTGGAAACGTTGGCCAATCAGCATAACGGGGCAGATTTTCAAAAATTTCAGGGTCGGCTAATACATTTACATGGGCAAATTCTTTCCCACAGGCCATAAGGGCTTCGGCTGTGCGGCTCGAAAAACCACATTGAGGGAGCTGCGGTGTGCCTTTCATAAAAACAACCACGGGGTTGTCATTTACAATTTGTCCAATCCGTTCTAATACGTCCATCGTGATACCTCGAATAAGTGAATGATAATTAGACTATTCTAATATATATAGCATTAAAAAGGAATTCCATAGTATTTTACTCGGAAATACAGTGGCTTACAGCCATATTGTATCTGCCCACACAGAATAATCGTCTTTATTCCAGCTTTATGGCAAAACTGTGATAAATGCACGCAACAAATGTGCATGGCTTCACATGATTTTATCTCAGTTTCGACTAGACTTGCATAAAACCCAATAAGGAAACCCAATGACAAAATTATCCTACGCTATGGACGTTGCAGGTAAATGGTTAGAAATAGACGGTGTCGATGTGATTATTCCACGCCCTGAGACTAACGAAGTTGTTGTTGTTATTAGCTGTCATCCCGATAGCCTTAAAAATTCAATACCCTCATCGATTAAAGATATTAGAGTTAAAACTTGTTATAAAAAGTTTTATGCGGCTTAGGTTTGGTAGCAGAAAAGAACCCTTTTTCTGTTATTAGGCTTTGCTAAAAACAACTTGGTTTTTACCGTTCTTTTTGCCATCAAGCATGGCCTTATCGGCTGCTTTTATTGTTTTATCAATATCCATACTGTGGTTGCATATGCTGATACCAAAGGTCAGTGAAACGTGATGCTCTTTATCCTTGTAATTAAATTTATTGTTGTTGAGCGTTTGACGTATCATTTCGACAACTTGTACAGCTTTATCTTGCGTGGTGTTTGGCAGAAGAATAATAAATTCTTCACCACCCCAGCGACCTACGTGATCGTCACGGCGTAACATATTTTCAATAAAGTTAGCGACAGCGATTAATACAAAGTCACCACAGTCATGTCCGTATTGGTCGTTAAAGTGTTTGAAGTTATCAATGTCTGCAAGGATAACGGCCATGTCACATTTATTACGTTCACAATGCAAAGCTTCAAGTTCAATACGTTCGAGTGTATCGCGCCGGTTAGACAAGCCGGTTAATGGATCGGTGCGCGCCAGTTTTTTAATCTTTTCATAGGACGCCAGTAATTCTTCCTGAGCATGATTGGCTGCAAGTGAATAATAAAGTGACAAAAAAACCAGCACCACATAGAAAAAGAAGTTATTCATATAAAACAGGTCATTTAATACGGTATCTGAAATAACCATGCTGGGTGGAAATTCTACCGAATAGTATTTTAAACTGAGCGAAAATAAAGTGACCAGAATAGATAACACTATTTTAAGAATATTAGACCAGTTCGGATAAAAGCAAATCAAAGGAATTAAAGCCATTAAATACACGTAAAAGCCACTGCCCCAACCAACAAAGTGTGTCGCTAGGCTGGCATGAACCGGTATTTCGGTAATCATTAACATTAAAGCGAGTTGATGCCATCTTTTTCGGTTTAATATAAAGGCAGTTAGAAATACAAGTGTACTAATAATATTGTATTTCACCATAAATTGATTACCCAGAGTACTAAATAAATAGATAAAAAATAAATGAATAAGCACACCTAAAAAATAACTGTAATTCGCCATAAAAAAGAAACGATAATACTTCGCTTCAATTTCTCTTGGATGGAGTATATTTTGCAGTTTCATAATAGATTCAACGATACTGTTGGGTAAATCTTAAGTTATTTTAATAAAGTGATTGGCGAGGAGGGTAGCCACTACTTTGGTGTTAAAGACAACATAAAAATAAGTCCTTTTAATATTAGTACGTAGGTGGGGTGCTGTCAAAAAAAGTAGGAAGTTATTTACAATGAGACAACAATATGATTAAGAAGTGGGAGGTTAAAATAAAAAAACCGGCACTGTTATAATTAGTACCGGTTTTTAGCTAGCTTTAAGTTAATTTACCAGACGACGCACTCTGTATCACCATTAAGTGAAGTCCAACAGAATTTGGGGTTACTGGTTTCGAAAAGGGTAAGGGAATTAATATTTACAATATTATTGGCATGTAGCGGAAATTTGGGGGAGATTACTTTACTACCTTGTGGAACAAATACCTGCATATTACCACCGCGCGTTATTGAAAAGACTACAACGGGTTTCTGGTCGTGATGAGATAGAGCTTTTGTTATGTTGCTACTCATTGGTTTAACGGCTCCCGGTTTGGCAAGTGGGCCGTAGTTATAGGTTTTTGGGTAAATACTGTAAATAATGCCAATAGCAATGCCCAGTAAAATTAAAAGTATGATATTGATATTGTTCTTCATGTTATTTTCTCCGTAAGGTTATTTTAATGGTTCTTTTTAAAAATTAATGGATGCTTTCAGTAATACCGTTCTCTTGGGCAGATAACGAGGGTAGACGGGTTCGGCACGAATAAAGTTTAAATCTTGATAATTAAATATTTGGTCAAATAGATTAATAATGGACAAGCCAAACTGCCCACGTCTTTTTTTTAGTTTTATTCCAAAGTTTAAGTCAACGGTAATAAAGTCTTCGCGGGTTTGTTTGTAGCTAGACCTATCAAGTGTGACTTCCTGCCGGACATAATTTATTTTGTAACTGGCACTGAATCCGGAGGGTGAATGGTAGTTTGCTGCAAGTGGTAAGTGAGTGTTATAAAGCCGCTTTGGTCCAGTATCCTGATTGTTAAAGGTTTCTTTTTCTGGAGTAAAAGAAATACTCCAGTTTGACGAAGCAATAAAATTAATATAAGCACGATAAACCTGCTCACGTCTAGGAGCGGTTGAGGCAAAAGCATTACTGCTAAATTGAGGAATACGTAAGTCTCTCCTGTGAGCATTTAAACCAAAAGAAAGTTTTTTATAAGTGAAATCAATGCCAATGGCATAGTTACTTGCCGTTGTTCCATTTTTTTCATCGTAAAACTGATTAAAGTCACTAATTTGAGTGGGCTCGATAACTTGTTGTACTAATAGTGGACGTTTAACCGTTTCGAAATAGGCGAGTCTAAACTGGCTTGATGGCGTGGGTATCCATTGAAGTCCGAATTTTGGATTAAACTTTGAAATAGACAGACCACGTGTTTCGAGTTGAGTATAACTGCCACTTAGATTTGCTTGCAGGGATTCACTGAGTTGAGTCTGGGTATAAACATAGGCAATATCATGGTTACGGGTAAAATTGACCGTTGAACCGCAAGCTGATGGAGATAAAAATCCCGGGCAGATGGAGCCTAAAACAGTCGTCCAATCAATGACTTTTATCGTGGTTTCTCTTACATCATGTTTGGCGTAACCAGTTTGTAGATTAAAATTTTGGTTGGTAAATATATATTGTAATTCTGATTGAGTGCCATCCGTTGTTGCGTCTTCCGTTACAGTAGGTGAGCCGGAGGTAAATAATTTTTGATTACCGCTTCGATCACTTTGTAATACTGAAACAATAATATCTGAATGACTACTTAGTTTTTGATGGATGCCAATGCGCTGAGTATTTTGAGTAATATTACGACGGTTTTTGATTGAAAAATTAGTTGGGTCAAACAACATATCAATATCACCATGATTGGATTCCCATTTTTTTGCTTCGGCCTGAATAGATAACGTGGGGGATACTGCCATTTGAGCAAAGGCATTGTAGAGCGTTTCTTCTACATCCGCGTTGGCACGAAAGCCATCGGTGACATAGCGATAGCCACTCAAACTGAATGCGAACTTATCATAAACTGTGGTAAGTGCAATATCGGCACTTCTAGTGTTGTCGTTGCCTACAAAACCCGTGGTGTAAAGATAGGTTCCATTTTGTAAAAATAAGGGGCTGTATTCGTTGAAGGTTAAATTTTGAATGCCCGATTGATTACTGGTAATTAAATTATTTTCAAATAATTTTGGTTGTACGGGTAAGGCATTAATGGGTTGCAGCAGTTGAGCAACAAGAGCTTCACTGACCCGCGCCACTTCTGAACGGGATTGCTGTGCATAGGCGTCGGCCATAAACCGGTGAGCTGCGTGGTTAGCTGGATTTTTTGTTAGTGATGCCTGCGCGGATAACAGCGCACGTTGCTGCATTCCGAGTTGGTTATAAAAACGAGCCTGACTTAATGCCTGCACCGCCGCATCTTGATCCAGTAACTGTTTTGAACGGTAAACGGCTTTGTTATTATTGCGTTGAATGGCTTGTTGTAAGTTATCCAGTGCTTCAACGGGCCGGTTCTCGCTTTGAAGAAGAAGTGCATCGTAAAAATAAGCGGTTGGATCCTTGGGATCTAAAGCCTTTGCCATTTTAAACTGAACTGCGGCGAGTTTATTACGATTTTCTTCGTAATAGGCCTTGCCTAAATAACTGCGGATAAGGGCATTGTTGGGGTCGAGCGTGGTGGCATATTCAATTTCGCGACGGCCAGCGGCTAAATGGCCTTGCCGAATAATAGCCAAGCCTAAACCGAGTCTTGCGAGTGGGGCGGCCGGATCTTTATCAATGGCGGTGTTAAAGCTTGCAATAGCCTGTTTAAGTTCAATACGGGTTAAGTAAGCAAACCCCAGTACGATGTTGGTTCGGCTTAATTCAGGATTTAGCTGATTGGCCTTTTTAGCGGCACTTAGGGCTTTTGCCAGTTGGCCGTGCATTAAATAAACTTCGGCCAGACGTGACCAGACTAGTGCATTGCTGCCTGTATCAGAATTCTTGGCATCTTTTACTGCTTGTTGTAAGGTGGTGAGTGCTGCTGTGATATTAAAATTAGCTTGCTGTGCATAGCTGAGAGCTAACTTGGCGGTGGCATTTTTATGGTTGGCGGCCACGGCTTGCTGTGCCAGTTTTAAGCCTTGTTTTTTATTGTTTTGTACAATATAGATGATGGCCTGCATGGCTAATGCCGAACTATCGTTCGGATTTTTCGCCAATGCTTGTTGTAATAATTTTGTAGCTTGCTTAATTTGGCCAACACTTAGTTTAAGAGATGCCCGATGAAGTAGAGAATTTTTACCTGGCTCGAATATCATTGGGTAATACAACGACCAGTTCACTGCGTCTCTGGGTTTGGCTTTTAGAATTAAAACCGGTGCCTGTCCGCGTTTGGCCTGTGCAGTCTGGTTGGTGGTTAAACGGATTTCGCCGTACTGGTTAAAGGCGCGTACCGTGCCTTCAAATACAGTTACTTCGGCTGAGTTTTGTTTTACGGCGACAACAAATTCAGTGCCTTCGATAGCCGCGTTAATAAACGGTGTAATCACTTCAAAGGTCGCTTTAACACGGCTGATAAAGTGGCCGATACCTTTGCTGATAGAAACAACAGAGGGTTTGTCTGGGCTAAGATTGGTAAATGTAATAGTGGTGTTTTGGTCTAAACGTAGGATGGTTTCATTTTTAAGTAATAAAGCCGCACGGCTATTTTCTTGTACACGTAATACATCGCCTTTGCAAAATGTTGCGTTAAGTTTGACGTTGATCCATTGTTTTTTTTGATTATTATTTTTTAATTTATTAGGAGATTTATTACGGGATTGACGGACTTGTACACTGCCCTGAGAGGATTGCAGTTTAGCTACCCAGTTTTTGCAATTATAAGCATACGCTGAACCGGGGTTTAAACTCAAAACCAAAAAGCCAAATATTAAAAAATATTTAATGAATAGTATTTTTCTTGTTGGCCGAATATTTATTATTGTTCGCATTGTTTTTCCATTGCGTTAGACGCTGCTTTATAAAACACGCATATTTCCCTGTCGTTTTTGACATCCTGTCGGTCCTGCTTAATACTATTAAAAGAGAAAGATATTATTACCCGTTTCTTGCTGTCGGGTTAAGGATCTGTTTTAAAAATAATCTATTCAATGATTATTTATTTTTTATCGATAGTTACCGTACCGTTCCAACCTGTATTGGTTAATTCTTCAGCGGTTAAATTTCCATCAGTTGTTATTGTACGTTGTTGTTTGCATTGTTGTAAATAAAATCGTGCAACACCATCCGTAGGACAGGTCTTACAAATATCCATTAATGCTATTTCGGCCACTTTAAACAAGCCTTGCTTGAATAGAGTTAATGCCTGATGAAATTGCTCAACCTTTTGTTGTTCGCTCTCGTTTGCATTGGCTTTAAGATGAATAATTTCATAAATGGAAATGGCATGATGCTTGCCGGCGAGAATAAAACTGCCAATATTTCGAGTAAGGAATTGTTCGGTTTGCATAATAACTTCTTCAGAAGCAAGTAAGTAAGTATTAAAATATTTATTTAGCCCTTCAATTCGATTGGTGGTGTTAACTACATCACCCACGGCACGGTATTCATAGTGATCGACTGCACCTACATTACCCACCATCATGTTACCGGCATGTAAACCGATGCGGGTAGGAAGGATTAAGGTCTGGTTGTTGATAAGATATTTTTTATTATGTGCTTTTATTATTTCGATACCCGTTAAGCAAGCTTGTATTCTGCTTTCAATATTGCCCTGAATGGTATTGTTTTGGGTGTTGCCGGTTTTATCTAGATTGGGCTTATCGTTTGATGTTGCAAAAGGTAACCACAACGCCAACATGGCATCACCAATAATGTCTGACACAATACCGTTATTTTTTCTAACAGTTGAAAATAGGGTTTCGTAGTATTGATTCATCAGTTCGGCAAGATCTTCGGGGCTGAGTTTTTCTGCAAGTTGGGTATATTGCTCAGCATCGGTTGCCATGCAAATACCATATTGTAATTTTTGTGAATGCTGAATGGGTTGCTTCTGTTCGGTGAGTAAGTCAACCATAGTCTCCGGCACATAATAACTAAATGCACGGTGTAATTTTTGGCGTGTACGATAGCTGTCCAGAGCATATCCGCTTATACCAAAAACCAGAGCAAGCGGAGCCTGCACCAGTAAGGGGACAAACAAAGGTAACCAGAGTGCGTAGGTATTAAATTGATAAGAGGCTATATATAGATAACTGGCAGATAAAATAAACCATAAACTAAGCGCAATCGTTTCACGAAACAGACGGGATACAAAAGTAATAATAAAGCCAAAGATGGTAATAATCAGTAATGTGGATATTGTTGATAAAGGTTTAATTGTACTGTTATGCAGTAAATTAGAAAAAGCGGTTGCGGCAATTTCTATACCACTCAGATCCAGTCCATTCGCTTGTGAAAATATCGTATGAAAATTATCTTTTTGCTCCGGTTCCAGTTTTTCTGAAAAGCCAACAAAAACAGCTTTATCTTTAAAACTGAAATGTTCAGGAAGACGATTTTCCAAAACTTGATCATAGGTCAACGTTTTTATAGTGCGAGGTGGGCCATAAAAATTTAAGTAGGGTTGTGGGTTACCCACGTAAGCTAACAGTAAATTTTTTAATGCGCTATTTTTTTGTGCAAAAACCAGATCTCTAAATTTAATAGTGTCTTTATCATTATTATCCAAACCATCTCGCAGTTGTTTCGCTTGTGCGGTTAATGATGTATTTGCAACGAGTGCTGGAAGTGTTTTTTGCAAGTAAGTCGTTAAGTCAGGTTGAAGATAATATTGCAAAGCAACTAAAGGGATAGTTGGCGCATCGCCTGCGGTTGAACGAAAAGTCCAGAATCGAGTGACTTGTGCAGGGTATTTTGGCAAGGTAAAGGGTGCTACGGCTAATGCCGCTTTCTTGAATAAGGCCAGTGGCGAATGAATGGTTTCGATACTAAAAATATTATCCTCATTGAGGGTTTGCGGGGTTTGCCCTGATGTATTTAGCAGTTCACGGCGCAGTTTTGCAAACAGGATCACATTCCCTGCTTGCTTGATGGCCGCCGCCATTGTCAGATCATGCTTTTTATCTCTTGCTCGTTTAAAAAAAATATCAAAAGCAATGACACGCGCCCCTGCTTTTTTTAGTGCCTGAATCACTCGGGCATGATAATCGCGGCTCCATGAGAGTGGCTCATTGTCAAATCCATAGTGGGAGGAGGCTACTTTATCAATTGCGACAATAGCGATTTCGGTAGGTGGTTTAACGGCTCCGCGTAATTTAAATAATGTGTCCAGATCAATTTTTGCTTCAATTGAGGTAGAAGAAGTGAATAATTGGGTTCCTATACCAATAAAAACAACTAGAATACTTAATATTACACTTTTATAGAGTGTTATTTTTGGTATGGTAGCCATCGCGTCAGTCGTTAAGTGTTAGCTCACTATGGTAGAAGGATTTATATTACTTACAGGTTAACTATTTCCTTTAAGGATGCTAACGTATAACTTGAAAAATATCATATTTATAAAGATAATATTATGGAAGCGTTAAAATACAAACAAAAACCTAATGCTAACCCCGAGGCAAAAATGGTTAAAATGTTAAGAAACGTGCCCATCTTTGATAATTTATCAGACGATGAGCTAGAAGCGGTTAAAAAATACGCAGTTACGCGTAACTTTCCCAAAAATAGTGTCATTATCAATGAAGGTGACAGCTCGGACAGCCTCTACATTATTTTAAAAGGCCGTGTAACCATTTTCCTGGGCGATGAAAATGGTAAAGAAGTTATTTTAAACTCACAGGGTGAAGGCAGTTACTTCGGTGAACTGGCACTGGCCGACAATGATAAACGCTCGGCTTCTGTTGTGACTGCTGAAAAATCAACTTTTATCGTGATTAGTAAAGCCGATTTTAAAAAGATTTTATCCTCTAATCCTGAACTGGCATTTAACCTTATTCGCGGTTTAACCCATCGGGTGCGTGATTTAACGGATAATGTTCGTAGCCTCGCGCTGCTAGACGTTTACGGACGTGTCGCTAAAACATTGTTATCTTTGGCCAAAGAAAAAGACGATGGTCTGGTCATTGATATGAAGCTAACCCAACAGGATATCGCCAATCGGGTGGGTGCGTCGCGTGAGATGGTGGCAAAAATTCTTAAAGACTTAACCATTGGTGGTTATATTAGTAGCGACCATAAACGGATCACGATTCATGAACGGTTACCATCACATTATTAATTTTTATAGATAGTTTTAAAACCTACCTTAGGCAAGCATATATGCTGCTTCTTCATTGACCATACGAAATAAATCAACATTCCGCTCTATCGCCAGTTTATTAAAAATACGATAACGATAGGTATTCACTGTTTTAGGACTAATGGCCAGTTCTGAAGACACCGTTTTAATGTTCATTCCATTGGCGAGCATATAGGTTATTTCAAGCTCACGTTTGGACAAACTGTTAAAGTTAGACGGGTACTGGGTGTTAATAATCATTTTACTTAAATCGACACTTAGGTATTGTTGTCCGTGTATGGCAAAGTGAATAGCCTGAATTAATTCTTCGGGAGACGCTTTGTAACTCACGATAGCCTCCACTCCCGCATTTAACATTTTCAAGAGAAATTGTTTATGAGCCATGGGCATGATAATGATTTTTTTTACAGCGGGTGTACGTTGATGTAGTCTTTTTATTTCTTTGAACAGGGTATTCGAATAGCCGATAGCACAGTAAATAAGAACATCCTGCTTGTTATATAGTTGAGCTAAATGTCCACTGCGAGATTGAGGTGTAATCAGGCGTAGATTAAAGTTAGTTTCCTCTTGAAGTAAACGCTGAACAGCCTGCGTAGATAAGATATGTTCACCATAAATAGAAATATTCAGCATTTTATAATTCCTAGCATTGTTAAACTTCAAACAACATACTTAATGTAATATGTGATGATAATGCCGCTGATGATGTTTACAATCTGTGGGAAGTTACTGCTTAAAAATGTGTATAATTCACATTTTTTTATGGGGAAAAGGAGTATGGTAAACCTAAATTAGCCAATAAAACCACCAGATAAGGCCAAAAAGTGCCAAAGTTGTTATAAAAATATTATTTTCTGGATGGTGGGCTTTATTTAGGGTAGGGGGGAGAAAATGGAATTAAAATCAATTCATCAAATGTTGCTTATTGGCAGTCTTGTACTAATTAATGTGATCTCGCTCGTTATTTTGTATACGCTTTAAGGGCTTTGTACTTAATATAGGCTCTTTAGCACGTTTTAACTGAGCTTCCACTGAATCGTTTCTCCGGCTTTAAGGGGAATGAGTTTGTCTTTTCCAAATTGATAGTGCATTGGGATTTGTGTGGGTTCTTTTACCAGAGTAATTTTGTCGGAATTAATCGGGAGCTGATAATATTGCGCACCATAAATACTGGCAAAACCTTCAAGTTGCTCTAAGGCATTATTTTCTTCAAAAGCTTCTGCGTACAATTCAATGGCGGCATGTGCGCTATACATGCCTGCACAACCACAGGCACTTTCTTTGGCCGCTTGCGAATGGGGTGCGCTGTCTGTTCCTAAGAAAAATTTAGGGTTACCACTGGTTGCCGCTTTAACAAGTGCTTCACGATGTTGTTCGCGTTTTAATATAGGTAAACAATAATAATGTGGTCGAATCCCTCCTTTAAAAATATCATTACGATTAAATAGTAAATGCTGTGGTGTAATGGTTGCGGCAATATTTTTTGAGGTCGACTGAATAAAGTCAACCGCTTGGGAGGTGGTAATATGTTCAAGTACCACTTTTAATTTTGGAAAATCTTTTAACAGAGGTTGTAGGATAGTGTCGATAAAAACAGCTTCACGGTCAAATACATCTATCGTTGGGTCGGTTACTTCGCCGTGGATCAGCAAGGGAATGCCATGTTGTTGTAAACTTTCGAGTACAGCATAGGTTTTTTTTAAATCTGTTACCCCGGCATCGGCATTGGTTGTGGCTCCTGCTGGATAATATTTAACCGCATGAACAAAACCGCTCTTTTTGGCTGTTGCAATTTCTTCGGCCAACATATTGTCTGTTAAGTACAATACCATTAAGGGTGTAAAATTTAGTTTGCTAGGTACGACGGCTTGTATTCGTTGTTGATAGGCTGCCGCTTGGTCAGTGGTGGTAATCGGCGGTTTTAAGTTGGGCATAATAATCGCGCGACCAAAGCGCATGGCAGTATGTGGGATAATATCTTTGAGTACGTTACCATCGCGTACGTGCAAGTGCCAGTCATCCGGTTTTATTAATGTTATTGATTCCACGGTTATATACTCGCACAGTTCTTTTGAATTTATTTGGATAAAGATTATCGCAGTGAATGCGGTTAATCACCAGTTATTCGATGTTTATTTAAAGTATTTTTAATTTTCAGCAAGCTTAAAAATATAATACAAGGTATACCTATCCAGATTAATTCACTTAATATCACGCGTAAGCCATACGAACTAAAAAATGCACGGATACCAATGGGAGAGACTTGAATGGGTTGCCAAGACAAAAAATAACGGTTGGTATCAAAGGGTGAAAAAAATGCGATACCTAAGCCTCCGTTGGTCATTGCGTCTAGCAGACCATGTGAAGCGGTACTTGAAAAAAGAATAAACATAGCCATAAAACTTGTTTTAGATAAAAACGAGTATTGTCGGTAGTCAGATGAACGCAACATAATGGACCAAAGAGTCATTGCCCAGATCAAGGCAAAAAATAACGAATGTGTAAAACCCCGATGCCCCCAGAAGTCATCATAAGCAATGTCAAACCGGAATGAGAGTACATCTAAATCTGGTAGGATGGACGATATGATAACAAAGAATAAAAACTTCTTATTGAGTAATGGGGAGTTGAAATTTTTACTTAATGTATACGATGCAATAGCGTGTGCGAAAGCAGAGGCCATGATAAATTAATAGTGCATTGATTAAAATTACTCATAAAGCCCGGTAAGCACATAGCTTGCCGGGCTTTATTTTAATATTTACTTAAAGCCCATTTTTTTAAATAAAATCATGCCGGGGCAAATGCCGGTAACACCTGCGAACAACAATGCTATAGCTGGAATATATAATACCCAGTTAACAGACTTGTAGCCTGTTAAATAAATACCAAGACCAATCAGAATCGCCATAACCAAAAATACCATACGTTGAGCTGCCATATTATTATCCCTTTATTGTTTAATATTAGGTTAAAACTGTACCGCACAGCTTAGGTGTGTTGCAATAGAAAAATTTTTGAAATTATTGTTTTCTATAGGAACTTTTTGAGTTTTTGGGAACCGTTTTTAACGGTGGAGGGCAGCGTTAGTCATTGATTCCACCTTGGGTTAGCCGAGCTGGATTTAATAAACGTTCTAATTCGGTTTCACCTAAATCGGTTTCTTCCATTGCCACTTCAAATATAGCACGTTTTTCTTTATAGGCCTTTTTAGCAATGGCAGCCCCTTTTTCATAACCGATAGCGCGATTGAGTGCGGTGACCAGAATCGGGTTTTTATCCAATGCATTTTCTATGTTTTCAATATTAACCGTAAAGTCGGTGATAGCTTTATCGGCTAATACGTGCGCCGCATGGCTAAGTAAATCAATGCTTTGCAGTAAGTTGTAAGCAATAATTGGGAGCATCACATTAAGTTGAAAGCTGCCAGACTGTCCGGCAATCGTAATGCTGGTATGGTTGCCCATGACTTGTGCGCAGACCATGGCAACAGCTTCGGGAATAACCGGGTTTACTTTGCCGGGCATGATGGAACTACCGGGTTGTAATGCCGGTAAGGCAATTTCACCAATGCCGGCTAATGGGCCTGAGTTCATCCAACGCAGGTCGTTTGAAATTTTCATTAAAGCCACGGCGAGGGTGTTGAGCTGGCCACTCATTTCGACAGCACTGTCCTGTGTGGCTAAGCCCACAAATTTATTCGCCATCGAGGTAAAGGTAATACCGGTTTCAGAATATAAAACTTCGGCGACGCGTTCACCAAAATCTTCATGGCAGTTAATGCCTGTGCCAACGGCGGTACCGCCTTGTGGCAGTGCATGTAAACGTTCCAGTGAGTCTTCAATACGTTCAATACTGATACGAATTTGATCTGCCCAAGCCGTCACTTCCTGTCCCATTGTAATCGGCATAGCATCCATTAAATGAGTACGCCCAGTTTTGATAATATGGTCAATTTGTTGAGCCTTATTATCGAGTGTTTCAACTAATTGTTTAAGCGATGGCAACAGGTGTTCGGTAATTTCAATGGTGGCACTAACATGAATCGTCGTGGGGATAACATCGTTTGAGCTTTGGCTCATATTAACGTGATCGTTCGGGTGAATTTGTAAACCGGAATCACGTGTGGCTGCGGTTGCAATCACTTCATTGGCATTCATATTGGTACTGGTGCCGGAGCCGGTCTGAAATACGTCGATAGGAAACTGGTCATCATAAATGCCATCGGCAACATCGTCGGCGGTATGCTTGATTGCATTGTAAATTTCTTTGTCCATTAATCCCAGTTTAAAATTTGCACTGGCGCAGGCATGTTTAACTAAACCTAGAGCATGGATAAACGTGGCTGGCATGGGAATACCGCTAATGGGGAAATTATTTACCGCACGTTGGGTTTGGGCTCCATAAAGAGCATCGGCGGGGACTTCTAATTCGCCCATGCTATCGCTTACTGTTCTTTTGGAATCTAAATTCTTTTTAGCCATTTGCGAGTTGTCCTATTTCCATTTTTTGCCAACTGTGGATTTTTTCCTCAACGACCCGCCAGTTATTATCTTTTTCGCATTCGAGCAAGATGTCTTTACGGATGATAATGACTTTACCTTCGGTTGCTAGCATTTGTTCTTCAACTTCAAAACCGAGTCGGCGTTGTTGATCGTTTTTAATACGAATAATTTTGTACTGTAAACTGAATAAACGATTACGCAAAAATTCGTTATGACGGCGGTATAACCATTGCTTGTAATTGAGTGTATCAATGCCGGGGATCCCGTAAACGTGTACATGTTTGGACACGAGCCGCATATGCTCATTAATGTCCTGATTTTTCACCGAGGTGCTGATAGCTTTCAGCCAGTCTTCTGCAATATGTAATGCCATACTTTTATAATCGTTCATTTTCAATTTTTCTTGATTTTATTTACTGCTAATGCAAAGTCGCTTCTTGTTACTCTATTATATATACTTATTGATGAAGTGCGGTTTAATATCTGAATTTTATTTAAGTCTTTGATTTTTATGGGTTTGGTAGGGTTTGCTACTATTTTTCGTCGCAACATGACTTGACCTGACGCACTAAAAAGCCCATTATACGGCGTTTTTACGGGCTAAATTTTAACCGTAAAGCATACGGTAAGTCATTCATTTTTTAGACATTTTTAAGGTAAAGCATGAAAGCAGAGGATAAAAAACGGCTGTTACGCGAAATGATTTTTGCGCGACGCTTTGAAGACCGCACTTTTGAAGCTTATATGGAGCGCAAAGTTGGCGGATTCTTGCATTTATACACCGGCCAGGAAGCGGTTTGTCTGGGAGTTTTAGAAAAAGCACGCATGGGCGGCGGGGATAAAGCTGATTATGTGATTACCGGTTATCGCGATCATATTCATGCGATTAAAGCCGGAGCGCCAGCACGCGAAGTGATGGCCGAGCTTTACGGCAAAGAAACCGGCTCATCTCGTGGTCGTGGTGGTTCGATGCATATCTTTGATCCAACAGCGAACTTTATGGGTGGTTATGCTTTAGTTGGCCAACCTTTCCCATTAGCGGCTGGTTTAGCGTTAGGTTGTAAACACAAAGGCACCGACCAGATTGCCATTTGCTTTTTAGGTGATGGTGCAAATAACCAGGGCACGTTCCATGAAACCATGAACATGGCAAAAGTCTGGAACCTGCCGGTATTGTTTGTTTGCGAAAACAACGGCTATGCCATTGGTACCCACATTGACCGCTCAACCGCACAACGTGACCAATACAAGCGTGTTGATACCGCTTACAACATGGAAGCCAGTCAACATGACGGCATGGATATCGAAATCGTGATGGATGCAGCCAAAACTGCGATTGATTTTGTGCGTTCAGGCAAAGGGCCTTACTTCTTAGAATTAATGACCTATCGTTTCCGCGGTCACTCCATGTCGGATGCGAAAACTTATCGCACTAAAGAAGAAGAAGCCGAATGGGAAAAACGCGATCCTATTAATCTTTATACAGACAAGTTGATTAAAGCCAAAGTTATTACCAAAGCCGATATCAAAAAAATGGAAAAAGAAATTGATGACGAAATTGAAAATGATTGCATCAAGTTCTCGGAAGAAAGTCCTGAACCAAAAGTTGAAGACTTAAACAAATACGTATTAGACGACAATCCAGACCCACGTTGGATTGGTCCCCTAAATAAATAAGAAAAGGTACTAAGAGCATGGCAGAGATTGCATATTGGGAAGCGATTCAGCGCGCCCATGATGAAGAAATGG
>CAYYLL010000022.1:21452-49978 GCA_964472525.1 uncultured Thioalkalispiraceae bacterium | reverse complement strand
CCGACCCCCACCAGATTGCCCCCTTTTTGCTCGTTACTGATTTGGCTTAATTTGCCTTGTAATGAAGCAGGGAGTTGGATGGTGAAAAAACCAAACATTGAAAAAGCCAATGCGACAAAGATAAGTGTAAACGGAATGAGGATAATCGGGCTTTGGAAATAGGCTTGAATATTGAAAGAGTCAGAAATCATACTGACTATCAGCCCCATTGCACCAAAGGTGAGTGCCATGGCTTCAACATATACCAGCGACATTATAAACGCGCTACGTGTGGTTACCTTTTCACCCTGACCAACAATGATGCTGGATAAAATGGGGATCATCGGATACATGCAGGCTGTGAATGCCATCGCTAAACCACCAAGGAAGAAACCGACAATAATTTTCCATAACACACCGGAACCGAGGAGTTGTTCGTATTGATCCTGTTGAGATACAAATTCGCTTGAACTGGCTTTGTTTTGGGTTTGTACCTGTGGTGCTGCCGTTGCTGTGTTACTGGCCGTTGCGCCTCCCGGAGCCACATTTATTTCGACTGTTTTATGGATAGGCGGGTAACAAATGCCGGTTTTTTCAGCACAGCCCTGATAAGTAATTTGTAATTTAGTGAGTACGGCTTTGTCTGTTGAGTTAATCAGTGGAATGCTTGCATCGGTTTTATGGTGATAAACTTCGATTCTGCCAAAAAATTCATCATTCTTAATATCGCCTTTCGGGTACGTTACACTACCAACTTTGACGCCGGCTCCCTCTTTAACCCTGATTTTAAATTTATTGCGATACATATAATGGTCGGGCGCAATTTCCCAGTGTGTGGAAACAGTATTGTTCTTGAATTTATAGCCAAATTGAAAAGCCACATCGGGTTCCAAAATCTCATTTTGTTCATCGCCAATGCCGAGCGAGGAACTCAGGGAATTAACCGCAGAAATGCCATCGCCTGCTGCCATGGCCGAGTTAAGCCCGATTGAGAGAATGAAACTAGAGAGAAATAAAAAGATAAGTGACTGTTTTTTAAGCATGCAAATAGTCCTAAATTTAGTTTTTATAGTAAAGTTGGCTAAACAACGAATTCTTTAATATTAAGAAATGTGTGCTAATTTTTGCTAGGCCAATGTCGAGCGTATTAGCTAGTGACCTGAATAAAAGCGCTTAGTTCAAATATTATTGTGCATCCACCTCGTTACGGTATGCGGAGTAGACGCTATTTTTTGTGCTATTGGCTCGAAAAGCCTGTTCATTCTGAGTATCAGCTAAATTTACTGAAAATGCCATTTATTCCTGAACGTTGTTTTATTTTTGCTGCTCTGACGCCCCGAATATTTCTATGTTGAATACTAGTTTAAATACTAAGGGAATATTTGTAATCACCTTGAATATCTACTATGATATATTTTGTATCACAAAAGCCACCAAATATATCCAAATAACTATATCCATATTGTAGGAATTACCCATGATTACAGGCTGCCAACTGAGAGCTGCCCGTGCTTTGCTGAATCTCGATCGCAAACAGTTGGCCGATCTTTCAGGTTTATCGCTGCCCACTATTCAACGTATGGAGTCGGCCGAGGATGTGGTGGGCGGTAAAGTGGAGTCCCTAATGAAAGTGGTTGAAACCTTGGAAAGTTTAGGTATTGAGTTAATTAATGACGACAAACTTAGTCAAGGACACGGCCGGGGTGTTCGGTTAATGAATCCTGTTCGTGCTAATGGGGTGTCTTCGTGAATTATTTCTCGCCATTATGGCTGCTTGGCGCATCGGTGACGGCGACATTACTGTCTGCTCTTGTGTCGTTAGCCGCTGACAGGCTACCTGGCTTTATCCGTTATTTGTCCATGGGACTGTTAGGCTTGTCAGGCCTTTTGGCTGTGTTTGCCGGGCTTTCGGTGCTGATTTCCGGTGATGTTCTGACAACCCAATTACCGCTTGGCTTACCCTGGTTACCCTGGCAAATACGTTTGGACGGGCTTGCCGGCTTTTTCCTTGCCATTATCGGCATTATTACACTGGCAATTTCTATTTATGGCCCGAGCTATATTCGGGATTTTGAACATAGTCGCCATTCGTTGGCCGTTTTGGGTATTTTTACGGCCTTATTTATTACTGGTATGCAGTTGGTGGTGGTTGCGAATGACGCGTTTATGTTTATGGTGTCATGGGAACTGATGTCGGTTGCGTCTTATTTTCTGGTGGTCTATCAGCATGAACAGGCGGCTAATCGACGTGCTGCCTTTTTATATTTGTTGATGGCAGAGATCGGTGCCTTGTCTATTTTACTGGGTTACGGTGTATTGGCGGGGTTTGGCTCCGGCTTTTCTTTTGATGCCATGCGAGCCGCAACATTAAGCCCCGGTTGGGCTAATATTGCTTTTATATTTGCCTTTTTGGGCTTTGGCATGAAGGCCGGTTTAGTGCCGTTGCATGTGTGGCTGCCAGAAGCACACCCAGTTGCCCCCTCACATATTTCTGCACTGATGTCGGGGGTGATGTTAAAAGTGGCGGTGTACGGTTTTATTCGTTTTTGTTTTGACTTGTTGGGGAATATTCACTGGAGTTGGGGAGTTGCAGTGCTAGTTATTGGCAGTGTGAGTGCCTTGCTGGGAATACTGTATGCGATGGTGATGCAGCAGGATATGAAACGTTTCCTAGCTTACTCCTCAGTTGAAAATGTCGGTATTATTTTTATTGGTTTAGGGTTATCGATGCTGTTTGCCGGAACCGGGCACCCTCAATTAGCCGCAATGGGACTTGTGGCGGCACTTTATCATGCACTCAATCACTCGGTATTTAAGAGCCTGCTCTTTCTTGGTGCGGGCGCTATTATGCACACTACTCATCAGCGTGATATGAATAGTATGGGCGGGTTGTTGCACCGGATGCCGTGGACTGGATTGTTTTTCCTGATAGGTAGTATTTCCATTTCAGCGCTTCCTCCTTTTAATGGTTTTGTTTCTGAATGGTTAACGTTTCAAACGGCGTTGCAGGCGTGGACACTGGACAATAGTCTGTTGCGTAGCCTTGTACCTTTTGCAGCAGCAACGCTTGCGCTTACGGGTGCGTTAGCCGCAGCCAGTTTTGTTAAAGCGTTTGGTATCAGTTTTCTTGGGCAACCGCGTAGCAAGTATGCGCGTAATGCAAAAGAAGTGAGTATTGGAATGCGTTGCAGTATGGGTTTATTGGCAGTGTTGTGTATTTTTCTCGGGGTGATGCCAACGGCAGTGATTAATTTGATCAACGGCATTCCCAAGACGCTATTGGGACACAGTTTACAAAACAGTACTGCGCATGGTTGGTTGTGGCTAACGCCGATTGATTCCAGTGTGGCAAGTTATTCAGCCCCTTATGTTTTACTGGGTTTGTTAATGACATTGGCTATTTCTGTTGCGTGGTTGCGTTACAAAAAACAGGGTGTGCGTCGTTGTGACGCATGGAGTTGTGGTTCTGCCGCTCCCGATGCCCGTATGCAATATACAGCAACAGCCTTTGCACAGCCGATAAGACGTGTATTCGCACTCCTCTTTGATATAAAAGAAAGTGTGACCGAAGATGGACGCGGTGAAGTGAAGCACCAACTTCAAGTGACCGATCGCCTGAAAGCAATGATTTATGACCCGATTGGACGGGCATCCTTAATGGCTGGTCGTTTGGTTGGGCGGTTACAGACGGGGAATGTCCGTAACTATTTGGGCTGGACACTGGGAACCTTGCTCGTGCTGTTGTGGGTCATATCATGATATCGGTTGATTGGGGACTTTGGGGACTGGCTTTATTTCAGAGTGTGTTGTTTCTTTTGGGGGCACCACTGTTAGCCGGTTGGGTTAAGCGCGTAAAATGTCGTTTACAAAATCGCCGTGGCCCGAGTTTGTTTCAACCCTATCGAGATTTATTTCGTTTGTTCCGCAAAGAAACCTTGGTGGCACATACGGCGTCGCCGTTATTTAGTGCGGCACCTTATATTATTTTTGCCAGTACCTTAGTGGCCGTATCAGTTATCCCGCTATTAGCTCTGCAGTTGCCGACAACCGCAATGGCGGATGTGATTGTATTGGTCGGTTTTTTGGGCTTAGCACGTTTTTTCTTGGCATTGGCTGGAATGGATGTTGGGACGGCATTTGGTGGAATGGGAGCATCGCGTGAGATGATGGTGTCTGCGTTGGCTGAGCCTGCCATGTTAATGGCGGTCTTTACTCTGGCAATGACCGCGCATAGTACGAACCTTTCGAGCATGGCCGAGTTTAATCTTAGCAATGGTCTGGTTTTGCGCCCATCGTATTTATTTGCCTTATTGAGTCTGGTTTTGGTGGCGGTGGCTGAAACGGGTCGTATCCCCATTGATAATCCATCGACCCATCTTGAATTAACCATGATCCACGAAGCGATGATTCTTGAATATTCCGGACGGCATCTGGCATTAATGGAATGGACGGCACAGCTCAAACTAATGCTTTATGGGGTGCTTATTTGTAGCGTCTTTTTCCCTTGGGGAATAGCCACGGAACTGAGTGTATCGGCGATTAGTTTTGGTTTGTTATCCATTGTATTAAAGTTGCTGCTACTCGGTTTTTTGTTAGCCGTTGCTGAAACCGTACTGGCGAAAATGCGTTTATTCCGTGCACCACATTATTTAAATCTGGCCTTTTTGTTGTCATTGCTCGGCTTGTTTTCATATATTATTTTGGAGGCAAGCGCATGAATTTAGCACAGTTGCCGTTATTAGAGCAGATGATTTTTGTACTTGCCGCGTTGGCTCTGCTGGCTTCTTTTTCTTTGCTTGCACAAGGACGTTTAACGGCCGGTATCCACACTTTTGCCTTGCAAGGTTTTATTATCGCAGCGGTAACCACGTTGGTCGCGGCTGTGGGCGGTATTACCCACTTGTATCTTTCAGCATTATTAACCTTGTCGCTTAAAAGTTTATTGATTCCGTGGATGTTGCATCGATTAGTGCGACGCCTCAATCTTGAACGGCATATGGATTCAATCAAGCATCCCGCTCTGGTGTTATTAGCCGGTGCTGGACTGGTGGTTTTTTCTTACTGGATAGTACTACCGATTGAACGGCTGGATATGACCTCGACTCGAAATATCATTGCGATCAGTTTATCCATTGTGTTGCTCGGCTTGTGGATGATGGTGGCACGCCATCAGGTGATTACCCAGGTACTGGGTTTTATGTCGATGGAAAATGGTTTATTTTTGGCCGCGGTGGCCTCAACACGGGGAATGCCACTGGTTGTTGAGCTCGGAGTGGCTTTTGACGTACTCGTGGCAGCGGTGTTATTTGGTGTGTTCTTTTTTCATATCAGTGAAAGCATTGAATCGCTTGATGTGGACAGTCTTAACCGACTGACTGAACAGGATGAACGGCCATGATGGATTATAATGTGATTGCGTTGGGTATTGTGGTCTTTACCCCGATTTTGGGTGCTGGATTGTTGGGCTTGATACGCACTTTATCAATGGCTGGTTGGATTAACCTAAGTTTAAGCTGTCTTGTGTTTGTGGCCTCGCTCTTTATGGCGTGGGGGGTCATCGAAAATGGCGGCTTTAAAGCCTACAGTTTCCAGATTGATGCGTTTAATGTTTATTTAGTTTTGCTCACTACCTTTATCGGTTTAACCACGGCTATTTTTTCTCGACCTTATATGGCAACCGTTTGTGAGCAGGGACGTTGCACACAAGGACGAATGCGGCTGTATTATGCAATGTACCAGAGCTTTCAATTTACCATGTTGCTGGCTTTAACCACCGACAATCTCGGTGTGCTATGGGTTGCGATTGAAGGGGCCACGTTGGCCACGGTCTTGTTGGTCAGTTTATATCGAACGCCTGAATCGGTTGAAGCGGCATGGAAATATTTTATCCTTTGCGGAGTGGGTATTGCGTTAGCCTTGTTTGGCACCGTGCTGGTTTATTTTGCTGCTCAACATGCCTTGGTTGATCCTGAGCACGGTTTAATCTGGAGTGAGCTGTATGCCAACGCGGCAAATTTACACCCGCGGGTAATGGCCATTGCCTATGTATTCTTATTAGTTGGCTATGGTACAAAAATTGGTTTGGTTCCCATGCACTTCTGGTTACCCGACGCACATTCAGAAGGTCCCACTCCTGTTTCGGCGGTACTTTCGGGGTTGCTGTTAAATGTGGCTTTGTACGCAGTGGTGCGTTTTAAAATGTTGGCGGATGGTGCGTTAGCGAATACCGATACCCCTCAAATGGCCGGCCATCTTATGATGGGTTTCGGCTTATTATCTTTTGTGGTGGCGGTATTGTCACTGCAACGTCAGCGCGATATTAAACGTATGTTCAGCTATTCGTCGATTGAACATATGGGGTTGATGACCTTTGCCTTTGGCATTGGCGGGCCACTGGCCACCTTTGCTGCATTACTGCATATGCTGGTGCATTCGCTGACTAAATCGGCTATTTTTATCACCGTGGGACATGCCAGTCATATTGCTGGCACCCAAGCCATCGATCATATTCGAGGGCTTATCCGCACTCAGCCTGCTGTGGGTTGGGGCTTACTGTTAGGCGTCGCGGCTATTGCCGGTTTCCCTCCTTTTGGTATTTTTACCAGTGAATTTCTGGTGTTGTCCGCCACGATGGAAAGTTGGCCGTGGCTCACCATGCTGTTACTAACCGGGTTAGTGACCGCTTTTGCAGGATTATTCCGCAACCTGCACCCGATGGTGTATGGCTCGGTGCCTGAGGGGCAGCTACCGGTTAAGGCCAATATGTATCCCGTACTGGTTCATTTGATAGTTGTATTATGGCTAGGGTTGGCTATTCCCGATGTTTTAAGCCATTGGCTTAATCAGGTGACCATTCTTATTACGGGCAAGGGTGTGTTATGAGTCGATTCGACTGGCTATCTGAATATATGGCGCGTTTGCAGGACGAGCATGTTCTGATACGACGAGGTTCTTCGGCAGCACTTGCGCCGGCGCATGTACTCGAAATTGATGCAGAGGATTGGGGTCGTGCGGCTGAACTGGCAAAAGATTTTGGTTGTCGCTGGGCCGGTTGTTGGGGAGATCATCAACAAACGGATATTCGTGTCTTTGTCTGTTTTGAATATGAAGGTGACTACCTGTTATTAAATACATTGGTTGATTTAGCTCGGCCGGTGATTGCATCGCATACTCCCTTTTTTCCGGCAGCTGATCGACCTGAACGCCATATACAGGATTTATTGGGTGTGGTTTTTATGGACCACAAAGATCATCGGCGCTGGATACGTCATCAGGCTTGGGATGATGCGAGTTATCCGTTACGCAACGATTTCCCATTACAGGGTACGCCGGTAGAAGTGACACCGGCGGATGGCGAATATGCTTTTCATAAAATCAAGGGCGCGGGTGTGTATGAGATCCCCGTTGGCCCAGTACATGCTGGTATTATTGAGCCGGGACATTTCCGTTTTAATGCGGTGGGTGAGGAAGTATTAAGTCTTGAGCAACATTTAGGTTATGTGCACAAAGGGATTGAAAAACTGGCTGTGGGACGTGATCCGGCTAGTCTTGTAAAGCTTGCGGCCCGAGTTTCTGGTGATGCGACAGTGGCACATAGTTGGGCTGCTTGTCAGGCCATTGAACGTGCCAGTGGATGTCGAGTGCCGAGGCGAGCCCAACAATTACGTGGTTTACTTTGTGAACGTGAGCGTATTGCTAATCATTTAGGCGATATTGGCGCGATCTGTAATGATGTTGGTTTTGCTTTTGCGCATTACCAATGTGCGCGCTTACGTGAACAATGGCAACGCCGTAGTGATGAGATTTTTGGGCATCGGATGATGATGGACTGTGTGATTCTTGGCGGTATCTCATGCGATCTTGATGCCAATAATATAAACAATTTAAAAACCGACCATGCAAAACTACGCGAAGAAATAGTCCCCTTGTTTGATTTATTACAGGACATCGCCTCACTTGAAGACAGACTGCTAGATACCGGCATATTGACACAGCAAACCGCACAAACTTTAGGCTGTACGGGGTATGTGGGTAAAGCCAGTGGCTTAGCTTTTGATGCGCGAAGTCAGTTGCGCTATCCGCCTTATGACTCTCAGCCTATTGACACCCCGGTGCTACAAGCGGGGGACGTGATGGCGCGTATGCAAATACGTATGCAGGAAGTTGAAACAAGCCTGAACTGGATGGATACTCTATTCGATAGCTTATACAGTGATGGTGTCCTTGCTACCTTGCTCGAAGTGACCAGTGTTACTCAGGGCTTTGGTGTTGTGGAAAGTTGGCGTGGTGAAATAGTCTGTTATGTTCGTCTGGACGAGGATGGAAAAATTGCACGTTACTTCCCGCGAGACCCCAGCTGGCATAGCTGGCCTGCGTTACAACAGATTGTATTGGGGAATATCGTACCGGATTTTCCGGTGTGTAATAAATCAGTCAATGGCTCTTATTCAGGACACGATCTTTAGATGTTACGTATTCTTAAAAAATCATTATCCATTGGTGTGGTGACCGAACCCGCACCGCGTCTTCATGATCTCCAATGCGATAGCGTGGGTCTTGAAATAAGGCGACATATTGATAAACGTTTTAGCGGTAGTCTGGCCATTCGAATGTTGGATGCGGGGTCCTGCAATGCCTGCGAGTTGGAAGTGAATGCTTTGGGTAACCCTTATTATGACATCGAGCGTTTCGGAGTACATTTTGTTGCCTCACCCCGACATGCCGACGTATTACTAGTGAGTGGGCCGGTCTCACGCCATATGCAAATGGCGTTATTACGCACCTGGGAGGCGATGCCATTCCCTAAATTTCTGATTGCGATGGGGGATTGTGGTTGTGACGGCGGGATCTTTGGTGAAAGTTATGCCAGTTGTGGTGCGGTCGAAAATGTTTTGCCGGTCGATGTGAAAATTTCAGGATGTCCACCCAAACCTGTGGATCTATTAAATGGCTTATTAATGGCGTTAAAGAGCTAAGCCGATATTCCTTGACCTATTGCGCTCTATTGTAAAGGACGTGATTCTTCTTCAATAATTTGCTTAATATTAATTTCGTAGCTATTAGGATTAAGAATTTTCGCAATGTTGATAGCGCGCGAACCTTTTTGCCAACGTGGGTTGGCCAGATTAAGAATTTTGCGCTTTTTAAAGTAGCGCTTGTTTTTATCCAGCACTAACATAATCAGTGGTCGCAGGCGTGCCGACTTGCTCGCGGAAATCACTACCCCCACCATGCCGTTGTCCAGTTCAACCAAACTACCGATGGGATAAATCCCCAAACATTGTATCAGGCTTTCGATCAGCTCCTTGTTAAAGTCTTTTTCTGCCCATTTATAAATACTATTTAATGCCTCGTAGGGTGAAATACCATCGTGGTAACAGCGGTCACTGGTAACCGCGTCATAAACATCCACAATGGAAATAATTTGGGTGAGCAAGGGTATTTTTTCTTCGCTCAACTGGTCAGGATAGCCATGTGCTTTTTTGCGTTCGTGATGGTGCAAAACGGCATCGAGTACTTCCATGGGTAAGTCTTTTTCATCTTTTAAAAGCTTAAATCCGAGTTCAGGGTGTTGCCGCATAATCTCGAATTCTTCTGCTGTTAATTTGCCGGGTTTATTTAAAATATGATCTGGAATTTGCATTTTACCCAAGTCGTGCAATAAGCCACCTAAACCGACCTGATTCAGTTGTTGCTTGTCGAGCCCTAAACAGCGGCCAAAACTTAAAGCTAAAATACAAACATTGACACAGTGGTTGGCGGTGTATTCGTCACGGCTTTTTAAAAAGGTAAGCCAGACCAGTGCATGTTGACTTGTCATAACCTGATCGGCCAATTCACTTACCAGTTGTTTTGCTTTTTGGGTATTAACACTGGCACCAAGTCGAGCATCTTTTAGCGCCTGATGAATATATTGGTTTGTGTTGTTTAGAATAAGACGAGATTGTTGTAATTTTTTAATGTAACTTCGATGTTCACTATCATCAGATGGGTCGGCAGATTTTTTCGGCGCTGCTTTTTTAATAACAGCTGTGGGGCGACTGGCAAGAACTTGAAGCTGGCCGTGTAACTCTGGGTTGGAAAGACTTGCGTCAATATAAACAAACTCACACACGGCTTTAACTTCATCTAAAAGTGATGTGCTATTAATTAAGAACCCTTGAAATAAAAAAGGTGAGTCCAGCCAGGGGCGATCCAGTTCGGCAACATACATACCTTCGGTTAAGTATTCAGGACTCACTTTAATTTTTTTCGTCATTGCCGGTGTTGTTATGTCTGGTATTTTAGATTTGGTATTTTAGGTTTGGTCTTTTGTGAGAGAGTGGCTTATCCAGTCTAAATAAGCCTGCGCACCTGATTCAAGCTGAATACTGATAAATTCAGGTGTGTCATAGGGGTGGTGTTGTTGAATAAACAATTCCAGAGCATTTAAGGTTTGCTGATTTGTTTTCATTAAAAGCAATAATTCGTCGTCGGTTTCAATTTTCCCCTGCCATTGATACACCGACTGGATATTCGGGATAATATTAACGCAGGCGGCGAGTTGCTGTTCAACGGCTGCTTGTGCGAGGCGGTGAGCAACTTCGCGGTTGGGACAGGTGGTTAAGGCTATATAATAAGGTACGCTCATTCGGATTTATTGGAGTTGGCCTTTTATAGTTCTGGGTTTATGGATTAAGCATAGTTAATTTTAGGCGTTTTAACAGATTAAATTTAAATTCTCCGTCCGCTTGCGGCGGGCTCAAAACCGTTGGGGTTTCCAAAGGGGAGAAAAGCGAAGCTCTCCCATTTGGTCGTCAGTGGGGTGCATACCCCGTTGACGATATATAATTGATCTCACAAAGATAGAAAAATAGTGTGCTTAGGCTTTAAATCGTAAAATTACCCCCCATTTAAGCTGTATGTCCTTTTTTCGTATTTTATTTTTATTATTTTTAAGTATTCCCGTACTGGAAATTTACCTGCTGATTAAAGTGGGTGACTTGATTGGTGCGCTCCCAACGATTGCTCTAGTGGTGTTCACGGCCGTTGTGGGTGTGTGGTTACTTCGTCGTCAGGGTTTTGCCACTTTGGCCAAAGCACAACAAAGTATGGCTCGAGGTGAAGTACCTGCCACGGCTTTATTTGAAGGGATGATGTTATTTGTCGCCGGTGCGTTGTTACTGACTCCGGGATTTTTTACCGACACCCTAGGTTTTATTCTGTTAATTCCCTTTGCTCGACAGCGGATCATTGCTGCGATTGTTAAAAATGGGGTGGTGGGTACGTATCAAAGTAAAAAATACCAATCTACGAGCCATACCTATGAGTCGAGTTCGACCGAGGTGATTGAGGGTGAATTTATTTCACATGACGATAAAAAATAGACTGTTAGCCTGTTAGGGCTTGACACGATTAAAAACAAGACTATTATTAGCACTCACTACCGTTGAGTGCTAATAATAGCGCAGCAAACACATAAAGATAGTATCTATTTGATTTAACTGGACTTTTATTAGGAGAAAGAAAAACATGAAGATCCGTCCTTTACATGACCGAGTGGTCGTTCGCCGTATGGCAGAAGAAACTACAACAGCCGGCGGGATTGTTATCCCTGATAGCGCAACAGAAAAACCAGCCGAAGGCGAAATTATTGCCATTGGTAAGGGTAAAGTGAATGACAGTGGCAAAGTGACGCCTCTGGATGTGAAAGTTGGCGATAAAGTGTTGTTTGGTAAGTACGCTGGCAACGAAGTAAAAATTGATGGCGAAGAAGTTATCGTGATGCGTGAAGAAGACATCATGGGTGTACTCGAAGCTTAAACGTCAACCTTGATCGTTAAGAATTTAAATTTAAAGAATTTCCGTTAGACTTTTAAGAGGAAAATAAACATGTCTGCAAAAGAAGTGAAATTTAGTGAAGACGCACGTCAACGCATGTTGGCCGGCGTAAACACCCTAGCAAATGCTGTAAAAGTAACATTAGGCCCTAAAGGCCGTAACGTTGTATTAGATAAAAGCTTTGGCGCACCGACCATTACAAAAGATGGTGTATCGGTTGCGAAAGAAATTGAATTAGCTGATAAGTTCGAAAATATGGGTGCACAAATGGTGAAAGAAGTTTCATCACAAACGTCTGATATTGCCGGTGACGGTACAACAACAGCAACTGTTTTGGCACAGGCTATCTTAACTGAAGGCATGAAAGCCGTCGCTGCCGGTATGAACCCGATGGATTTAAAACGTGGTATTGATAAAGCGATGATAGCAGCTGTTGATAGCCTGCAGAAAATGTCAAAACCTTGTTCAGACGATAAAGCGATTGCCCAGGTAGGTACTATCTCGGCTAACTCTGATGACGAAATCGGTACCATTATTGCTGATGCAATGGGTAAAGTCGGTAAAGAAGGCGTTATTACTGTAGAAGAAGGTTCAGGCTTTGCCAATGAGCTAGACGTTGTAGAAGGTATGCAGTTTGACCGCGGTTACTTGTCACCTTACTTTGTCAATAATCAGCAAAGTATGACTGCCGATTTGGAAGAACCTTATATTTTGTTACACGACAAAAAAATATCTAACATCCGTGACTTGCTTCCTACATTAGAAGCGGTTGCTAAATCAGGTAAACCTTTATTGATTATTGCTGAAGATATTGACGGTGAAGCATTAGCAACACTGGTTATTAATAACATGCGCGGTATCGTTAAAGTAGCGGCTGTTAAAGCTCCGGGCTTTGGCGACCGTCGTAAAGCGATGTTACAAGATCTTGCGATTTTGACTGGCGCAACCGTTATTTCTGAAGAAGTAGGTCTGGCATTAGAAAAAGTAACTTTAGACGATTTAGGTACAGCGAAACGCATTTCAATCAGCAAAGAAGAAACAACCGTGATTGATGGTGCGGGCCAAACTAAAGATATCTCTGAGCGTGTTGAGCAAATTCGTGCACAAATTGAAGAGTCTTCATCTGATTACGATAAAGAAAAACTTCAGGAACGTGTGGCTAAATTGGCTGGCGGTGTTGCGGTCATTAAAGTGGGTGCGGCGACTGAAGTAGAATTAAAAGAGAAGAAAGCGCGTGTTGAAGATGCACTCCATGCAACTCGTGCAGCGGTAGAAGAAGGCGTTGTACCGGGTGGTGGTGTTGCGTTAATTCGTGCGTTACAAGGTCTTGGTGACCTGAAAGCCATTAACCATGACCAGGAAGTCGGTATTAGCATTGCTAAACGTGCAATGGAAGAGCCGCTTCGTCAAATTGTTAACAATGCCGGTGGTGAAGCTTCTGTTGTTGTTAATGAAGTTGCAAACGGTAAAGGTAACTACGGTTATAACGCAGCAACGGGTGAATATGGCGACATGATTAAGATGGGTATTTTAGATCCAACTAAAGTAACCCGTACTGCATTACAAAATGCTGCATCGGTTGCCGGTTTAATGATTACCACTGAAGCCATGGTTGCTGATGCACCTAGTGATGATGCAGGCGCACCTGCTATGCCAGATATGGGTGGCATGGGAGGTATGGGCGGTATGATGTAAGCATCATCCCCCATTTCAAAACTGTTTCATGCAGTTTCAAATAAGCTCGTAGGCTCAATGTTTACGGGCTTTTTTGTTGTCTTGCTGTTGCAGATGGGTGTATTATGAGTCACCAGATAGCAGTTTTTCATAGGTTTAAAGTGGGGTATCGTGCAAATGCAGTACTCAGAAATAAGGTGTTTTTCTCTCTGATACTCCTCCTTTGAGGTGATTAACAGCATTAGAAGTGAAGCGATTGATCTGTCCTGTGGATAAGAAGCAGATCAAGAAAAGCGATGGTAACGGATTGTTTATACTGGTTAAAAATACTGACAGTAAGCTTTGGCGGTTTCGTTTCCGATACAATAGAGCTGGCGTTAGGTTAGTACCCCCCCGATACCCCTCACATAAGCTACTCACCGATGGTGTTAATCCTTGCACTGCAAGGTGCAAACGTAAGCAGCCAGAATTATCGAGTCTGTTTCGCTCGGTAGCAACTGCCTGGTGATGAGCGACCTATTGATTAGATCGTCCATCAACTATTTTTTAAACTTCAGTTTGCTCTGCAATTTCCAACACATCTTCAACTTCTATACCTAAAATAACGAACAGTACTTTCAAGTTTCGTATGTCCAAGTAAAATCTGAATAGCTCGAAGATTCTTTGTACGTTTATAAATTAAGAGTTGGCTTTGTTCTCCGTAGTGAGTGTGTTCCATAATCAGAGGGGTTAAGATCAATACTATTAAAATTTGACTAAGTCACAGCTACGCAACTTACTATCTATAGCTAGGTTAAACAGTGCCAAATCTCTGTGGTTATTTGCTAACTGTAGTCGTATTCGAATCGACCATACTTCCTGAAGTTTTAAGGATGACTTCTGACCAATTAATTTACCTTTATTCCATGGTACTTTTTTAACAGGTTGCTTTGTGAAATAGAACATAATTGAATCCTCCATCGTTAAGAGGACTAAAGTATGGCTAATATTTGAATAGACACTTTGTCAGCAGAAGTAGTCTGTTAGAAATATCTAATATAATAAGCGATGCAATTTCAGAAATATCCATATATGCCAATATAAGCGGCTTAATACTGAATTCAACGGCTCAAATATTGAGAATTAGTATTGATTTCATGGGCTTAAAATAGGTTAACCTATTTGGGTTATAGGTGATTAAACAGTAACCATCTATAATTTATCCACTTGTAATTCAATTTAATTAAGGTGATAAATGAAAAGTTTACTAGCAGGTCTTTTATTATTAGGTTTTGTATCAAGTGCAAATGCGGCGACATACAATTTTGCATACAACTTTTTTGATGGAAATGTTGTTAGTGGTTCGTTCGACGGAACACAAAACGGTAATTTGGTCGAAGGAATTTCAAACATCAGTATGTTTTTTAACAGCACTGCTTACACAACGCCGCTATATGCATCGGGTTGGAATGGTACAAACTGGACAACGGGTAATGGAGTTGCTTCGTTCGATGGCCTACAAAGTAATTTATTATTTATTGACGTTAACTACCCAACAGTTAACACTTATACCCAATACTTCTATATAAGATCCACCTCACTCTTCGATGCCTTTGCATACCTTCCCGCCATCGGTGGGGTGGCTGATGATACTGGTAGCAGATATGATGCATCACGATGGTCTCTTAATGCTGTTAATGTACCTGAATCATCATCTTTGTATCTTCTAGCTTTCGGCATGTTAGGTTTATTCGGAACAGCTAGACGAAAAGCATAAGCGTATCAAATTGCTATAATTTAGGATCCCGCCACTGAGCGGGATTTCTTTTACCAAACTGTTCCATGCAGTTTCAAATAAGCTCGTAGACTCAATGTTTATGGGCTTTTTTGTTGTCTTATTATCGCGACTTAGTATCTTTTTACCTTGCTGGAAGACGCAGAATTTGTTATCTCAAATTCTGCATAAGTGGCCGTAAAAAAATAGGGGCAACGGCCACTAAAGATGCCAATATTTCATGTTTTTAAGCATTATTAGTACCGCGTATTATTTTGGGTATCCTGTAGCATTCATTTTATTGAATAACAGTACATTTAAGGGTGCGGTTATCAATAGGCGGCGGTGCTGCTGTGCCTGTATTTAACCCATGGATTGGATGAATATTTGCAGTAGCATGGTTGATTGAAAATATCCAGTTTTTAAAATGGTAATATTACCAAGAAATGGAAGCGGGATATTGATTATGATGTCTCCTAATCTAGTACATGCCTTAGATTATTTACTAATCGGCTGAACTAGATATTGGGGAACGGAGCACTAATGACACGGATGTCTCTTAATTGCCCAATAACCACGAGATAAATATCATGTTACGATTAAATTCCCGATACCAGAAAATGGATACGTCCGAACGTGCCCGCTACCGAAAAGAACTTAAATTTCGTCTAATTGCGCTAAGTTGTATTTATTTAGGGTTTTCAGTTTGGTGGATTTTGATGAGCCCGATTGCAACTTAAAAGCCCCTTTTAACCGCTGCATCTTATAAATTAAGGACATTAGAGAGATTTAGCGGTACATCTCTTTGCCTTTTTCTATCCGCAATCGATATTGTTACCTGAGTTTCTTATGGCTGAGCAATATAATAGCAACGGCATACCTTCCATTCTTCTATTGCTGTAATTTTGATATGTTTGAGCTATTCTTTGTGTAAATGTTTTCGGACAGGGCACGTTATTTTATTTATACTGTTAATTGTTTGAGGGCTTCTCTTTATTTGGCTTTCGGGTTTTTACTGGGTCAGGGATTGGGAATATGTAATTTATCAAACCCTGAGTTAAGATAGATGTCACCATTGTTTGAAAATATTAGTTATCTATGGATGCAAGACAAAACAAAGGGGTAAGAATTAATTTATCCCAAATAAAAAATTACTGTCTGGACAAAAGTATATTTTCTGAAAAATTACTTTTCGTACTACTTTTTCTGTTTCCCCTTTTTTCTCTGAGTGTGCGTCATTGGCTCAGTGGTATTTTTAGTCTAATTACGCTGTTGTCATTATTTTTTATCTGGCGTTCACAAGAACCTTTGCGACGGGAAGAAAAAATCCTGTTTGCCATTTTCGGATTCTATTTTTTCAGTATTTTACTTTCTAGTACGCTGAGCGGTTGGAGTGATTCTTCTTATCACCGTTTGGGTACGGAAATGAAATACCTGGTATTTTTCCCCTTTTATTTGTATATACGACAATACCCATCTGCCTGGCGAGGGATAATTTTAGCTATTCCACTGGGGGGAATTGTGTTGGGATTAGAGGCCATTTATGAGACCTATTTTTCTGGGGTAGGTTATGCAAAGGGCATCTATGGGCCAATAATTTATGGTGATCTGGCAGTACTTCTGGGGATGTTTTCCCTGCTTTTTGGACTAACTAACCGGAATAAATTCTGGATTGGAGTTAACCTATTGGCCGCAGTATTAGCCATGCTTGCGGTTATATATTCAGGTTCCCGCAATGCTTGGTTAGCGGCTATTATCAGCCTGGCAATTCTGCCTTTTTTGATAGGTTCAAGAACGACATTCTGGCGGATGAGTAGCGGGTACATAGCCGCACTTGTTGTCATAATAATAATGATTATTAGCACACCCTCTTCTATTATTTCAAGATTCGGTATAGCCGAAAATGAATTCAGCCGTTATTTTCAGCATAATTCGAGTCTGAACGATGAACAAATTTATGGGACTTCAGTGGGAGTGCGGCTTGAAATGTGGCGTGCTGCACTGCTTATCACTAAAAATAACCCATTGGTTGGGGTAGGGCCCGGGAACATGGGGTTGGCAATGAATGCGCTAGTTGAAAAGAAGATGGCCCCTCAGGCGATTTACCGTGATCCCACTATTCGTGGTATACATGTGCATAATGCCTATTTTGAGATTATGGGAACACAAGGTATGGTTGGTTTTATTGCACTGCTATTGATGTTGTTTTATCCATTGTATGTTTTTATCCGTAACAAGAATTATGATCGGCGTATCGCCAGTTTGGGTATTATTTTTACAAGTGGTTTTATGATTTTTTCTTTAACCGAAATCCCATTTATTCATGATAATTTCAGCTCAATTTTTCTTACTTATTTAAGTGTATTTTTTGCTTGGATTATGGATGCAAAATACCGTATCTAATCTGTCTGAAAGTTCTAGTCAATGTTATTATTATTATTTTCAATAACAAAAGGTGCTGCAAAGTTGCACTTGATTAATAAACGAGAACACCTGCTAATGTGTCAATGGGAAATAACATGCAAGTAGAATCTACGCTTTCTGTTGTGGTTCCTGTTTACAATGAAAAGGAAGTTTTGGTTGATTTTCATGAGCGCATAACCCATGTACTTGATAATCTGTCACTGGCTGCGGAAATCATTTATGTCAATGATGGCAGTCAGGATGATACGCTTTCAATTCTGAATAAAATTCGTGAGCAAGATGTGCGTGTTGCGATTGTGGATCTAAGTCGTAATTTTGGTAAGGAAATTGCCATGACTGCAGGCTTGCACAAAGCGGACGGTGATGCGGTTATTGTTATCGACGCAGACTTACAGGATCCACCTGAGCTGATCCCCAAGCTGATTGATGAATGGCAAAATGGTTATGATGTTATTTATGCTAAACGTGCTAAGCGTGAGGGTGAGTCGGCATTCAAGAAATTAACCGCCCATCTTTTTTACCGCCTGATGGGTATGATTGGTCAGATTAAAATACCCGAAGATACGGGCGATTATCGGCTGCTCAGCCGGCGTGCAGTTGACGCACTTAATACGCTAGGTGAGCATCATCGTTTTATGAAAGGTTTATTTACTTGGATTGGTTATCGTCAGAAAGCCGTTATGTACGATCGTGATCCTAGACATGCGGGTGAAAGTAAGTGGAACTACTGGCATCTGTGGAATTTTGCCATCGAAGGCATTACTTCCTATTCCAGCGCACCGTTAAAATTGGCCAGTTACCTTGGGCTACTGACCGCATTAGGTGCATTCAGTTATGGGATTTTCATTGTTATTCGCACTATGTTATACGGTGACCCGGTGCAAGGTTACCCTTCGATGGCAGTGATTGTTCTTTTTCTCGGTGGTGTACAGTTGATGTCAATCGGTGTCTTGGGTGAATATGTGGGACGGATATTTACGGAGACAAAACAACGGCCACTTTATTTTATTAATAAATTTAGCCAGTGTCGGGCTAAACAAAATCAAATAGGCGCACAAAAAGAAAACAATAATTGTGCTGAATAAAAAAAACACGAAACAGTTTATCCTGTTTGCGATAATTGGTGCAGTTGGAACGTCCGGGCATTTCCTTACCCTTATTTTGTTGGTGGAACTTGCCGGTTTGTCCGCCGTATGGGCAACGACGGCCGGCTTTATCGTTGGGGCGTTGATAAACTATATTTTAAATTATCACCTCACATTCCGAAGTGATAAAGCTCACAGTGAAACCATGTTAAAATTTTTTGTTGTGGCGACAGTGGGGGCGGGGATAAATATGTTGATAATGTATTTTGGGGTTGATATCTTTGCGCTATTTTATCTATTGGTTCAGGTTATTGCATCATCTGTCGTGTTGTTATGGACGTTTACTGCGAACAAGTTGTGGACCTTTGCCGAAGATCATAAACATAGCGATATAAATTAAGAATAATAATGAGAATATGAATGCAAACTAGAATTTATTTGCAGCTAGATAGTCCTACTTCCCGATTGCATCTGCTAGTCTTGTTTGCCTGTGTAGGGCTAGGGGTTTGGCTACGTTTTTATGGCTACTGGGCAGGTGAAAGTTTTCATGTCTTTGCAATCAATGACGAAGTTTCAGCTTTCCGTGTGGCCATGCAATTTCTGGCTGGAGAGGATAAAGCTTTTTATCTCGGTCAACCTAATTTTTCCGAAGGTCATGCGCCAGGGCCTGTCTGGACCTTATTCTGGGTCGCGCTGTTTAAACTGGGAGGAGGCGTTGTTAATAATGCGCTGTTTTATGTGACGTTTCTGAATAGTCTGGTTGTGTTTCTGGTCTATGTGTTTGCACGTCAGTTACTTACACCGGGTTATGCGCTGCTTAGTTGTTTTTTGTTTGCTATTTCACCTTGGCCGGTTTATTACGCGTCAGGTTTATGGAACCCTATCCCGCTAGCATTTTTGGGTGTGTTGCTGTTTATTTCACTTTGGCGAGTCACCCAAGTAGAAAAAAGTCATGCCATTTTCTGGGTTCTTTTAGTCAGTGCGGTTCTGCCACAGTTTCATATGATTGGTATTTTTTATTATCCTGCCATATTACTGGTTTTATACCTCAGTCCTTGCCGATTAAGTCGAGGTTGGTTAGTGGTGGGTATTTTAGCGGGGTTGTTGGTCTATGTACCGTATTTGATTGGTGATATGCAACACAACTGGGAGAATACCCGATTAATATTGAGTGGCGGCAAACATTTTTCCGCTAATGTTCTTAAGGTGATCTCTGGGCCTGTCACTGTATTATCCAACCACCCTGGCCGGTGGTTGGGTGATGGTTTAGTTGGGTTGTTTGAGTTTGGAGATAAATGGTTTGTTTCCAAAATTATTCTTATCGGGATAAATGTTATTTCAATAGTATTGGCTTTGGCTATCGTATTACGGTTTACAATATACTTTTTTAGCTTGCTTAAATCACACTGGAAGAGTCCAGCTTTGATGTTTAAGGAATATCCAACTTATTCGTTTGTGGGTATTTTATTGTTCCTGCCTTTATTACTCTTTGTCTTTACTGGGCATAATTACAGTACCCGCTACACAATTTTAATCTTTCCGTTATTGTTTGTATTACCCGCATTTTATATTGAGCTTGCAGGAAGAAGTAAACTAAAAAAGCTTTATCTTTACAGCCTACCGTTTATGTCACTGTTCAGTATTTATCTTACGTTTGCTTATTTTACTCATATGGCTAACCAGATTGAGGGTAATACCTTTTTTATAAACAGTTTTAAAAAAATGGAAAGAGTAAGAGAAAAAATAAAACAACATGCAGGTGATGATGTTCCGATAGAGTTGGTCATAGATAAATACATTGCTCAAGCACCTGAGCGTTTAAGAATTTCTGCAGTTGCAGAGGCTGACTACATCTCTATATATGAACATTATATTGAAAAGAAGAGAGCTGAGAAGCCAAAGAAATATCTTCTTCGATATGAAAAAGATAGCGTAATGGACACATCTGCGGTAGCCTATCAGGGTAATGGTATTGTGATTTATTCTATCGAATAGCAATAATTTAATGAACCAAACTAATAATAATTGAATGTAAAAAATGAAAAATTTTGACCGTAATCTACTCGAATGTATCGACTTTAAACCAAATAAATTAAAACGCTTTCTTAGGAAAGCGAGCTGGTTTTTTAGTGTTTATTTGCCTAAGCGCCATGATGCAACTGTACTGACCCGTAATGGTTTGCTGACATTTGATAGTAAAGACAAGACGACCGGAAGAATTCTTCATGTATACAGAAATCATGAATTTGACGATATGATGGAAATTGTGGCCTTCCTGAGAGACAAAGGTGTACTTGCTAAAGACTGTGAAGGGACCGTTATCGATGTCGGTGGTTATATTGGCATGTCATCAACAGCCTTTTTATTGGAGAAAATATTCAAGCAGTCGCTAGCGTTTGAACCGTCTCCTGTTAATTACAAGCTGTTATTGAAAAATATTGAAAATAATAGTCTGTCTGATTCTTTACAGGCATTTAATATTGCACTATCTGATAAAAATGGTGAGCTTAATTTTGAATTAAGTGAAAAAAATTATGGTGACCACCGGATCCGGAACAATTCAGAGAAAGGCCACTTTGGTGAAGAATCTCGGGAAGTCATTGTTGTACCTGCACGAAAATTTGATGATTTTCTTCTAGAGCATACAGAAATCGATCAGTTGAATATTCGCCTTATCTGGATGGATATACAAGGGCATGAAGTAAAGTTTATTGCGGGGGCAAAACAATTTTTGCTGAGTCATCCAAATGTGCCGGTTATGATGGAGTTTTGGCCTTATGCAATGTTACGATCAGGGACGACTAAAGCCGACTTTTCCGAACTGGTCAGTGGTATCTTCAACAAATTCTACAGTTTCGGAAACGAAGGTTTTACCGAGTATGATATTGCAGAAATAGCTGCGTATTTTGAACGTAATACAGATCCTGAAGGCGGAACTGCCATTATGTTAACAAATTAATTGATTCCAATGACGACCATAGTGACAGCTAACGAAACGATATATGATGTTTCTATTATCCTGATTAATTATAACTCCAGTGGCTATACACAGGAATGCGTTCAGTCAATTTTAGACAAGACTAACAAGAATATTAGTTTTAATATCACCATAGTAGACAATGGTTCTGTAACAGAAGATTATTTAAAGATAATCAATCTGGGTGAAATAAAAAATGTCAATGTTGTTAGGAGTAAGTTTAATTTAGGCTTTGCTGCTGGTCATATGTTTGGTCTACAATTTACCCGAGCAAAATATTATTTTTTTCTGAATAATGATTGTCTATTTTTAAATGATTGTGTTGCCGAGCTTTATAAATTTTGTGAGGAACATCAAAATACAGGTATGTGTTCGCCTCAAATGTATTCGGTTGATAAAGAACCAGTTCCTTCTTTTGATTATTTTCCTATTATATCATCTAAAATTTTAGGTACAGGTATTTTCAGGTTTATAAAAGGTAAAGACTACCGGTACAGAAAAAAAATATATAATGAGCCCATCAAGGTGGATGTCATTAGTGGTAGTCAGATGTTTGTTCGTGGTAGCTGCCTCAATGATCTGGGTGGGTTGGACACGAACTTTTTTCTTTATTGCGAAGAAGAAGATTTTTCAATCAGGATGCATACAAGTGGTTTCGATACCTATATTGTCCCATATGCAAAAAACATTCATGTTGGCAGTGGTAGTACAGTAAAGGGTTTAATGATTAGAAAAGAATTTTATATTTCATTTTTATATCTGTATCGTAAACACTACGGATTATTTAGAACAGAAATACTTCGTTTAATCCTTTTACTACGACTGTTCAAGAAAATATTTTTTAATATGGATAATTTTAAATTATTCATCTTTGTTATTTTTTCAGCGAATATAGGAAATAGTCTGAGGCACAAGCAGAAAATAATGGAAATAGAGAAAAAATAAAATTATGTATGTGATATTAATAAAAACACATGGTGAATAAATGGGTACGTTATTTAGAGATATTGGTCGTTTTGTTAGGATCCCGGTTAATCGTGCGGGTGCAATAAAGAAAATAAAAAGATTTTACTCAAAAAAACGAAGTCTTGACGAGCTTGTTGATACGGCCATGAACATGGGAACCAAGGGGCACTTTCGAATAAACTCGATGCAGGTACGCTCAGAAATATTATCGTTGGTTAAAGAAGTTAGCAGCATCAAGCCGAAAACTATTCTTGAAATAGGTACTTGCAATGGTGGAACTCTGTTTTTATGGGCTAATCTGGCGTCACAAAAAGTAATAACATGTGATTTGATTATTCATAAACATCGCAAAGAACTTTACAAAAAATTTGTATCACCAGATTCACAGTGTGTTCTAACAACGTTAGAAGGTGATTCACATGAACCTCAATTTATGAAAAGGGTGGAAGATGAACTAAATGGTAGTCAGGTTGACTTCCTGTTTATTGATGGTGATCATAGTGAAGAAGGAGCTGAAGCTGATTATAAAAATTATAAACGATTTGTACGGCCAGGTGGATTAATTGCATTTCATGATATTGTTGAAGATCAACCTGTATCAGGAAATCAGGTATATTATTTATGGCAGCGCCTTAAAGAGACTGAACAGGTAGAAGAATTTATACAGGATCCCAAACAATGTGGATATGGGATTGGTTTAGTCCGGGTTTCTAAATAGTCTGTTTAATAAATTCATTAACATGCAATTACGATAAAGTTGATATGAGTTTAAAGGTAAAAAATATTTGCCGTACAAATGATATGATTCCTGATTTAGATTCTAAAAATATCAGAACGATCTGTGTTTATTGTTGGGGTTTACTGGGTGATGTTTTTGTGCGGGTTCCGGTTATAGAGGCATTGAAACAAAAATTTCCTGATAGCCGCATTACGGTCGTCGTTGATTCATATTCATGTAAAGTCATTGACAACCATCCTGATATAGATAGTATTTTAATATACGACAGAAAAAAGAAACCTCGATTCAAGTATTTAATTAACTCCATTAAAGGCATTCTCTATCTTCGGAGAAAGAAGTTTGATCTTAGTATTAATTTATATTCAGGTGGAGCGAGTGCGCTTATAACAAGGTTGACTAACGCCCGAATACGAATTGGTTTTAACCACACCAAAAAACTACGCAAGGCAAATAATGTTTTAGTTGAGCATCCATCAATATGTCAAAATGCCACCAAAGTGTTGGCAGAATTATTAATTCCACTAGGGATTAACAAAGAACAGGTGAGAAGTGGAAGCAGTTATTATTGTCTACCAAAGTATCAGAAGAAGGCAAAAATTCTTCTAAATGACAAGAATGTTAAGTATATAGGGCTGAACCTTGGGGCAAGCACACCGGATAAGATCTGGTCTGTACAAAATATTGTTGCGTTACTCATTGAGATAGCTAAAGATTATAATATTGTTCCTGTTGTGTTTGAAAACCCCGGTCAGGAATATTTAGCTCATGAATTTAACTCGCTCTATAAAGTATATGGCAAGTCTATTATGCTCACAGGTTTTAAGTTTCCTGAAGAAGCGGCTGTGCTTGAAAAATGTGATATTTTAATTACTGGTGATACTGGCTTAATGCACCTTGGCTCAGGGGTTAAAACACCTCTATTTGCATTTTTCCTTGTGACTCGACCTGAACCTGTTATGCCAGAAGATTGCCCATTTCATGCGTGTATGATTGAAGCCAAAGATGGTATTGATAATGTTGGTTGGGCTGAGTGCGGCTGGACTATGCTTGAAAATAATATATCGATCGAGTTTGCGCTTAACAACTTCAGAAATTTTGTTACCAATGAACTTGGATGGTCTGAAGTAACCGATACAGTTTAATCGTAAGTGTAGAACAATGCCTTGTTAAGGTTGTATTCTTGTTTTTAATACCTGATACACATGTTGGTGTCCGGCCTTATTCCAGTGAACGTCGCCATTAATGTAATATTTTCAGATAGTCTTTTCGGGTGCTGTCGTTAGCATAAAGGCATTAAACAAATTTGTAAATTCAACTTTTTCCACATAGCGCGACGTTGTTTAAGCCCTTTATCTCAAGAGTGTATTTTGGTTTTGAGGAAGGTGGAGAGATTACGTAACCGGCCCAGAAAATAAGTATATTGGGTAAAAAAATCTTTTACGGTCATTGGCGGCACTCCCTTGGCTAACTACATTCTCATTTTTGTCAAAGCGGTAGCCGAGGGCTTTGTCTTTGACATCGGATAAATCAATAAACACAACAACCGAATCAAATTTAAGTCCAACAGTCTCAATAAGGTATTTAATTTTTTGATAATAAATGATAGGTGAATAGGAGCTGGCGGCAGCATTTAGAATTTCGATATTGGACTTTTTAAGGTCATGGCTTAATAGGCCTACGTGCCCATTCCTTCTATAAAGGAATCACCAATAAAAAGAATACGCTTGTATTTTGAACTTAATGGAACGGTTAGAGAGCTACATCTTTAAAACTAGATGTAACATAAGAAGGATTAAAAACCCCGACTATTTTTAGCGTAGCTGCTAAACTAAAATCAGTAATAAGAAATCCAAAAATAATAATAAATACGATGGTTTTTTGGGGTTGGTTTTAAACCAGTTTTTTGTTCTTTATATGTTCGAGGTTGTCATTGTTATTTAGCCGCTAATTAAAAAGACAGTATGCCTGTATGTCAGAAAAAATTAAAAATAAGATAGTAAATCAAGTAAAAAATATTATTAAAAAAGAGCTTCCTGCTGAGTTGGCGGTGCAGTGCCAGTTATTTTGGGATAGTTTTGTTGATAACAGCGAACCAGAGTATTATTTAGACAGTTGGGATGAGTCATTGATAAAGTCCTTAGCCAAAGTCTGGACTTGCAGTGAAGTCGTGGCGCGTTGGTGTATCCGCTATCCTCAATGGCTACTGGCATTGAATAAAAGAAACATCGCTGAGGAAAATCTATCACAACAGGATTTTCTAGCCTTATGGGAGCAAAAAAATCTTGAGTTTGCACAAGCCGAAGCAAGGACTGAACAACACTTATATAAGGCCTTACGCCAATTCCGAAACCAGCAAATGTTACGTATTATCTGGCGTGACATAGCCGGTTGGAGTGAATTGCAAAATACGACCCAAGAATTAACCGCGTTAGCCGAAGTCTGTATTAAAGTTGGGCGTGCTTTTTATGCGCAAGCCGATTCTGAATTTAGTCGGGAATTTGGTCAAGCGTTTAATCAGGATAATGAGCCGCAAGAACTGGTTGTTATTGCGATGGGTAAGTTAGGTGCATGGGAACTTAATGTTTCATCGGATATTGATTTAATTTTTGCTTACCAAAGTGAAGGTGAAACAAAGGGAGGGATGAAGCAGATTAGCCATGCAGATTATTTTGTGCGCTTGGGTAAAAAAGTGATTGCCGCACTGAATAATACCACCGAAGACGGTTTTGTATTTCGTGTTGATATGCGCCTACGTCCCTTTGGTGAGGGTGGTGCTTTGGCTAGTAGTTTTAATGCATTGGAAAATTACTATCAAATTCATGGTCGTGAATGGGAACGCTATGCCATGATTAAAGCACGGGTAGTCGCTGGCAGTGAAGCCATCGCAACAGAGCTGATGCAAATGCTACGGCCCTTTGTCTATCGGCGTTATATGGATTATGGGGCTTACGAGTCAATGCGCGATTTAAAAACCATGATTGTGCAACAGGTTAAGCGTAAGGGGATGCAACAGAATGTTAAGCTAGGTGCTGGTGGGATCCGTGAGATTGAATTTATCGCTCAGGTGTTTCAACTTATTCGCGGTGGCCGTGATAGGCATTATCAACGACGCGAATTATTGATGGTGCTGGAGATCATTAAGCAGGAGCAGCGCCTACCTGACTATGTGGTGGATGAGTTAATTCAGGCTTATATTTTTTTGCGTCATACTGAGCATCGTTTACAGGAACGACTTGACCAACAAACACACCAACTTCCTGATTCAGATATTGAACAACGGCGTTTAGCTTATGCCCTGAACTATAATAGCTGGCAGGACTTTTTTTCTCAACTAGTTGAATACCGAAAAAAAGTACAAAGTTACTTTGAGCAAGTCTTTGATGCACCACAGGCAGAGGTAGCCTCGGGTGATGAAAATATAACGTTGATCTGGACGCAACAATTAGGTGATGAACAGGCAATAGAAATTTTACAAGAGTTGGGTTATCTCAAACCACAAGAAGCTCTAAAAATATTAACAGACTTACATGATAGTAAAGCATTTCATACCCGCACAACACAGGGGCAAAAACGTCTTAACCAATTAATGCCTATGATCATTGCAGCCGTTGCACTAATAGATAAGGCTGAAGTGACGTTGCAGCGTGTTGCAGAAATAATTGAACAAATTGCAAAACGCAGTGTTTATATGTCGCTGCTAATTGAAAATCCATTAGCATTATCGCAGTTGATTAAGTTGTGTAGTCAGAGTATATGGGTAACGCGTTATATTAGTTTACATCCTTTGTTATTAGACGAATTGCTTGACCCACGCAGTTTATATATTCCGGCAACAAAACAGGTTTTACAGCAGGAATGTTTAAATAAAAGATCAGAAATAGATCCTGATGATGAGGAGCGCATCGCTGATGTTATTCGTCATTTCAAACAATCCAATGTACTTCGTGTTGCCGCAGCAGATCTAGCTAATGCGATTTCTTTAATGCGTATTAGTGATCACCTAAGTTGGATAGCAGAGGTAATTTTAGAGGCAACCTTAGAGCAGGCCTGGCATACGATGGTACAACGCCATGGTCAGCCTGCGTGTAATACGCTTATATCCGACTCTGAAAATAATATTTGTGACAAAGGTTTCGCCATTATTGGTTACGGAAAATTAGGTGGTTATGAGCTAGGTTATAGCTCAGATTTGGATATGGTTTTTTTACATGGTGCTAACAATGATCAGGCCCTGACGGATATTAATGTGGCGAATACAACGTCGCCTCGTGCCATTGCGACTTCCGTATTTTTTGCAAGACTGGGGCAACGGCTTATCCACCTTCTTAGTGCGCGCACGGCTGCGGGTACTTTATATGAAGTCGATATGCGTCTACGTCCCAATGGTGCATCGGGCATGCTAGTCAGCAGTATTAAAGCGTATGAAAAATATCAAAGGACTAAAGCTTGGGTATGGGAACATCAGGCGTTAGTGCGTGCACGAGCGATTACCGGTGACCCACTGATTATGCAACGTTTTAATGAAATTCGTGAAAGTGTTCTAACTCAGTCTAGGAATATCGATAGATTAAAAATGGAAGTTATCAAAATGCGCAAAAAAATGCGTCAATCATTGTCGTGTAGTACAAAAGAAACCTTTGATATTAAGCAAGATAAAGGTGGATTGGTTGACATTGAGTTTATTGTACAATTTTCTGTATTGGCATGGGCAAATAAGTTTCCCGAATTATGTCGATTTACAGATAATATTAACCTATTAAATGTACTCCAAGAAATAAAGGTACTCTCTCAAGAAGATGTACAACAGTTAACAGAAGCTTACAAAAAATATCGGCAACGCTTGCACCGTTTAGCCTTGCAGGAACAAAAAGGCGTGGTTGCAACTAATAAGTATAAAAAACAGAAGGAGAATGTTATTTCAGTATGGAATAACATATTACTTAAATAAATGATGATTAAAACAAAACGCAGTTGGATCGCAATTCTAGTCGGGCTTATATTTTTTGTTGCGGGGATAGGATTTTTGGTTTCAATGGTTATCCCGGTTGTTTACGATGGTTGGCGTGTTCAGTCATGGCGAAGTACTCCGGGAGTATTAATATCAGTCAA
>CAYYLL010000022.1:0-21352 GCA_964472525.1 uncultured Thioalkalispiraceae bacterium | reverse complement strand
AATCGTTCACGAAAAGAAACTGTGAAATGGCAGGATGAAGGCTATGCGCAGGTGAAGCCGATGATGCGTTATCTTAATCTAGAATTTTGTTTTGATATTCCTGATAACTTACCGGCAAGCGAAAAACGCAGTAATAATTATAATTTGTGGCGACTAACCGTAGAAGCCGAGATGGAAGGTATTGACTTAAGCCGGAATTTTGACATTCCTGTGTATGACACGCAACAGCAGTCCTCGCGTTTAAATTTTAAGTCTCCGGAATTTTTTCCAAACAGTGTTGAAAAAGTAACAGCAGAAAGCTTGCTGCCACTAACAAAAACAACAAATGTAAAAGAACTCTATTACCCCATGTTAAGAAAACCGATGCAGAGTTTTAATGGTGTATTATTTGGTGGAATTTTTACAGCTATTGGGCTATTTCTCTGGCAACAGGCAAAAACGGACGGTTTTATATTGTACATGATGGCATCGATTTTCAGCCTTGTTGGTATTATTATTGTTATATCGGGTATTTATTCAGCCTTTAATTCACTGTATTTAAAATTTGATAACATGAGCCTGTTTTACCTGCGCAAATTTTTGTGGTTTACGCTAACGAAAAAAACTATTCCCTATTCACAAATCAGTGTGATTGACGCGAAAAAAAGTAGTTCAAGTAATACGAATGGAAAGCATAAAATTGGGTATAAGGTTTATGCGAAAGCCAATGGGAAAAAATTTACCTTAGTGGAGTCGGTGGACTCGGCCAGCAAAAAAGAGCTGCTTATCGACTACTTCAAAAAAGAAATTAACCATCAAAATTCCAGATATTAGGCAAAATACCGTGCCGGAAAATACGGCTTGGTATACTGGTGAGGCCGTAATGGCTTTAAATACGAATATCTTGGCTAAATTCAGTATTTTACACTCTCATTTTCATTAATAATCACGCTATAATACGATGTTGGTATATATAAGGTATAAAGGAGAAGTTTGCCATGTCGATGGCTGATCGTGACGGTTTTATCTGGTTTGATGGGAAAATGGTGCCTTGGCGCGAGGCACAAATCCATGTTTTAACGCATACTTTGCATTATGGTACGGGCGTGTTTGAAGGGGTGCGTGCTTATCATGCTGATCAGGGGACGGCTATTTTCCGTCTGGAAAAGCATACCGATCGCCTGTTTAATTCAGCCAAAATTCTGGGCATGGATATCTCCTACAGCAAAAAAGAATTGATGGCGGCTCAAATTGCAGCGGTTAAAGACAATAATCTGGACTCGGCTTATCTGCGCCCCATGTGTTTTTATGGTGCCGAAGGTATTGGTTTACGTGCCGATAATTTAAAAGTACACACTATGGTGGCTGCATGGGAGTGGGGTGCTTATTTGGGTAAAGAAGCACTGGAAAAAGGCATACGGATTAGAACATCCTCGTTTACCCGCCATCATGTCAATATCACCATGTGCAAGGCCAAAGCTAATGGTAATTATATAAACTCCACTATGGCCTTGCAGGAAGCCTTGCGAGACGGTTATGACGAAGCACTATTATTAGACGTTGATGGTTATGTTGCCGAAGGCAGTGGCGAAAATGTTTTTATTGTACGTGACGGGGTTATCTATACACCGGAACTCACTTCTGCTTTAGAAGGTATTACTCGCGAAACCATTATGGCGCTTGCCAGTGATATTGGTGTGGAAGTCAAAGAAAAACGTATTACCCGTGATGAAGTTTATATATCCGATGAAGCGTTCTTTACCGGAACCGCTGCCGAAGTAACGCCGATCCGCGAACTCGATGGCCGCAGTATTGGTTGTGGTAGTCGTGGGCCCATTACCGAAAAACTACAAACAATGTATTTTGATTTGGTACATGGTCGTATTGAAAAATATAACGACTGGTTAACGGTTGTAAAATAAACCAGCTCAAAAATATAAGAGCAAGACGAGGAGAAACAAGATGGCAGAAACAAAAGCAAAAACACCGAATGCCGCCACACGCTATGAGGTGACTCAAAAAGATTTACCTTTGCATTGCCCGATGCCGGACAGCAGTTTGTGGGACTCACACCCACGGGTTTTTTTACCCATTGAAGATACGGGTGAAGCGAAGTGCCCCTATTGTGGCGCAGTTTATATTTTGAAAACAAATTAATTTTAAACAAATATGATCTCAGAAATTCCACAGTTTGAATCGGCACAAGTGTTGGTGTTAGGTGATGTTATGCTCGACCGTTACTGGATGGGTGAGACCTCTCGCATTTCCCCCGAAGCGCCGGTGCCGGTTATTAAGGTGGATGATATTGAAGAACGTGCCGGTGGTGCCGGTAACGTAGCAATAAATATTGCAGCGTTGGGAGCGAATGCGGCCGTGGTTGGCTTGACGGGTGAAGATGATGCGGCGAACAGTTTGCAAAATTTAATGCAGCAAGCGGGCGTAACGGCTCATTTTAGTAAAGATTCAAAACATGCCACGGTTACCAAGTTACGGGTACTCAGTCGTAACCAACAATTAATCCGTTTAGATTTTGAAGACGGTTTTCCGCATCATAATAATGAACAACTGTTAGAAATATTTAGCCAGCAAGTGCAGCAGGCCGGTGCAGTGATTTTGTCTGACTATGGCAAAGGGACCTTGCAGAACTGTCAGAGCTTTATTCAACAGGCAGCACAACATCAAATCCCAGTGCTGGTTGACCCAAAAGGTTCAGATTTTAGAAAATACAAAGGCGCGACGCTGATCACACCTAACTTGTCCGAGTTCGAACAAGTGGTCGGGCATTGTAAAACAGAAAAAGACATTGAGAGCAAAGGCACGGCCTTACTCGAAGAACTTAACCTGAGTGCTTTATTAATTACCCGTAGTGAAAAGGGCATGACTTTATTGCAACGTGGCAAAGAAGCCTTGCATTTACCCACCCGCGCGCGAGAAGTGTATGATGTTACCGGTGCGGGCGACACGGTTATCTCGGTGCTTGCGGCTAGTTTAGCGGCCGGAGTGGATTTAGCGGAAGCTACCATGTTGTCTAATTTAGCCGCCGGTGTGGTGGTGAATAAAATTGGTACAGCAACAGTAAATCAAGAAGAATTAAAACAAGCTATGCGCCAAACTCATGCGGTACAACGTGGCGTGATGGACGAAGATGGAATGTTACAGCTTGCCCGGCAGGCGCAATCCTGTGGTGAAAAAATTGTAATGACCAATGGCTGCTTTGATATTTTACATACTGGCCATGTGGCGTATTTGGAAGAAGCCGCTCAACTTGGTGAGCGCCTGATTGTGGCGGTGAATGATGACGCATCCATTAAACGTTTAAAAGGTGAAGACCGTCCGGTTAACCCAATGGAAAAACGCATGCGGATGTTAGCCGCATTGGAATGTGTTGACTGGGTGGTGCCGTTTTACGAAGACACCCCAACTCGACTTATTTGTAAATTGTCACCGGATATTCTAGTTAAAGGTGGCGATAATAATGTGGACGATATTCCGGGTGGTGATTGTGTGCGTGAAGCTGGTGGTGAAGTGCGGGTATTGATCTATGTTGATGGTGTTTCAACAACAGAAATAATCAGCTCGATTCGGGAAACTGAAAATAAAAGCAAATCGTAGTTTTAGCTTCGTTAGCCAATAACAACTCAATAATAAATTAAAAATCAATTATAAATTATAAATTCTATGACAAGCCTCCCTCTTAAATGCGACGTTGTAATATTCGGTGGTGGTGTTGCGGGTCTTTGGCTATTGGCACTATTACGTCAACAGGGCTATCAAACGCTGTTACTTGAAACCAAGGCACTGGGTGCCGGACAGACACGTTATGCACAAGGCATTATTCATGGTGGTACTAAATACGCACTGATGGGTAAAGTCACCGCATCGTCTGAAGCGATTGCTGCAATGCCGGGTCTTTGGCGGGATTGTATTCAAGGTAATGGCGTTGTTGATTTAAGGCAAGTAAAAGTATTGTCGGACAACCAATGTATGTGGTCACATAATACCTTGTCATCACGCATGGCGGGGTTCTTTGCCAGTAAGTTAATGCGCAGCCGCACTGAAGAAATAAAACAACAGCAACGCCCCCAAACTTTTCAACATATCAATTTTAAAGGTAAAGTCTATCAATTAGATGAACCGGTTTTAGATACTACCAGTATTGTGCAGGCACTGGCCGAACCGCATCGTGGTGCAATTATGTCTGTCAAAGGGATACCTCATTTTAAGAAAGGTAATCCGACACATTTTGAAGTTGAAGATAGCACAGGCAAAACATGGCAGATTGAAACACAGCGTTGTGTGTTAATGGCCGGACAAGGTAATGCTGATTTAACTGCCGCCATTGGTTCAGCCGAATTGCCAGCGATGCAATTAAGGCCGTTGAAAATGGTGATGTTACGTGGTGGCTTGCCAGAAAAAATTTACGCTCATTGTTTAGAAGCCAATGTGAACCCACGTTTAACCATTACTAGCCATGAAGATAGCAATGGTAACATCGTTTGGTATATGGGTGGCCAGTTAGCAGAAGAAGGCGTTCAGCGTAGCGATAAAGAACAGATTAAAATGGCACAACAGGAGCTGGGTAGTTTAATGCCATGGATTGATTTATCGAAAGCCCAATGGGCTTGCCTTGACATTAATCGTGCTGAACCTGAAATGGGAAAAGGCAAACGGCCTGATACTTTTTTCTTTGATACAAGCGGTGCAGTGATAACAGCATGGCCAACAAAGCTAGCATTGGCTCCAAAATTGGCGGCCGATATTCTTGAACAGATGAAAGAAACTAATTTAACAGCATCCGGTCAGAGTTTATCTGATTTGGCAACATTGCCAGTATTTCCTGTACCCGATTATGCGCCCTTACCTTGGCAAGAGGAGTCTCGATGGCACAATTAAATAATATTCAGCCTTTACCTCAACGCCAACTGGGTTCAACCGATTTACATTTAAGTGTGTTGGGTTTAGGTACGGTTAAACTTGGTCGAGACAAACAAGTAAAATATCCTAGCGGATTTAAAATACCAGAAGACAAAGAAGTTAAAAATTTATTTTCGGCTTGCCAAGATCTAGGGATTAACTTTATCGACACGGCACCGGCGTATGGGGTGAGTGAAGAACGCTTAGGGCGATTATTACCCAATAAAAATGACTGGTTGATTATGACCAAGGTCGGTGAAGCCTTTGAAAATGGTCAGTCGAGTTTTGATTTTAGTAGCACCGCAACGCGCAGCAGTATAGAACGTAGTTTAAAACGACTTAAGCGAGACTATCTTGATATGGTGTTGGTACATTCCGATGGTAATGATATGTCGATTATTAATAACGAAGGCGCGTTGTCTGAGTTAGCTGAGTTAAAGCAGCAAGGCCTTATCCGCTCGTTTGGTATGTCGACTAAAACAACCGAAGGTGGGTTATGGGTGGTAGAAAATTGTGACGTGGTGATGGCAACGTGTAATTTATCAGATAACAGCGATTTGCCCGTGCTAGCACGCGCCAAAGAATTAAATAAAGGTGTCGTGGTTAAAAAGGGTTTACAAAGTGGCCATGCCGATAAGTCGGCGGGTGGCTCAGGTGTAGAAGCGGCGTTTAAACATGTCTTTAGCCAACAAGGTATTACAAGTATGATCGTCGGCACAATTAATCTGCAACATTTAAGCGATAATGTTCGTATTGTAAATGATGTGCTTACAGCAGATTAACCAGGAATCGTGTACTTGAATCAAAAAAATAAAATATTAGTCGTCGGGCCTGCTTGGGTCGGTGACATGGTGATGGCGCAAAGTTTATTTAAAACATTAAAAGTGCAACAGCCTGATTGCGTGATTGATGTACTTGCGCCCCCTTGGTCAATGCCTTTGTTACAACGTATGCCGGAAATCAATCAGGCGATTGCACTGGACGTGACTCACGGTAAACTTGGGTTAAGAATACGCTATCGTGTAGGTCGGCATTTACGGGTAACTAAATATGATCAGGCGATTATCTTACCGCGCTCTTACAAAGCGGCATTGGTTCCATTTTTTGCAAAAATTCCTGTACGCACCGGTTATCGTGGCGAAATGCGTTTTGGTGTGGTCAATAACAGGAAGCGACTTGATCATGAAGTACTAACGCAAACGATACAACGTTTTACTGCCTTGGCATATGCAGATGATTTAAAAACGCCCCCTAGTGTTTATCACCCAGTGTTAACTATTGACGTAGCCAATCGTGAATGGTTTATTAAAGATTTAAATCTTAAAATGAACAAGCCAATAATCGCGTTTATGCCTGGGGCCGAATATGGTGAAGCTAAACGTTGGCCAACAGAATATTACCGGCAACTGGCCGAAATGTTAGTGAGTAATGGGTATCGTATATGGATATTAGGTTCAGAGAAGGAAAAGGAACTCGGCACACTTATTTCAGAAAGTTACGAAGAAGATGTGATTAACCTGTGTGGTAAAACAAAATTGGAAGATGTCATTGATTTACTTTCCTCCGTGCATATTGCGGTTAGTAATGATTCGGGTTTGATGCACATTGCCTGTGCTGCCGGAACAAAAGTAATTGGTATTTATGGCTCATCCGATCCAGCCTATACACCACCTTTATCCGATAAGGCAGAAGTGATGTATTTAAATATGCCGTGTAGCCCTTGTTTCCAACGAACCTGTCAGTTTGAACATTTGGAATGTTTACGAAATATTAAACCCATCGATGTATTTAATCGGATTTATTAGTACACTATTATTATTATGTCAACATTATCTGTTTATATTATTTGCAAAAATGAATCGGCTTCTATTACCGATTGCATAGAGTCAGTGACGTGGGCCAATGAAATTATTGTACTTGATTCGGGTAGTACGGATAACACCTTAGACATAGTTAAAAAATATACCGATAAGGTTTATGTTAATGATGACTGGCAGGGTTTTGGAATCCAAAAACAACGCGCGCAATCTTATACAACGGGTGATTGGGTGTTGACTATTGATGCCGATGAACGAGTAACGCCTGAATTAAAAAAAGAAATTGAGAATATTGTAAAACAAAACGATCAGTCGAAAGTTTATGCTGTTCCTATTTTACCCAATGTTTTTGGTCATTTCTTGCGACACGGTGGCTGGTACCCGGCACATAAGATCCGTTTTTATCCACGTTGTATTGGTCAGTATGGTAATCAACGTGTACATGAAAAGCTCAAATTTAATACAGAAGTAGAAATCATTAACTTGAAGCATGATCTATTACATTTTACTTATCGCAGTTTGGAACATTATCTTGTCAAGTCTGCCCATTATGCAAGCGAGTGGGCCGAGCAACGCCAACAACGTGGAAAAAAATCGTCTTTACTTAAAGGTCTGCTGCATGGTGTTGGTTGTTTCTTAAAGATATATATCTTTAAGGTAGGGTTTTTGGATGGTAAACATGGCTTTTTAATTGCAGTTTTATCGGCACATTCGACCTTTGTGAAATATGCTGATCTCTGGATTAGAAATAATTCATAATGAAATTGCTAATGATTTATAATCGAGCTGTTCGTTTAATCATTGTCCCACCCTTCGCTCTTATTTTCTTTCTTTCTATTTCCAGTTGTGCCACTCAAGCGCAAACTTCCAACTTATCCGCGAAAGCGATGCAAACGTGGTCTGTTACGTTATCTATTAGTGGTGGTTTTGCCGGTTTAGCAAAGAATATCCATATTGATTCTAATGGATTAATGATAATAAATAACTTTAAAAATAATAAAAGAATTCAAAACAAAATAAATAACAAGAAATTAAGGGTTCTTTCTAACTTAATCTATAAGAGAATAAAGGACACATCAGAGCCTGTTAAGCTGCCTGTGCTTAAACATTGTGCAGACTGTTTTCAGTATAAACTGTCGATTCGTTGGCAAAATGGACAACAACTTGCTGCATTGAATGATTTAAACTTAAGGCAATCTGCGTTTAATGACATTGTGCTATTTTTACGTAAAATGGCATCAAAATAGACATAATGGTACGCTGTGTGATTGTTAGGAGTTTACAGGGGATGGGTAGAGTGAAAACAGTGGGTGTGCAACAACTCTTTATAATAAATGTGTTACTGATAATGAATCTTTTTCCGAATATCAGTTGGGCGGACGGTAATGACGATGGTAGCGATATTGGGATACCGTTAACAACGGACACAGAGCATCCAGGGATTAAAAAAACAGATATTGAAATCCACCGTAGTCCGTTAACCGGTGCCACTCGTTTTATTGCGGTCAAAAATAAAAAATCTTTGATTATTAAAAAAGGTGAAACAGTTGCTGATAGTATTGTTGAGACTTATGCGCCTACCTTTGGTTTAATTAATCCTTCGCAAACACTAAAACTCGAAAAACAAACAACACATACTGATGCGACAACAACGTATCGTTATCAACAGCAATATAATGGTGTGCCTGTTATTGCTGCAGAATTAGTTGCTACAGTGAATAAGCAGCAGCAATTAAATTATATTTCAGGTGAAACGGTACTTAACCTGTCTTTAAGTACTCAAGCAAAAATAATGTCCGATACTGCTAGCAGTATTGCTCTTGCAGCAATTTCAAAATGGTATGCTCAGCCATTGGATAAACTAACGGCCTCTGTACCACAATTGTCTATTTACCAGTCGAATGTTATTTCACCCAATACAATGCCTGCAAAGCTAGTATGGAAGATAAAAATTACAGCAGAAGAAATAAATGAACTTGTTCTGATCGATGCGCAGACGGGAGCCATCACTTTTCATTTAAATCAGATTCATTCCGCTTTAAACCGCGAGACATATTCTGCAAATAACACCGCTATTTATAAGGCAAAGTTAATTTGTAATGAGACGGATCCAAATTGTGATGCAGGTGACACAGATGCAAAACTTGCACATAAGTATGCCGCAGATACGTATAATTTTTATTTGAATATCCATGGACGTGATGGTATTGATGGCAACGGAGGCACTATTATTTCGAGTGTGCATGTTGGCCCAAAATTTAATAATGCAGCATGGACAGGCAGCCAGATAATTTACGGGAATGGTTTTCCTCAAGCAGACGACGTGGTGGGTCATGAGTTAACTCATGGTGTCACTGACAAAACATCTAACCTTTATTACTATTATCAATCCGGTGCGATAAGTGAATCATTCTCTGATTTGTGGGGTGAATTTATTGATCAAACAAATTCGAGTGGTACTGACACTAATAAGGTGAAGTGGTTAATTGGTGAAGATCTCCCTGGTACTGGTGCAATCCGAAATATGAAAACACCAACAGCATTTTCTGACCCTGATAAAATGAGTAGCACAAAATATTTTACTAGCAGCCTCGATAAGGGTGGTGTACATATTAATAGTGGAATTAATAATAAGGCTGTCTATCTTATGACCGATGGAGGTACGTTTAATGGCAAGACAATCTCTGGCTTAGGTATTACAAAAGTTGCACAACTCTATTATGAAGTACAAACAAAACATTTAACCAGTGGCTCAGACTATCTTGATTTATATAATGCTTTAATACAGGCATGTAGCGATTTAGTGACATTAACAACGTCTGATTGCACTCAAGTAAAAAATGCATTATTAGCTGTTGAAATGAATCAACAACCCTCTAAAGGTTTTAGTCCCGAAGCCAGTGTTTGTCCTACTGGTGCAACGCTTAATAGTACTATTTTTTCTGATAATCTCGATTTAGGTTTATCCAGCTGGAGTTTTACGCATGATACAAATTTCCTGAATAAGGATTGGGTGGATTGGTTATCAAAATTCCCCACGTCACCATACGCAACATCAGGAACACATTCCTTATTTGCCGGGGAGGCTGCTGTCGTGTCGGATCAATATGCACAAATAAGTGTGTCGCTCCCTAATACGACTAATAAAATATTTCTACACTTTAAACATGCCGTGGATTTAGAAGCGTCTGAAACGATAACACAAAATGAATATTTTGATGCCGCTGTTTTAGAATACAGTACTAATAATGGAACAAGTTGGAATGATGCCGGTAATCTAATTGTTGATGGTAAAAATTACACCGGCATTATTGATAATAATTTTAAGAATCCATTAGCAGGTCGTTTAGCTTTTTCGGCTATCAGTAATGGTTTTGTTTCAACCCGGGTTAATTTAACTGCTTTTGCTAATTCGAATTTGTTATTACGTTGGCGTGTTGCGACAGACAGTACGATAGCGACATCAACAGGTTGGGTGGTTGATGATGTGAAAATTGTCACTTGTGCTGCTCCAGTCGGTAGTTTACCGATTGCCCGTGCAGGTACTGATCAATTCGTTAATTCAGGTACTGTGGTCAATTTAAATGCCAGTGCGAGTAGCGATGTAGATGCCGCGATTGCCAGTTATAGTTGGGAACAAATTGGTGGGAAAGTGCTGAATTTAAATAATGCAGCAACGGCTACCCCAAGTTTTACAGCAACAAGCAGTGGCGGTGTTCTTGCTTTTAAGTTAACGGTTACGGATAGTGGTGGTTTTACTGATACGGATATTGTGAATGTGATTGTCAATACAGCGCCAACGGCGCGAGCCGGAAATGATTTTGTTGCTGTCGAAGCAACAACGGCAACGCTCGATGCAAGTTTAAGCTTCGATACAGATGGTTCGGTGGTAAGTTACCGTTGGAAGCAAATAGCGGGTGAAGCGGTAACGCTTAATAATGCGAACAGTGCGGTTGCAACTTTTATTGTGCCTAAATTTTCTGGGCAGGTTCTTCAATTTTCTTTAGTTGTTACTGATAATGATGGCAATATCTCGTCCGCAGATACGATCGATGTCACGGTAAAATCATCAGCGATTGTCATTAAAAGTACCAGTGGTGGAGGGGGTTGCAGTCTTAATCCGAATGCGGCATTTAATCCCTTTATGTTTATTTTATTATTAGGTTTATCTGTTCTCCATTTCTGGCGAAGCAGCCGCAAGGGTGCTTGCTAGGTTGTTATCCTAAAAAAGAGCAACTTATCTCTTTTGCCGCTTGTTCAATATTAATCGTCGACATATCTTCGGCTGTATATTTTTCATCGGGTGAAAATGCGAGACGTTTATTATCCGAGTTCAGTGTTTGCCAACGTAATGCGGTTGCAGAACGGCGGCGGGTATAAAAAGCGGCAGTAGGGCGGTCAAGCACCCCTGCAATGTGCAACGGCCCGGTTGAACCGCTAATAAAAAGATCGGCAAAGGCGATATGTTGACAAAAATTGTCCAGCCCCAACTTTGATTCGTATAAAACTTTATCCTGACTAATGGCCGTATAAACGGCTTCTGCTGCGAGCTGCTCCCCCGGGCCGTAACTAATAATAATGCTAAGAGGTTGAGCGCTTTGCAAGCCATTGGCAAGCTGAGCAAATTGTGTGGGAGATAAATTTTTTGCAGAGCCACCACTACCGGGATGGATAAAAACCAGTAGATGATCGGCCGGTATATGATGTGATGCCATAAATTGCCGTCTTAATTGGCGAGTAGTATCTGCCGAAAATTCCAGATAAGGTGGCTTAACCGCTTGTAATGGGGCAATGTTTTGTAGCGACAATAAATATTCTGCTAACTCCCGATTATAGGCATGTTCTGGCTTTTCTGAACGCGAGCGGCGTTGTGCGATACGGTGGTTATAAAAAATCTGACTAATTTTTGTTGCCGGTGCAATTCGAATTGGGATTCTAGCGAAAAAAGCGGCAACGGAGACCCGTAGGGTTGAAACAAGCGTAATAATGGCATCATAGTTCTGTTGTTTAAAGAGTTGGCTCAGTTGACGGGTCTCTTTAATATAATGAATTTCTGATGTTTGTGGGAGCGGATCGACCACTACATGGTCAATATATTTACACAATTTGGCGATTGGCGCGGTATACTTCGGAACTAGAACATGGATTTCTGTATCGGGCAGGTTCTTCTTCAGGATTGCAAAAGCTGAGAAAGACACTAACAAGTCCCCCAATTTGTCATTACGGACAATAAGTATTTTTTTTAGGTATTTAGGTTTAATGGCCGTTTGCATGGATAAAATATTTTACGGTGTTGTGTCAATAAAATCCACATGCGTCGAGGATATAGTTTTATAAGACTACCGTTCATTGGCCACGGTTAATAACATTAAAAATAAAGTGTAAAAGATGAAGTTTTGGTTTGAGCGCGGTGCATGGGTATCGAAAAAGACACAGGAAAAATATAAAGATATTCGCCCTGAAGATATTAAAAGTATCGCGATAATTCGTCATGCAGCTTTAGGCGATATGATTTTAACCCGCGCCTTTATTGTGGAGGCCAGAAAATTTTTCCCGAATGCATCCATTACTTTAAGCATTGTTAGCCATTATCAGTATGGAGTCCCTGATGACATAGTGGATCGGGTTCATATTGCTGTTGGCAATGACCAACGTCATATATCAAAGTGGGAACAAATAAGAACAGCACGAGAATTAGGTTACCATGATATTCTTTTTGACATGGCGGTTTCCAGTCGTTCTTTATTACTGTGTCTGGTGAATAAAGCCGGTATAAAGGTGAGTTTCCCGTACCGTAATTGGCAAAAAATATTTTATGATATTTGTATTTTTCGTTCAGATTTACAATTTGAAGCAGAAACGCTGCTTGATATGCTACGTTTATTTGGTGCAAACGTCACCACTCCCCCCGATTCCTTTATTACTGTTCCGGCCTTAAAAAAAGATCAGCCCTATTTTGTTTATTTTACGACTGCTTCGGTTGCCTATAAATGCTGGCCAGTTGAACATTTTGCATTATTGGTCAAAACGTTATCAGCACAATATCCTCATCATCAACATATTATTCTTGAAGGGTTGGCTAAATGGGAATCTGTTTCTAAATTAATGGAATTAGTTTCGACTGCCGATAGCATAAAAAATATTGAAGTACAAAAAGCAATACCACTAGACGATACCTTGGCCTTCTTAAAAGGTGCGAGTATTGTTATTGGAAACGATACTGGTATTCGTAACCTTGCAATATGCTGTAATACACCGACGGTAGGTATATTTTCAGCGGCTGTGTTGTATCGTTATTGGCCGCGTTATGGGAAACACGATGCAGTGTATCACGCCGATGGCAGTGAGCCATCCGTTGATGATGTGCAAGCATCAGTCAATAAGATTATTGAGCTATCATCTAAATAAACGGAAAATAAGAATGAGTGAGCCGAAAACAGTGATTGTAACGGGGGGGGCTGGATTTATCGGTGGCAACTTTGTGCAACACCTTTTAAATAATAATTATAAAGTGATTAATCTGGATGCATTGACTTATGCTGGTCATCTGGAAACACTGGCACAAGTAAAAGATGATAAAAACCATATTTTTATTGGGGGCCGTATTGGTGACAGTGGTTTGCTTGATTCTCTTTTTAGTCAATACCAACCGACTGCTATTGTTAATTTTGCAGCAGAGTCACATGTTGACCGGTCTATTGATGGCCCGGCAGAGTTTATTCAAACCAATGTTGTGGAAACATTATCACTCTTGGAATCAAGCCGAAAAGGCATTAAAGACTATCCAGATAAGTTGCAACAGGATTTTCGGTTTTTACATGTTTCAACCGATGAAGTTTACGGCTCATTAGGTGAAACCGGTTTATTTACAGAAGAAACGCCGTATGCCCCTAATTCACCTTATGCGGCATCGAAAGCATCCTCCGACCATTTAGTGCGTTCCTATCTGCATACCTATGGGTTACCTGTTTTAATCACTAATTGCTCCAATAATTATGGGCCCTATCAATTCCCAGAAAAATTGATACCTTTAATTATTTTAAATGCACTGGAAGGGAAATCGTTACCGATTTATGGTAATGGTTTAAATGTCCGAGACTGGTTATACGTTGAAGATCATTGTTCTGCCATTCGTACTGTTTTAGAAGCGGGTCGAGTTGGTGAAAAATATAATATTGGGGGCAACTACGAGAAAACCAATATTGAAATAGTAAAAACGATTTGCCAATTATTAGACAAAGTACGGCCACAGGCATCTAATGAGTCTTATGAAAATTTGATTACCTATGTGGATGACCGCCCAGGGCATGATTTAAGATATGCGATTGATAGCACTAAAATCAAGAATGAATTAGGCTGGATGCCGGATGAAACATTTGAAAGCGGTATTCGTAAAACATTACAATGGTATCTGGATAATATTGAATGGTGTAAACAAGTGACCAATAAAAACTATAATCGCAATCGTTTAGGAGTGAGAGTATGAAGGGGCTTATATTAGCGGGTGGTTCGGGAACACGTTTATACCCGCTTACTCAGGCGATTAGTAAACAGCTCTTACCTGTCTATGATAAACCAATGATTTATTATCCTTTGGCCACGCTAATGTTGGCTGATATTAGAGATATTCTTATCATTTCCACTTCCGAGGATATTGGACAATATCAACGTTTGCTTTCTGATGGTTCTCAATGGGGTTTAAATATTGAATATGTTATTCAGCCTGAACCCGCAGGATTAGCACAAGCTTTTATCTTAGGAAAGGATTTTATAGGAGAGGATAGTTGTTGTTTGATCTTAGGTGATAATATTTTTTATGGTCATGGCCTTGAATTAATGCTGAATAAGGCCAAACAACAAGAGCAAGGTGCAACAGTCTTTGGTTACTATGTTAAAGATCCAGAACGCTATGGTGTTGTTGAATTTGATACCAAGGGTGTTGTTAAAAGTTTAGTTGAAAAACCAAAAAAACCTAAATCAAATTATGCAGTAACGGGATTATATTTTTATGATAATAATGTTATTAGCTATGCAGAAAACTTAAAACCTTCAGCACGAGGTGAACTTGAGATAACCGATATTAACAACTTGTATTTGGGAAAAGGTAATTTGAAAGTCGAAAAACTAGGTCGAGGAACAGCCTGGCTTGACACTGGGACACATGAATCATTAATGCAAGCGGCTAACTTTATTGAAACTATTGAATCACGGCAAGGCTTAAAAATTTGTTGCCCAGAAGAAATTGCTTATCGAAATAAATGGATTGATAACAAGCAATTACGCTCATTGGCCGAGCCACTAATTAAAAATAATTATGGGCAATATCTGGTTAATTTAATCGAACAAGGCTTACCTAAGTGAAGATTATTGATACATCCTTACCTGAAGTAAAAATTATTGAACCGAAAGTTTTTGGTGATGAACGTGGTTTTTTCCTAGAAACATGGCAAAAGCAACGCTATGTTAGTGCAGGCATAGAAACTAAAAATGATTTTTTACAAGATAATCTCTCTTATTCTAAAAAAGATGTTTTGCGAGGTTTGCACTATCAATATGAAAATATTCAGGCAAAATTGGTATATGTACTACAAGGTTCAGTTTTTGATGTTGCAGTTGATATTAGGCAAGGTTCTGTTAATTTTGGGAAATGGGCCGGTGTTGAGTTAACCAGCGAAAATAAACGTCAACTCTATATTCCTGAAGGCTTTGCTCATGGGTTTTGTGTCATATCTGAAACTGTTCTATTTGCCTATAAATGCACAGATATTTATAACCCGCAATGCGAACTAAGTATAAAGTGGGATGACCCTGCTATTGGCATTGAATGGCCGCTGACTAACCCCATCCTTTCTGACAAAGACAATCAGGCTAAACTTCTGGCTGACGTGAGTTCTGAATATTTGTCGAAGTATGAATGATAACATATGACCCATATGAAGAAAAAAATTGTGATTATTGGTGGGAATGGTCAGGTCGGTTGGGATTTGCAACGTAGTCTGGCAACATTAGGGGAAGTAATAACCGTTAATCGTCAATCATCCTTTTTCCCAATAGATTTGAGCCAGACTGATTCTATTATAACCGCATTAAATTTAATAAAACCGGATATTATTATTAATGCGTCGGCGTACACAGCGGTGGACAAAGCAGAATCAGAAGTTGATCTTGCTAGAAAAATTAATGCTCTTGCTCCGGCCATATTGGCAGAGCAGGCTAATCGTTTAAATGCTTTGTTAGTGCATTATTCAACTGATTATGTTTTTAATGGTAAAAGCACTACCCCTTATACTGAAAATGACAAGGCCGATCCACTTAATGTCTATGGGCAAACAAAGCTGGAAGGTGATTTAGCCATACAACAAGTTGCAAATAATTATATTATTTTTAGAACAAGCTGGGTCTATACTAACCGTGCAAATAATTTTTTGGTAACAATGTTAAAATTGGCTAAACAAAAAAAAGAGCTTAATATTGTTGGAGACCAAATAGGTTCGCCAACTTGGAGTCGAACTATCTCAGATGTTACTGCCATGGCTATTTATAAAAAATTGTTTATAAAAAATAATATTGAAAATGGAATTTATAATTTAAGCAGCCATGGCGAAACAAGTTGGCATGGGTTTGCAACAAAAATTTTTAAGTATGCAGACCTACATCACGAGATGGTTGTTAATTCAATTCCAACATCTGATTACCCAACACCTGCCATACGCCCGACATATACTGTACTATCTACGAAAAAACTGGAATCAACCTTCAAACTCACATTACCAGACTGGAATAAATCATTGAAATTATGTATGGCGGATCTAAAAAATATGGTGGAATAACATTATTCTATATTTTTAATTGTATTTGAATATGGTTTTCTGTATATATTTATAATAATACGTTAATCTTGGTATTTATCTGCCCTGTGACAGATATGTTTTATTGAACAAGTGGTAACCAAATAATAGTATGAGTATTATCCAAAGTAAAAATGGTTCAGAGTATATTCTTTACGATGCTGAAATTTTCTTAAAGCAGGATGATATTAGTTTTAGTGTAAAGACTTGGGCTAACCGCAGTGCCATTATCGGTTTTGCAGAAGGGCGGGGTACTACTTTTTTTGTTGACTATCAGGGGCGTGAGCTGGTGCTGCGGCATTATAAGCGTGGTGGTAAGATTGCAGAGTATGTTGAAGATCAATATCTGTGGTTGGGACTGTCTTTAACGCGTGCATGGCGTGAGTTTAGGCTTTTGGAACATATGCAACAATACTCATTGCCTGTTCCCCGACCTGTTGCTGCACATGTTGTTAGAGAAGGGCTTTTTTATAAGGCAGATCTTATTACGCAACGTATTCGCCATACTCATCTTTTATTAAAAGAATTAACCAATAATACACTCGAACAAGGCCATTGGGTTGCAATGGGAAGCATGATTAAACGTTTTCATGATAAAGGTATCCATCATGTAGATTTAAACGTAAAGAATATATTACTGGATGAGGGTGGCCGTTTTTATTTGATTGATTTTGATAAGTGCCGTCAACGAAAATCAGCAACGGGTTGGAAACAAGCCGATATTAACCGTTTTAAACGCTCCTTAAATAAAGCGGTATCAATGAACCCGACTGTTATTTTTAATGCGCAATGCTGGCAATGGTTTATGCAGGGATACTTAAATTAGATTTCAGCTAGTGCTGATATTAGGATAAAGTTGGGATAATTCTAATAGGTACGTGTCTAGAATATTTTGTTGTTGAGCAATTAATTGTTTAGCCTTATTTTGATATTTCAGGTTCAGTTCTGGTTGGCTTAATAATTTGTTAATGGTTGCCGGTAGTGATTGTATATTATCAAGTTGTATCCCAGCATGTTGTTCAATAAAGAGTTGTGCTTCTTCTCTAAAATTAGCCATAAACGGGCCAAACACCACTGTTTTATTGGCGTGTGCAACTTCCAGAATATTTTGCCCGCCTTTATTTACGAAAGAGCCCCCCATAATGACGAAAGTTGCCCCTTTGATAAACGTCATTAATTCACCAAAAGTATCCGCAATATAAATATCTATTTCCGGGGTAATGGTTTCATTGCGGCTACGAATAGCAATGTTAAGATGATACGGTTTAAGCTGACTAATAATATCTGCAAGTCGTTTAGGATGACGGGGTACAATAATGAGTAGTTGATTATTAGATTCTGATTTTTCCCAAGCAGAGACAATCAAGGCTTCTTCTTTATCTCGAGTTGATGCTGCAAGTACGTAGGGTTTGAGTGTTTTAAACGATGGTGTGTTATCCAAATTATATTGTGAATAAAATTTGATATTACCGATGGTTTTTACTTTTGAGGGTGCTGCGCCTAGCGTGATAAATCGTTGGCTATCTTCTTCACTGCGCGTTAAGACGCAATGCGTTATGTTCAGGCAATCATGGTAACGTTTTTTTATCCATGTTGCTGCATGTAAGGTGCGTTCAGATATTCGACCATTGATAATGGTAATGGGTAAATTTAATGCTTTAGCAACAGAAAATAGATTCGGCCAGAGTTCCGTTTCGATAATCAACAGGTAACGGGGTTGAAAGCCAGTAATAAATTTTTTAACTGCCCATTGCCAGTCAATGGGACAATAAAAATGTGTCACTTGCTCACTTACTATCTTTGCAGCATGTATTGCAGAGGATGGAGTATTGGTTGTTAATATAATGTGATTGTGTGTTGCTAATTTATGAATAAGTGGGGTTGCTGCATTGACTTCACCAACAGAGGCAGCATGTATCCATATCGAGTCTTTGTGATTTTTTTTGGGAGCTGAAAATTGTATGGCTAAACGCTGTAAAAAAAATTGACTGTCTTTATTTCGAATAGAACACCATGTGATATAAAAAATAACAGGGATAGATAAAAATCCAAGTAAGATTCTATAAAAGTTCATAGATAAATAAACATTGTCTACTATTGAACCCAATTACTAATTTGTTTCAAGTCATTTGTTGTTAAAATACCGGCCGCTTTTTTTAAGCGTAATGTTTCAAGCAAGTAGTCATAACGTGCGCGAGCATAGTCTTTTTTTGCCCTAAATAATTCACGTTGAGAGTTGAGTACGTCAACAGTTGTCCGAGTACCAACTTCAAAACCAGCCTGAGTGGTTTCCAGTGCTTTCTCACCTGAAACTACAACCTGTTTAAGAGCTTTAACCTGACTAATCTCAGATAAGACATTAAGATAACCGCTGCGGGTTAAACGCTCCGTTGCGCGTTGCGATTTAATATATTGTTGTTTGGCGGCATTGTATTCATAACGCGCTTGTGTTGTTTTAGACGATGTTCGACCGCCTGCATACAGGGGCAAGTTAAATTCTAGTGCAATGGACGTTTGGTCTGTTGTACGGCTACCAAAGAAACCACCACCGACGCTGGAATGGCTTCGTTCGGCAACCAAATCCAAGGTAGGGAGATGCCCTGCACGTTGAATAGCCACTTCATCTTTTGCAATTTTCATAAGCTGTTTGGCTGCTAGTAAATCTAGATTATTTGCTAACGCAAGTTTAACCCAATCATTTATTTTTTCTGGCTCGGGTAGTAGTAATGGAATATCACTAGTGAGTGATTTAACATTTGTGTATGTTTTACCTGTGAGTTCACGCAGATTTTCAAGTGTGATTTGCAACTTGTTTTTTGCAGTAATAACCTGAGCCGCTGATTGGTCATGTCGTGCACGCGCTTCTTGTACATCAGTAATCGCGATTAAACCAACTTGAAACTTTTGTCTGGACTGAAGTAAGCGTCGTTTAAGTGCTTTGTATTCTTTATGGTTAAATTTTAAGTCATCTTTTGCAGCAAGAACATTAAAATAATCGACTGCAACACGTAAGATTAAATCATATTTTGCAGTGTCAAAGTCGGCTTGTGCTTTAAGTACCGTTGCATTGCTCTGACTAATGCGAATAAAATCACTCTGTCTAAAAAGAGCTTGGCTGATACGAAGAGTGTAACCATTATTATCATAAGACTGGTTTAAGGTACTTGTAGAGGCAACATTCTGGTCAATGGTAGAGCGGTAAGCCGATAAACTTATCTGCGGTAAAACCGCCGCCCAACTTTGTGGGTTACTTTGCTGTTGAGCCAGATAATTTGCTTCGCTAGTTAGGTAGATGGGGTCACTTTTTTCGGCTAATTGGTAAACGTCGAAAAGGTTAGTTTGCTCACTTGCCTGCGCTAACGTATTCAAATTTGCATTAAGAATAAAAATTGTAACAAAAAGCCATTTTTTCATTAGTTTTTAATAACGTTTCATACTGGGGTCGATTTTGTTGGCCCAAGCTTCTACGCCACCTGTTAGATTGATTAGATTCGTAAAGCCTAATGATTTCAAATATTGAGCCACTTGTCGACTCCGAATACCATGATGGCAGATAACAACGGTTTCCTGTTGCGGGTCGAGTTGTGTAGCATAGTCGGGTATCTGCCGCATTGGAACCAGTTTTGAATACTTTAAATGGCAATGCTCGTATTCCCACGGTTCCCGTACATCGAGAAGCAGTGGAGCTGGGGTCTTTTTGTCAGAAAAAGTATGCAGGTAAGCGTGCAATTCTGCAGCCGTAAAATGTCGCATAGATATGGAATATGTTAATTTAAGTGATTTTAAAAGCTAAAACGTACCGGCTGAGGTGCATTTTTTAATGGTGGGATAACCGTTTCAAACAGGGTTTCTCGCTTAAATTCAGCCTCACTCAGGCGTGTAACAAGCAATACTTCCATTGTGGGTGCATCGCCGACAACGGCCAATAGGCGTCCATTTACATTCAGACTTTGCTCAAATTTTTCAGATAGCATGGGGGTTGAGCCGGTTAACAGGATAGCATCATAAGGTGCATGGTTATCCCAACCATTCGCGCCGTCACCAATTTCGAGAGTGACATTACTAATATCGTGACTAGCTAATTTACGACCAGCCTCGGTGCTTACGCTTTGGTCAATATCAACGCTAAACACGCGTAAAGCAAGCTGAGCGAGTAATGCGGTCACATAGCCACTACCTGTGCCGATTTCGAGTACGCTTTCATGGGGTTGAATATTGAGTGTTTGTAAGAAACGTGCTTCTACTCTAGGGGGCAGCATGAGTTCACCATTACCGAGTGGTATTTCAAAGTCGGAAAAGGCCATGCTTTTGTATTCTGTTGGCACAAAGTCTTCACGGTGGATTTCCTCAAGCAGGTTTAATACAGTGAGATCAAGCACATTCCAAGGACGGATCTGCTGCTTAATCATATTGTGGCGTGCGGTCTCAACGTTCATCTGTTTGGTATCCATCTATCTATTTATTAGGAAATATATGCAGGTTAAGCGGTTTATTGGATACAGGCAAGCTGTCCAGGCTTAAAAGCGTATTTTATGTTTTATTAGACCGATAAAAAAAATGTATTCATATAGCTAAGTTACTGGTTTATATCGAAATAGTGCGTTATTTCTTTCTGTTATCATTATACCTTTAATATATAGTGGGTTTAAAATCAGAGTGCCGTGCTTGCAATCAGTGCGCCCATCCAGTAACTTGCATCTTATATCGCTAGGGGAGCCTTTTAAATACTGGCTGAGAGATTTTACCCTTTGAACCTGAACGGTCAGTACCGGCGTAGGAAAGCGTGAGCCACGG
>CAYYLL010000021.1:35483-50131 GCA_964472525.1 uncultured Thioalkalispiraceae bacterium | reverse complement strand
TTATCAAGCCGGATTCTCTTATCAGCTTTTTTGATGTATCAACCGCCCTTTCGGGTGAGCAACTGATTAAAGTGGAAGAACTCGAAGACATTGATCCAGCCATTTTCTCTGACGTGCGCAATTATACCTATGGGCAGGTGGCTATCCGGTTGCCGCGTGACCAGTTGTTTGACGATGAGTTGAAGGATAGGGACGGTGAGTAGCTAAACTAAGCCAATGCTTCCAGAGCCACACTCAAATAATGTTCAATTTCCTTCTTATACTTTAAAAAATGAAATGTTTGTAACTGTCGCATATCCATATCAAGTAACCCTCTGGATAAATCCATATCCGTTATATAGATAGGATATTTTGCCCCACTACGACGTTTGGCAAGAATATGTTTAGCAACTTCGACGTATAATCTTTCACCAAATTCTAACGAGCTAAATTCCCGCCCCTCACAATAAATCGTAAATATGACTGCACCATCTATTTTGTCGCCAATTACTTGCAGACTTATATATTTAGAGGGGCGTACATAACGGTTAATCGCATGTTGTTCTAAATAAGAACCTTCATAATCTGACGATTCTATTTTATAAAACTGCACTAACTCGGCAACGGCTGGGCGTTCTTCAACTGCATTTAAAAAATTCATCCGCTTGTGTACAGATTCAAAAAATTGCTGCATATGTTTTACTAAACTATAGACATCATGAAAATCATCCTGTTGATAAAATAATGAACCCTTTTCATCTAGCACATAAAGCGTCACATTTTTATTTTTAATCCGATAAAAACATTGCACTACGCCCGGTTTATTTACGCTATAAATAATAGGTAAGTCTGAATCTTTGTCTGCCTCAATGTCAAATTCGGTTACATGATAAGTTGTTTGTGGTGCCGACAGATAGTCAAGCAAACGTTCCAGTGTTCCTGCTGCATAAAATTTTAAATTATCGTCCTCTATCTGTAACAAATAATAATCCCACTGCACACCTAAAATATATTGCTTGGCGATATTGGTTGGTTGCGTATAAAAAAAGGCAATTACCTGCTCAAAAACATTTTCAATTCGTAGCGCAATAGAAGGCCCACGATAGGATGAATAACTATGTGCATTAATTCGGGGTGGGCGCTGGCCTTTAGATGGTGGTGCCCATTGCAGGTAGTCACGCAAACAGTTCATTAAACCTTTTACACCAAAATAACGAAAAGTGAGGACTTCCTGCCAACTGGTTATAATGACCTGCTCGATGCTTAAGGCAAGATTTTCCCACATACCTCCAAAGCGTAACGCATCGGTTCGATTGCTGGCAATTTGTTGGCCTTTTTTTGTATATTCAGAAAACGGGTCAATTCCCAAATTAATATACGTACCAACTGCGCTTACTTTTGCAGGACGGCTAAAATCATAAAACGATGCATTTTGTAAGTGTTCGTCTGGAAATAATTTTTCCATACTTTGGATCGTTTGCAAAATTTCACGTTCAGATAAATCGCTTCTGTCTGCATATAAAGCAATAATGGTATTATGATTAAAGAGTTTATTAAAAAAGCACCATGTTATTAATTCCATCAAATCATAAGTGCGTTTAATGGGTGAGCGGACTGCTATTTCTTTTTCGTCAACGATACCGCTGAATATCATCCACGACTCATTGTTATCATCACCAAAGAACTGATGAATGGATAAATGACTTTCATATAAATCGTTGGTAATACCTTGATGGATAACATCAATCTTACCTGCTTTACGTTCAAAGGCTGCATAAAGTTTTCGGCCTAATACATTTAAGTCGGATTGTTTGATGAGATGGTTATCAAGACTTGATTCACGCGCAAAATCGGATAAGAAATGATAACTGCGAGTGAACTCATCAATTAAAATAGCACGCTCTTCCATTACATGGCTTACATTCCATTCATTACGACTGTCGAGCAAGACTAATTTACCACTAGGCCATGACCATTTTTTAATTCGATCAATTAACACTTCTATTCGCCAGTTATTTTTATGTGCCACACCTTTTGATTCATCACTTAAGGCGATACCCACCTTAAAATAAAAACTACGTCGAACCAACTCCAAACGATCATTCTCATTCTGTTGAATTAAAAACTGTTCAACTTTATCCAGCATCATCAAATAAGGGTCAAGTTCATTGATATTAATATTATCTTCATAAACAGCACGTTTATAACGCAGTGCTATCATTTCAATATTGGGATACTCCCACGCATAGGCCTGCATCAGTAGTATCTTTAAAATTGATTTATACGGTGAATTAATACCTTTATATAACAGCCACAAACTGGCACCATAAAATTCTTCGGCAGGAATATGATGTAAGCCACCAAAATCAATATGCTCTTGCGCATGAACAAAGCGTTGTCGTTGAAAGGTTTCAACCATCTCGTCATATTGCGCTTCCTTATCAGGTGGAATAAGCCACCATGATGGATAACGCCCAGCTAGCAATAAACTGGTACGATAAAATTCTTCAAGTAATAAATAATGTAGCGCACTCCCTGAACTTTCTGAACTAAGTTGTCCAATTTCACCGCGCTTGAACTTAATGGGATCGACAAGATAAATATTAGCCTCAACACCTAACTCTTTTGCCCAGTCTTCAATCGCTCTGGCTTTATTTTGTAGTTCTTCAACCTGATTTATATTTAAGTTGCTTGCATGACAGAGCCAAATATCAAAGTCACTTTGCTTTGAATAGGCAATACTGCCGCTACTGCCCATAAGATAAATAGCCAGTATTTCAAATTTACGGTATGCCCGTTTCTTTAATTCAAAACTTTTAAAATGTTTTTTTAATCGGTTGATTGATGATGCGCTCACACTGTAATTCGGGATACCCGCAGGCGTATCCTTACTCACGTAGCCCGGCAATATAGGATGATTGACATGGAATAGAACCGGCAACAGCTCGACAAATTGTCGCTGGGTTTGTCGCATATCGGCAAAACTGCGACTTAAACGCTGTGCATTTAATTTTTCGAAACGCTGCTTAACATCCTTATAATGACGCTCTTCATCTAATTCTGGGGCTATTCTCGGGCTAATCTTTGAACTTCTCATATCCCTCTATATCGGCCAATATAAATGAGACTCAAATCAAATTTTTAACGGGTATTTTTATAAGTTATTGATATTCTTTTACTAAATATTTTATTTATTTTTAGTTTTCACTTTAGGAAATATTTTGTTGGCCGATAAATTGTTTTAGAGACAAAAATGCTAATATTCACATAAAAAAAGGACATGGGGATTATGTTAGAGCAACTCGACAAACAAACATTGCAGCATATTATCGAAACCTCACCCATCGGGTTATTTTTAACCGACGAAGACGGAACGGTGAAGTGGCTTAATCCAACGTTGGCTCATCTCCTTGATACACAACTGGACAACTTTATCGGCCAGAGCGAACAATCTGTTGCCGACAATCTAAAAGCACTGTTTTCTGAGCAAGGTATTGTTCGAATTGAATCTGAAACTGAACTCGGCAAACAGTTTATCTGTACCCGCCAACCACTGGACTCTGAAATCACCACCCATATCCATTTTGTGCATGATGCTAGCAGTATGTATGCACTGTTTCAGGAGCGTGATGAATTAAAAAATATTATCGAAGAAATGAAAGCCGTCGATCCGGTTACGGGTATGCCAAATTACCGAGCTATTTTAGGTGCGCTAGAGCCACAAGTTTCCCGCAGTCGCCGTTATGGTAATGTATTGTCGATGATTATCGTGCAGATAACAAACTTAAGCGAACTACAAAAAACCCTAGGTGAAGCACAAACAAATGAATTAATCGTCGCCTGTTCGCAAATGCTTAATGACCAAGTACGTTGGGCTGATATGATTGGGCATATTGATGATCATGAATTTTTACTGATCCTGCCGGAAACATCGGAGCAGGATACTTATAAACTTAAAAATATTTTAGGCGAACGTTTTGCAGCGATTCAAGTAGCCAATATGGCTGAGAAAAATTTATATATAAATACTGACTTTGGTATTGCTCAATGGCAAAAAGGAATGGACGTTCCTTTATTTATTCAAACCGCGCGCAACATGTTAGCCGAAACACCGGTAGAAAAAGCAACCGCTTAAACTGGCCTGGTTAAACTTTTACGTAAAGCCTTTACTGCCAACTTTACTTGCTTAGGCGCGGTGCCGCCTAAATGATCCCGCGCAGCAACGGAACCTTCTACGGTTAACACCTCAAACACATCGTCTGTAATGGTATTGCTAAAAGATTGCAGTTCTTCCAGTTTTAATTCAGACAAATCCTTGCCCTGCTCAACGCCTAAACGTACGGCCTTGCCAACCACTTCATGCGCATCCCTAAAGGGCACGCCCTTGCGTACTAAATAGTCTGCTAAATCGGTTGCTGTCGAAAAACCTTTGCTTGCCGCGTCATACATCGCTTGTTTATTAACATTAATATGCGGCAACATATCGGCATAAATTTTTAAACTGCCTTTTAAATTATCAATGCTATCGAACAACGGTTCTTTGTCTTCCTGATTGTCCTTGTTATACGCTAACGGTTGGCTTTTCATCAGCGTAAGCATATTCATTAAGTGCCCATAAATACGCCCAGTTTTACCACGCACTAACTCAGGCACATCGGGGTTTTTCTTTTGCGGCATAATACTCGAACCCGTACAAAAGCTATCGGATAACTCTATAAAATTAACCAGTGACGAACTCCATAATACCAGTTCTTCTGCAATCCGGGACATATGCATCATCATAATGGATGCGCAAGAAATAAATTCGATAACAAAATCGCGGTCGCTTACTGCGTCTAATGAATTCGCAGCGGGCTTATCGAAACCTAATTTTTCTGCGGTATAATTTCGGTCGATAGGATAGGTAGTACCGGCAAGTGCCGCGGCACCTAAGGGCATCACGTTTACACGCTTACGGCAATCCTGTAAACGCTCAGCATCACGCACAAACATTTCAGCCCACGCTAAAATATGGTGGCCAAGGGTAACCGGCTGTGCAATTTGCAAGTGAGTAAACCCCGGCATAATGGTATCGGCTTCTGCTTCGGCCTTATCGAGCATTCCATTTAGTAAGCGGCTTAATTCTGCACTGATAGTATCAATTTCTTCTCTTAAATATAAACGCACATCGGTAGCTACCTGATCATTTCTTGATCGCCCAGTGTGTAATTTTTTACCCACTTCACCAATTTTATTGGTTAAAGCCGATTCAATATTCATATGCACGTCTTCGAGCGTGACCGACCATGCAAAATTACCTGCCGCAATATCTACCTCAATCGCCTTTAAGCCTTCCACAATCTGCTGACATTCCGGAGCGGTTAAAACCCCTACATGTGCCAACATTTGTGCATGTGCTATCGAACCCTGAATATCCTGACGATAAAGCCGTTGGTCAAAACCTACCGAAGCCGTGAATGCCTCAACAAACGCATCGGTCGGCTCGGTAAAACGACCTGCCCAAGGCTTTTCAGTAGTTGATTGACCTGAGGATATTTTATTACTCATGGTTCATACCTTAAATATGTAAATTTAATACATTATATCATGGAATATCCATCTTATTTAAGCGTCCTTTAGCGTTAAATGATTCGCTAAAACAAGACGAAATCCCAATTATTTAGTACACTTTAAACAATGTTCAATTTTGCCCAACGACTCAAACGCAGCAATAACCAGTCGGTTTTTTTACCCGACCTTTGCACCATTCGAATGGTATTTGTTGTTATTCTTATTGCACAATTATTTTCTTTTGTTCTTGTCCTTAATCCAGATCGTAATCTGTCCATTAACTGGGTACAACTCAGCCTGGTTTCTCTATTTATTCAATGGTGTGCCCTCACTAGCAGTGCCACACTTTGTCTTTTACGTAATACACTGGGACGATTTGTTGATGCCTTTGCCGGTTTTTTAAGTTATATGGTTATCTTAATCATTATCTATGTCATCAGCGAACTGACTTATTACGCACTGTCCATCCCCGCATGGGAATATATAAATCAGAGCCGTTTAAGTTTTTTAACTCACAACCTGCTTGTTGGCGGACTTATTAGTGGCCCGGTCTTACGCTACTTTTATGTGCAACACCAATGGAAACTTAAAATAACAGCTGAATCTAAAGCCCGTTTTGCGTCATTACAGGCGCGTATTCATCCACACTTTTTATTTAATAGCCTGAACACCATTGCTAGCTTAACCCGTAGCAACCCCGCGCAGGCAGAAACTGCGGTTGAAAATTTATCCGATCTGTTTCGTATTAGCCTGCGTGATAACGAAAACCCACATACCATTAAAGAAGAATGTACGTTATGCCAGCGTTATATTGAAATAGAAACTCTACGCTTAGGTGAGCGCCTGTCGATTGACTGGCAAATAGATAACTTACCCGAAGATGCACTGCTGCCACCACTGACTTTACAACCTCTTTTAGAAAATGCGATTTATCATGGTATCGAACCGCTAGCCGAAGGTGGCACTATTGAGATAAAAGGTAGCTTAATAAAAGCCGGACTTTTACAAAAACAAATTTCCATTGTTATTAGTAACCCCTTAATCCACAATCACAAACAACACGGAAACCAGATGGCATTGGACAATATCCAGCAACGCCTGCAAAGTTTTTATAACAATAAGGCACATATTGAAATCAAGAATGTAGATGATAACTTTACTATATCCCTAAACTTCCCGTATATTACCCGCTATGAAGATCCTGATCGCAGATGATGAACCCCTTGCGCGCGAACGACTTAAAAGTCTTTGCGAAGAACTGCCTGATTATCAGGTTGTCGCTGAAGCCAAACACGGCAAACAGGTATTAGACCTAATCCCCGAGTATCAACCCGATATAATATTGCTCGACATTCGTATGCCCGGTATGGATGGTCTGGAAGCCGCACAACATATATCCAAACTTGAAACCCCACCTGCCATTATTTTTACCACCGCCTATGATCAATATGCCCTTAATGCTTTTGACAATCATGCCGTGGGTTATTTATTAAAACCAATAAAAAAAGATCGTTTACTCGACAGTTTAAAAGCTGCAAGTAAATTAAGTCGCGCACAACTACAGTCCATTCAGGATGACGGTACGAATAACAGTGCTCCTAATTACATTAGTGCAAGAGTAAAGGGGGATATCCGGCTAATTCCCATAAACAATATTCGTTATTTTCAAGCTGACCAGAAATATATTAATGTTGGTTTTTTTGAAAATAATACAGCCAATGAAGTTCTTATTGAAGATTCGTTAATATCATTAGAAAAAACTTTACAGAACATTTTTATCCGCATACACCGTAATGCACTGATTGCAGAAAGTTATATCACCGGACTGGAAAAAGATAGAGAGGGCGCACACTGGTTGTGCTTGCAAGATATGCAGCACAAATTAGAAGTCAGTCGGCGGCACTTATCAAAAGTAAGAAAAATTATAAAAGATAAAACATTTTAATTATTTTTAGAGTCTCAATCATAACTGTTCCGTTAACTTTCTGACATGGTTCGTTGGTAGCTGTATTATACATTAAGCGGCTTGTGAAGACATGAGATGGCGGTGATTGGGTCATTGCGAGCGATAGCGCGGCAATCTTGCTAAGTTTTACCCCGAAAAAAAAAGATTGCCGCGCTATCGCTCGCAATGACCAAGGTTTTTAATATTGAAATGTTAATGGGACAGCAGCGAATCTCAATATAACTTTTATTTTCGTCTATTTAGGAACAGCTACACCCACATCCAGTTTTTCAAACCAGTCCAAAAAACGTGATACATTCTCACCTTTAAAAATTCTGCCATGTTGTGGCGCCATATATTCTATATCCAGGTCTCGAACACGCCTCACCCAATCGTTCTTCGCTCGATTAGATGGCATCCAGCGTTGGTGAAACATTTTCATTTTAGGTATATGCTCGTCAAAGTCTTCGACAAAAATAGGGGCTTCGGTGGCTTCCAGAGCAGCACCAATATCACCGCTCATTAAAATTTTTGCTTTCGGATCGTAAACATTGAAATTCCCGGATGAATGTAAATAATGTGCGGGAATAAATTTAATATTGACAGAACCAATACTAATATCATTGCCTTCATCTGGAATAGCTGCATATTGAATATTATTCATACCAAAATGCCGGATAAAACTTTCCCATAACCATGGTGAATGCAAATTTGCATGTGGCAAGGCCTGATCCCACAACCCGAGAGACGAAATAATATCCGGATCCTGATGCGATGCAAAAATATCCGTAATCTCATCCACCTTTACGTGGTGCAGGATAGCGCCCAACATCGGCGCAAACACCTCAATCCCACCGGGATCCAATAACAAAGCCCGGTTATCGGCTACGATCATATACTGGTTAGTATCGATAATGCTTTCAGGCTTTTCAGGGTCGCGGCCAAACATGATCCACTGATGGCCTTTATCAAAAAATGTTGTTGCCTTCATTATTATTTCCTAATGATAAGTTAGATACTCTTATGTGTCAGCACGTTAACATTACTTAAGTGCTGGTAGCTGTTCAATAACCGCTGCTTGATATAACTGGCCGCCTTATCAAGATCATCAGCAACAACCTTAAGCTTATCCCTGTACTCCTGACCGCTTGAAGTGACAATCCGCGACACCGAGGCAATCGCACGCGCAGACAACATACATTGGTCCATCGTTTCAAGTAGCAAGGTGAGATGATTCATACTCTTTTTAAACTCACGCATTGAAGCGCGCATATTATCTTCAACATTTTGCAACCCCGCAGACAAAGACTTTATATATTTAGCACCGCCATCTTTTTTCATGATTAAATGAAAGCGTCGATAGGCATCGATACTGCGTTGTTCGTTAACCGCTATTTTAGATAAGTGCAAGGCCTCGTTACTTATTTCATCCACACCGCGAATTGCCTGTTGCGAAATTTCATCAATCGATTCCGTAATAGGTTTAAACCCAAGCCCCTTATCGCCCGCCTGTGCTGAAATAACTTTAGCATTTTTACCCGCCAGCGAAACACTCCAAGCAACACCCATCACAGAATGTAATTCTGCCGCAATACTAGCCAACGCAACAAGCTTGTCTTCAGCCGGTTCGGTCTGTGACACCATAAGAATTTCCAGATTTATTCAATACTTAATTATCGGCCTTGATTGCAATAACATTAGTGCTAAAGGGATTAAAATCGAGCATCCGACTTTTATACTCAAGTAATACCTACATATAATTTATAAAACACACCTCAGCTTTGCTAATAATCTGACTCTGTGTAGAAAATATCACTTAATCTAATCGTGTAGATATTGACACAATTTAACCAGAAAAATACGTATTTACCCTAATAGTTAAAATTTAACCAAAAAAATATATTTATAAATAAGCACTTGCACAGATTGAGCTTTTAAGTGCGATCGGTATAAATATTTGATACGGTGACATCTATAATAAAGATATTAGGTAGAATCTATCTAAATAACTGTTAGGTTAATAAATAAATGCCAAAGATAACTCCAGCAAGACTCGATGGTATTTATGGTATGGAAAAATTTACTGCCGAAGAACTACATAAAAAGGCAGATGAATATGAAAAACAAATTAAAGATCCAAATAATACCGATGATCCTAAGTGGCTTCAGCGGTGGGCTGATAGAATTAGAAAATTAGCAGAACAAAAAGAAAAATCAAAAGAACATAAAGAAAACCAGAAATGAAAAAATCACCTAACAAAACGCTTAAATCGCCGCGCAAGGTGCGGCTTGGACTCCCAGCCGCTAGCGCGGTTGGGAGCCATTTAGCTCGGCGTTAGATGCTATTAAATAATTAAACGGAGAAAATAATGATCTTTTTTGATTCTAGAGGGAAAACTGTATCTGGACAAATTGTTGAGGGTATTAAGTGCCCAAGTTGTGAAAACGAGCAATTCATTACTTTTGGTGTTCTAAGATATTTCCATCTTTATTGGATTCTGACATTTGTTACATCAAAAATAGTCGGCATCGAATGTACCCATTGCAAAAAAACTCTCGTAGATAAGGAGCTGCCAGAAGACTTATCTAAAAAAATTAAAGAAACTGTATTTAATAAAAAGAATACGATTCCGATGTTTTCTGGGCTAATCATCATTGCCTGTTTAGCTTTGTTAGTTACGTACTCCGCTCAACAAGACAACATTAAAGAAGCTTCCTATATTGGGCAACCGGCTATAAATGACCTTTACATTGTAAATTTCACCAAACTATTTACCGATACAGATCCTAAATATAAATACGGGGTTATACGAATCAAGGAAATATCTTCAGGAGAAGTAGAATTTCAGGTAAGCAAAATTGCCTATAATAAAACCTCTGGTGTTCGCAAAGATATCAGAGAAAGAAAAGCATTTTCAGATTCGTATTATGATAATAAGCCGTTATACATAGAAATCGATAAGTTAAAAGACGTGAAGAAATCCGGCGCGATTTATTCAATAGAACGCATCTAGCAAACTCATCCAGCGGGACTTTCAGAAGGTTCACGATTTCAGAAGGTTCACGATTTTTTGCATACGCAAAAATCGCGCCCCTTCTGAAAGCCCATGATGAGGGCGTTATAAACTAAAGGGAAAGAAATGAAATACCTTAATGTTACTTTATTATTATTCCTCTCGATTTTTGTTACGCCCGTCGTTGCAGAAACCATAGACAAATCCAGTGATGCATACAAGGCCGGCCAGTATGTTGGTTATGCTTTTGGGGCTGTGCTACTGTTTATTATCATCAAAAAATTTTTAGATAAATAATATTCAAGCGTAAATAACACGGCGCCATTTATTTAGAACGTTGCTCTAGGAAAAATAATTGAATAATTACAAAAATTTATCACTTATTGCATTAGCTGTAGTTTCATTTACGTATGGTGCATTTGCACAATATATGCACCCTGGAATATCAGCACCATCAGATTTAATATTTCTAATAATTAGTGCTGCTTTAATATTTTTTTGGTTTTCCTTAGATGCTAAAGAAATAAAATATAAACGAGGTTATATTTTAAATGTAGGAGTTATTGGAATAGCTATCATTGCGCTTCCATATTACTTCTTTCGATCACGAGGTTTTAAGAAAGGGTTGATATACACATTAATCTTCATGTTAATTATCGTATTGTGGTATGTAGTTCAATATTCTGGAGCAATAGCAGTTTATTATGTGTTTCAGAGCTAATAAAATGTTCAACCTGACTCCGCAGGTTAATTTAGCGTTGAGGCTGTAGAAACCTGAATACCACTAGGTTGAGATGTATATCCAATAAGCGAATGCAATATCTGCTTGCGACAAAAATACCGCAGCTTGTGCTAAAAGACCTACTGCCAAAAGTAAAATCAATATACCCGTAACTTTAAAAAGTAACGTGTTGAAATTTTTATTCTTACTTACGATTGAATCAGAGATAATAAAAGTAGCAACAATGACATTCATCCGTATTCTTTTAAATATTTTGCTTGTCTATCAATGCTTGTATGCACCAAATTTGTTGGCGGCTGAACCTAGAACAGTACACTTGGACACTGCAACCCTGCTGAAGCTGTATCTAAAAACGTCAACGCCTAAAGACAATGCCTCCTTCATTCAAATGCTAAAGGGAGATGGAAAACGCTGCCGGGCTCCTAAAATTCATGAATGGCCAGGGAAATATGCCCTCTGTAAAAGCCAGTTACTATCCGGACTTGTCTCATTGAAACACCCCTCCAACGAAGTACTGGTTAAAACTCTGAACTGGTACTGGTCCAGCAAAAGCCGGATCAGTGCTAATGAAAGCATGCAAAAACGTTTGTTTAACCAGCTTCAATCACCGCTGCTTGATACAATATTAATAGAACAGCGTTATCTACAATCCGCAATGGAGTTTTCAAATATTCAGTATCGACTCAATCCAAACTCACAGAAATACTGGGACAAAGTTCCCACCCGACAAAACTACCAAAGCATCATGGAGTTATTCCAACTGAGTTATGGATTGCCATCATGGGATCGCGCCTATGCCAGCGGCTTCATTAATCAAGAACGCTATATTGGTTCGGTCGCACGTTATGCCAATATACGCTCAGAATTAAATCGCTCACTTAGCCATGTACTGAGTTTTGTCGGTGAGAATCCTAGCCCATCCAGTCGCAGGGCAAAACCGCCTGTTCCGAACAATGCCCTGTTCTGGAAAACACTGGATAGTCTGGGTGACCGCGCTGCGAATAGCAATGTAAGCTGGCAGCAGCAAGTAACGCCACTGGAAAACCAGCTTAAACAAGTATCGACTTTTTACACGCGCTGGCTGCAACTTACACCAAAAGTAGGCGACATGTTCCGATCGGGTTCAGCTAAAACCTTTATCGAATATATTATTTATAACAACATTTATGACGGTCAGGATCACTACGCGGCTTTTAGTTTATCAAGCAACAATCCCGACACATCGATTCAGTTTACCGATCTCGGCCCGGCTAGCGCTATCAGAAGGTATATAGCAAAATTACAGCAGGCAATTCTGCACAAATCGTCTCTTGCAAAGTATCAGCAACAGCTGACCGATCAGTTAATAAAACCACTCTCGATCAACTTTGATAAAGCCACTGAGATTGTGATTTCCCCCGCAGGTATGCTCAATGCATTGCCGTTTTCATTGCTGCTACACAGCAATATGCTGATATCCTACAGTAATAGCTGGTCGATGCTGATACAAAAGTTCTGGCGTGAAGCGAAGTTGAATCAACAAACTGCAACGACTCCCGGCATTATTCTGGCTGCTCCAGACTATGGTGGTGAATTAAAAACCGTCTCCGCTGATCTCAATGTCGCCGGACTAGAACGTGACGGCAGTAGTTCATGGCCACGTTTTTTTACACCACTTGCTTATACAGCACAAGAGGGTAAGGTGATTGAAAAATTGAGTCCCGACAAAGTGCTACTGTTAACCGGCAAACAGGCAAGCGAGTTCGCCCTGTTTGAGCGCAACAATCCAAAATTTATTCACATTGCCAGCCATGGATATTTCTTATCCGATGACTGGCAAAGAAAAAATCTACGCAAGACCAATCTTCGTCAAGCCGACATCTGGTATCTGGCTTACCCCTGGGTTTTATCCCAGTTGAATTCAGGTCTTGCCCTGTCAGGTGCCAACCAACTAATTGCCGGTGCTAAAATTAATGCTTTTGAACAGGATGGCTTGTTCACTGCGTCGGATGCAGCTTCGCTTAATTTGCTCGGAACTGAGTTGGTGGTACTTAGTGCCTGTAATACCGGATTAGGTTCGGTGGTTGATAATCAGAAATACATGGCCAGTATTGGTGATGGTGCCAGTAATTTGCGTAATGCATTTCGTCAGGCCGGTGCGAAAAATGTCATTATGAGTCTCTGGCCAGTGGCAGATAAACCGACTGCATGGATAATGGAAGAATTTTATCGTGCCTGGTTTTCGGGCATTGAGCCAAAGCGGGCGTTAAAAATTGCAAAGTTGCGACTGCGTGAACGATTGCGTAAAAATGCGATGAGAGATCACCCGTATTACTGGGCAGGTTTTGTGATTCAATCAGAATTTTAAAAGCCAGCTAATTCATTCATCAAGCGGAGCCGGAATTTTTTTACCTTTGCTAAGATTGTACAATTCTACCCGTCGGTTCGCCGCGCGTCCTTCTGGTGTGTTGTTTGCCGAGATAATTTCAAGATCAGCAACGGCTTTAATACTAAACCGTTGTGCAGAAAGTTTATGTTTCTTTTCCAGGTATGCTCTTACCTGTTCCGCTCGTTGCTTTGCGTAGCGCAGTCGTTGCTCAAACTCAGGGTGTTCATGACTGTCGGTGTAGCCTTCAATCTGGATTCGGTCATTGCGCAGTGCCGGAATAGTTAACGCTGCAGCAAGCTGATCAAGTTGTTGTTTTGCCGCAGGCGTTAATTCCGCTGACTGAGCAGAAAAGTTAAGCATTAGTGGCAACCGGGGACCATCATATTTTGAGCTGCCGCGTACAGAATCAAGTGAACCAGGTTTTTCCAAAATGCTCACCAACTGATCTCGTGAATAGTTTTTTTTACGATAACTGGAATAAAGTGCAGCCAAATTTGACTCCAGTGTATTCAGGGTTTTTTGGGCTTTATTATATTGCTCTGCTTTTTTGCCGTAAAACAGGAACTGACGGAAATGCCAGGCACAAGCTTGCCATCGAGCGGGGTCGTTTAATGCAAGCATCACATTAGCTAAATTATAGTGCGCTATCGCATCCGTTGAATCCTGCTTCAGTACATTCTGATACAAAGGGATAGCGTCGACATACTTGCCTTTTGCCTGTAATAACAGCGCAAGATTAAACAACACTTGCGGATTAGAAGGTGAATGTTTTAATGCCTTACGGTACAAACGTTCCTTTTGGGGATCATTCACCGGTAAATGCCGGGCGGTATCAACCAGCGTTTGCACATCATTTCCTGAAGCGATGGCCGGGGTTAAACTAACGGCTAATAACAAAGACAAACTCATCAATAAATAATTTAACATGCTCAAGGTTGCCCTGTTCCTGATTGGATTATTTTGGGTTGTGCTATTTCGGACTGCTCTTTTCCGGATTGTGGTATTCTGGATTGCAATATTCTGGCACAGCGAAAACCCAAATCCCGACTG
>CAYYLL010000021.1:0-35383 GCA_964472525.1 uncultured Thioalkalispiraceae bacterium | reverse complement strand
TTGTGGTATTCTGGATTGCAATATTCTGGCACAGCGAAAACCCAAATCCCGACTGGCCAGACGTTTGGCTGCAGGTACTGCTTTATTGCTAACGGCTTCCGTCAGGGTTGCCAAAAACGAACCCCCTATCATATAGCCTTGTTCACCCGAGGTTTCATTTAGCCATTCGGCAACATTGCCATAAAGATGCGTCAAACCTTCTTTGCTAGTCAAACCAACTGTAATCGGAGCGGTCTGTGCATAACCATCGTCAACCATCACATCCTTTGGTGAACGCTCCGGACTTATGCCGCGACCTGTAGCACAACGACTATCACAAAGATTGATCATTGCAATTTTATCTTCCGTAAGATTTTTTTGCATTCCTTGTGTGGCAATACGCCATTCTTTCAGAGACGGCAAACGTCCGCCGACCCATTGGCAATAAGCCTGAGCAGCGTACCAGGATACATAAGTAACCGGATGATCTGCAATATCCTTCGGATAGTGATTCGAGTCCAGCCAGTGTTTCAAATAATCACCATCATGTAGCCCAGGCAATATGTTTTTCCGGTTAAAACCCGGCTGTTGCTGAACAAACTGTAGGTAGTCACGGTTGCTGATTTCATAACGAGTAAATTCGACGACAGTTGCATCCATCTTCGGTAAAGCAACCCAATCATGTTCGACTGGATCGCGCCAGTCGAATGAAAAAGCCGCCCACAAGCCAAGCCCGAGAAGCAGCCCAATTAGAATACCCTTTTTCATGAAGTCGGATCTAACTGTTGTACTGGCTGTTGCACTGGCTGGCGAAGCACTAGTGTCCGTTTCAGTAGCAACATATATTTTAGTAAACAATGTTTGTTCATTTACAGCCAATGCTCCGCTGATAATTCTAGCCGTAGATTCAGCCACGGATTGCCATTTGCCACCTTCAATGGCTTCAATAAATCGAAGCGGCAATGCCACTTTTTTGGCCAGTTGTTCTTGAGTTAAGGCGCATTGCGCGCGCGCGGCTATCAATGCTGTGCAGTCAACCCGTAGACGGTTTTCTGTTAACAATAGATTGCCGGTGCGCCGCCCGGCACCCTCTTTGCCGTCATAAAAATCCCGGTGCTCGACCAGTTCCTGCCAGGGTAAAACAGTACCGTTCTCCGACTGAGTAAACTGACAAAAACTTTTAATCGCCTGGGAAGTATGGTGCCCCCATTTGTTGCTCGTACTACCTTTTATGATTTTTCTGGCATCATAATAAACACCGTGCGCGCCAGTCTCGCCACTCGCAATAAAGTGACTGGGGCGCATCTGAAACATCTCAAAGATTTGAATCACACGCCAAGCGTCCACGGCATAGTATCCCGTGTCCCCTTTATTCCTATCAGTATAGGTAGTCGTTATCGAATCTCTCATAAAAACTTAATACTTATTAATAATTATTATTAAAAATCAGCTGGTTATGGAAAAACATCAGCAAATCACGGTTAATGGGGACTGAGCACAGACACATTAATTTATTTTGAAAAGGAGACATCTTATGACAATTAAAACACATATTTACGCCCTTCTGCTGGTATTCATATCACTATTTTTAGTCGCCTGTGGTGGTGGTGGTGGCGGAAGTGGAGTGAATACCTCCTCACCCGTTAGCACTGAACAGCAGGGGCAATTTGTTGACAGCCTTGTTTTCGGTCTGCGCTATAAAACGCCGACTACTTCAGGTACAACCAATGCGCAGGGACAATTCAGTTACCGAAACGGTGAAACCATCCGTTTTTATGTCGGCGATGTTTTTATCGGTGAAGCGCTGGGACAAGCAATTATTACACCTGTCGAACTGGTCAGCGGCGCCGTCGATGAAAACAATGTACAGGTACAGAATATAGCAATGTTCCTGCAATCTATCGACGAAGATGGTGACGAGTCCAATGGTATCACCATTACTGCCAGCGCGACGACTGCCACCAGTGGTCAGTCTGTTGATTTCAGTCTTGCCGTAGGTATTTTTGAAACAAATAGTAACATACAAATTTTAATTAATAATATCACCAGCAGCAATGGCCAGGCACGTACCATGATCACACGCGCACAAGTAAAAAATGTCTTTCGCAGAAACCTACTAGTATTGTACACCGGTGATTATGAAGGTACTTTTACTGGTGATGATACCGGAAGTTGGAGCGCCACGGTTGATGCCAATGGTGCCATTACGGGGGTAAGTACATCAACTACTTTCGGTCCGGACACTATATCGGGCAATCTGTCCAGCAGCGGAAAATCAAGTATGAGCGGCACGGTCGGTAGCACAATATTTTCGGGGAATTTCAGCCGTACTGGTAATGCCACCGGAACTTGGCTCGATAGTGATGGCGCGTCTGGTCGCTTCAATGGTAAACGGATATCAGCAGCGCCGCTTCTAAATAATGGCGGCAATACTCCACCCGCAGGTAACGGTAATTTTGGATCGATTCTAATAACGGGAAATGAAGCCAACACCATTGGTTCTTCATTTGTGCCTAATCTTGATCCAGTTGTGTTTAATGTATTAAACACAGTCACCGTCATCTGGTCACAAAGTATCTTCAGCGCCACCGAATTCGAATCCCGAACAATGAGTTTCCGCTTTAATACTAATGGCAATTTATATAGTATTACTTACCTACGTACCACGAGTGTCAGCCTGAATAGTGAGCCCACATCGTATTTTGACTACTACGTAGATTGTGCTGATACACCACAGGCCTGCAGTACAATAGTATTGGATATAGCGCAGCAGCGCGTTACCAATAATGCCGTCAGCTTGATACCGAGTATTGGTAATAACAATGCCAGCAATGCGATAGTTTTAAATGGTGCTTTAAGCTGGTAACTGGAAATTAGTAGCTAATAAGTTGAATTGACAAATCAGGCAGGACGTATCTTCATATTTTTCGGTATGCAACAACGTCCTGCTGCCATCAGAAAAAAAGATTATTCAAGGGGGTGCACCTCTGATACTTGATAATGGAATTTGTTAAATTGATTTTATAATTCAATATCTTTTGATACATAAACACGCCGTATTCCTTTAACTCAACACAACATTAAGGTATAGAAAGATGATAAATAAAAAAAATGATAATAAAAATAAAATAGAAATTGTCATTCAGGGATTATTTATTACTTGCGCCCTGTTATTGAGCAATTCAATTTTAGCCGCTTGTATTGATGTATCCGGTCTAAACCCAGTACAAATAATAGAAGCAGCAAATAAACAACAAGCTGCAATATTAAAATCAGTTAAATCACAGCAAACAGCAAACAAGGCAATGCCCCGACTCATCGAGTGCCGAACAGTAAAATACAAAGCCAATGTTGATATGAAAGACGATGCACCAGTTTGGGCCAGAAAAGTCGCTAAAGGTGACAAACGAAAAGAAAAAACACTTCTCGAACAATCTAAAACTGCTAAAAGAAGTTATACCTTAATAATGGCAGAATTTATTCGTATTAAAAAAGAAGCTAAAGTTAAAGATTTAAAAAAATTAATTGATACTATTGAACTAAGTGTTAAACCAAGCACCACCAAAAAATCAGACGTTATCAAAAATCCAGAACGTCTACTTACTGGCAGCTGGTATTTATTACATTCGTATACAGGTGCAAATTTATCAAAACCAATTAATTCGGAAATACAGTTTATTAATAAAAAATTCGCTGTTATAAATTCAAATTTTCTTGGCAGAAGACGCTCTGGTAAATATAGATCAAAGCCATCATTTCAGGAATTAGTAAACTGGGATATTGTTTTTGCAACAAAACGAATTCCTGAAAAAATGAGGATGGGGATGACTAGTAATGAATTAAAATCATATATATACGTGCAAGCCAACGTGATTTACATAGGAGATATTTTAGCAGAAGTTAAAGCAGGTAAAATACGACGTAATCGGAAAGTCACCAAATTTGCTGATTTTAAATTTTTGCTTAACCCTGATAAAGGTGAAATATTAATTAAGAATTTTTTTGATAATGATCAAAATTTCATTAATGCTTACCAGAAGTTTTATACAAAAAAAGCAATGCCGAAAAAAAATAAAGCTTACTTAAAAAAATGGGCAGAACTTAGGCAAGAATCATTAGATAAAAATATGACATTATTAACTGAACTGTGTAATTTTAAAAAATATCCTGCAATGAATAAGTCATTTTGTAAAAAAGCACCCTCTGTCCTTAAAGACATCAGTATTACAATAAAAACGAAACAACAATCAAGGACACAAAAACTTCAAAGACAATATCTTTTTCAACCTATTAAGAATTTTACAGATGCCGCACCATTACCCACAAAATTGCCCTATGAATCATTGCTTAATTACCAGAGTTCAATGGCTTTTACCAAATGCAAGGAAGATAAAAAAATCTGGATTGCAAACCGACAAAAAGAAGGTTATTCCGATAGCTTATGGACATTAAAAATTCAAAGTAACACAACAAAAGCAGACCCCGGATACAATCAACAGGAATATATCCGTTATAGTACGGCTCTTTTACTTTGGAATAGAGGCCAAACGGACATTAACGGCAAACCTTTTGGAGGTTATCAAAGATTGATAGTTCACCTCAGAAAGGACGGTATTTTTGGGCTTAGCTGGAGCCCTTCATATACCACAATAAAAAATACACGCGAGATCAAATTTGAATTAGGAAAAAAATATACACGGATGTATTATGATCCTAGTAATCGCTGGAAATATGATGGCAAAAACGTCAATTTATATTGGCAAAATTCAAAGCATGCGTTTAAATTAAGCAATATCAAATTAAAATTTGAATCTGTTGAAGCAGATATCATTGCAAATTACTCTGAACTTTATAAAACAGTTAAAGTATATGCTCCAGAGCAGGGAAGTCATTATTGGAAAAATTCCGAAAACAAAAAAATGAAAGAAATATTTCTGGCAGAATATAAAGCCAGTAAAGCGCAACAATGTAACCATATAAAACCAAAAAAAATTACCGCTAAAATTCAACCGGTATCCAAAAACACCTTACAAAATAAATTAACCGGATGTTGGAAATGGGGTAATGGAGCTCATATTACTATTTCACCGAACGGTGAAGCTAATAATGGAGCATTTGTTGGAAAATGGAAAACGGTTAATGCAACAAAAGGACATTATGAAATTACCTGGCCACCATTTATAGACTCCCTTGTATTATCATCTGACGGTAAAAAATTAAGTGGTATTAATATTTTTGGAATTCCGGTTACCTCCACCCGATTATCCGGAGAGTTACCAGGTCTGAATGGAAAATGGTTATGGAGTAATGGAGTACCAGTTACTATCCTGAACACCAAGGCTACAGGTGGTGGTTTCAATGGAAGCGTATCCCTGAAGAATAATAAATGGATATTCAAGTGGCCACTTGTCGATAACATTATTGTTGCAAAAAATGGCTTAAGCTTATCACTTAAGAATCAGTTAGGCGCATTAAATGCTTCCAGAGATGTTAATTGCAAAGGTAAAAAATAAATATTCAAATACTGAATTAATAAACCCGGTGTAAAAATTTATGGAATGTGTTTCGCCTTTTCCAGGTACTTCAAACTAGCTAATCAATAGGGTGATCTAGGACTTAGTCCAAGACTCACTGCTGTTAGAGTCCTGGTACCCAGCTTGATGAGATTGCGAATGCGCCTGCGTATCCATTCACCCAGTTTGGGCAAAGGTCGGTAGTCTTCGGAAAGTCCAAAGTAGTTTATCCACCCCTGGATATAAAGCCGCAGTTCGCGGAACCGACGCTGCATCGATATTCCCCAAGAGCGTTTCATCAAATGACGAATGCGATGCTTGAAGTCTTTCAGTGCTTGTATTCAGACCAGCAAATTTTCGAAACATTAAAGTGCTGCCCCCTTTAAAATAAAGTAAATATTGTATGTTGAAATAAATTTGTTAAACTTGATATCCGTTAAATTCTTTTATAATTGAGAATATGCACACATTTAGATTATTCTGTATCTTTTTATGTTTCGCATTTTTGCTGGCCTGCTCAACACCGGTAAAACAACAACGTGTTCGTCCGCCATTCTGGCCCTCACTTCCAGATTTACCACGTTTTGAATATGAATTCACTTTGCGATCTGACTTGAGCATTGAAAAAAAGGAAAAATTCGACAGTTTCAAGTCTATTGTTACCGGACGACAAAAACGTGCCAGAATCAGATTAATAAAGCCCCTGGATATTGCTGCATACCAGGGTCACATTATAGTGAGTGACAGCGTGATGCGGCTTGTCTACCTGTTTGATGTTCCGCGTCGACTAGTGGTTGTGTTCGGTCGTAGCGGTGATGGTCGCTTGCAAAAACCATTGGGGGTAGCGATCGACCATGCCATCAATTATTATGTTGCTGATGCGACAAAACGCTGTGTTGTGGTCTATGATTCTGGTGGTCACTTTAAACACTATATTGGTAAGCCCGATGATCTTGTAAAGCCCACCGATGTTGCGGTTAGTGGAGACGGTAAACGCATTTATGTGGTTGATATGGGTGGGGTGGATAGTACTAGACACCGTATCGTCGCTTATAATGCAGAAGGCGAGAAACTCTTTACTATCGGCGAACGTGGCAGGGCACCTGGAAAGTTCAACCTTCCAACCCATGCAGCAGTAGCCCCGGACGGTACGTTATACGTATTGGACGCAGGTAACTTTCGTATCCAGGCCTTTGATCCAAATGGCAAATACCTGTACAGCTGGGGCGATGTGGGTTCCGCTTTTGGCCGCTTTGCACGCCCGCGTGGCTTGGCCGTTGATGCCGATGGTAATGTCTATGTGTCAGATGCAAGCTTTGGTAATGTGCAGATATTTAATCCTAAAGGTCAACTGTTAATGGCGCTGGGACAGGGGGGGCAGCTAGATCGGGCAGGTCACTACGCACTTGTTGCCGGTGTTGCGGTGGATGAAACAGGTCGCATTTATGTGGTTGATCAACTTTTCAGAAAGGTAGAGGTAATCAAACGTTTGAATGAAGCAGAAGGCCAAGCCATCATGCGAGAGTTTGGTATCAAACCGCCGTCCTAACGTTTATCTGAATTGCAACAGTTGAACTGGCAAGCCTGGCTCACTTTATGTGACAGGTCAGGCAGAGTACGGATTGATCACTTACCCGCATGAAAGTAGGAATTAATGCCCCCCTACCGCTACCGGAAACAGGGGTACCGTGCGGATTGTGACAAGAAGCACATTCCACTTCGAAACCATCCCCCGTGTTATAGAAACGGAGTTCATTACTATCAGCACGCCCATTGCCATTAGTGTCATAAAATTTAAGATTACCACGAATACCGGTTGGCTCATTGAAGTCATATTTCGTCGTATTAGGTAATGATACACCCACGGGATGGTCATCATGCAGATCTGTACCAATCAAAAAGGAAGCGAAGTCGGGCGCAAAGGGATTGCTGGAATTATGACATAACATGCAGTCAGGCAATATTGCATGCCTGATGGGTGAATTGTCTGGCCAGGTACTTAGAAAAGTATCATCTTGCACGGTTTCCTGTACTCGATTGTAAGAAACAGCCAGGTTTGGACGGTTAGGCATATTGATCACCGAGTCAATTCCAACTGTGCCATCATGGCAGGACAAACATACGACAGAATTCACACCCGGCTGTGTCGGTGCCTGTCCCGAGGTTAATGGTTTATTATATAAGATATAGCTCGTGTTAGTGTTGGTTCGATTCCACAACGGGGCACTAATGGTACGATTACCTCCGTGAGGAGTATGACAATAAACACAGATTTCACCGTAATCGTTGCGGCTGGAATCCATATTTCGTGAAGCCCCACCCATGTAACTCATTGTCATGTTGTGGCGGGTGTTGCGAATACCATTAACATTTGGCGCTCTACTGTTAGGATCCCAGCCATCCGCATAGACAAGACTCGCCGCCAGAACCGTTATTGTACAAATTATCAGGCAAAGTCTATAGCAAGTAAGGCATAGATTATTATCCATAACTTTAAGTCTTTTACTCGAATGCTAAATTGTTAGAATGTGGTAGTATTTTTATTCATTTATTCTGAAATGCAGCATGTATGCCATTGGCTAAGCTGTTGTTTTGTATGCTATGGATGGGCAGTCCGTCTCATAATCGGGAATATTAATTTTTAGCGTTCCCAATTCTGGGTAATTAAGTAATTGGCCAAACTCAAAGGAATACTGTTTTCCTCACTCTTTACCAACGTGTATAGAAGATATAGACGCCCCACCCCAATCTAAACCGAGGGCTACCATCAATGATGGCACCTCAAAGTGGTAAAGTCCGCACACCACTGAAATCAGAAGGTTAACAGGGGGCGTCTATGAAACAGACTATAATCTTACGTGGATCTTGATGTCGATGATACTCAGTATCACGGATCAGCTCTGGACAAAAATACCGGGGAAATCATTACATTCAAATGCCGACCAACATTAAACGGGCTGTTGAGCCAACTTGATAGGCTCCACAAATGCTTTCCCAGAAGCGCTTTCAAGCTATGTTATGAGGCGTCTTATTATTGGTTACACCCTCTCGCTAAAAAAGACTATCACTGTGATGTAGTTGCTCCCACTAGTATTCCCAGTCCATGTGGAAAATAAGTCAAAACGGATCGCATTGATGCGGCACAACTGGTGCAATTCTATGCCAATGATCTGCTGACGCTTATGACCATATCAGAGCAGGAACAAGACCGAGACCGAGACCTGATCCGATCACGCCAGAAATTGTTAGAGCAGCAAACGGAACTGCTGTTATTCTCCTGTAGATTAGAGTAATCATTAATGGACAGTTACACAATTTAATTTACAGGCTCTGGGATAACAAAATAAATTTATTGTTTAACTAAAGTAGCTAATAATACATCCAACACAAACTTCGTTGAATGATATATAATTGATTCTATAAAAATTCCCACTCACGATACCTAATTTATTAATATACCCAGATGACCCAACTTAAAACACCTCAAGGTAATTTCAACCTTACACGCTACCCACAACACAAAAAAGAAACCTTACGTGCCTGGGATGCAGCCGATGAGTATTTGTTGCAATATATTGATGAGCAGAATAAATCCCTTGGCAACGAACTTCTCCATAGTAATTCACGTATTCTTATTATTAATGATAGCTTTGGTGCATTAGCGATTGCCCTAAATACGTTTAAACCTGATGTACAACTCGACTCCTATCTAGCTGCCCAAGGGCTTATCAATAACGTCAACCTTAATACTGTTGATATAAATAATATTACACTACTCAACAGCATGGAACCACTTAATGGTATTTATGACTTAATTATTATTAAAATTCCTAAGAGCCATGCTTATTTAGAAGATATTCTTTGTAAAATACAATCTCATATTAATCCACAAAGTAAAATTATTGCCGCAGCGATGGCAAAAAATATTCATTCTTCAACGCTTAAATTATTTGAAAAAATCATTGGCAAAACAACAACATCACTAGCAAGGAAAAAGGCACGTTTAATTTTTTGTTCTTTTACTCAGGCTAAAATAACAGAATCTCCATATCCTAAACAATTCGAACTTGAAGTAGAAGATCGCACATTAGCGATTGTTAACCATGCCAATGTTTTTTCGCGTGAAAAACTGGATATTGGTAGCCGTTTTCTTCTGGAAAACTTACCCCGCCCTAGGCCTTATAAAAATATTATTGATTTAGGTTGTGGCAATGGTATTTTAGGTTTGGTGGCAGCCTTACAAAATCCTGATGCACATCTTGTTTTTACCGATGAATCGTATATGGCGGTAGCTTCCGCTAAGGCCAATTTTGAAGATGCTTTTACTGAATCACGTACTGCCGACTTTTTAGTGACTGATTGTTTAACCGGTATAAAAAAACAAAGTGCTGATTTAATCTTATGCAACCCGCCGTTTCATCAAAACCATGTAGTGGGTGATCATATTGCTTGGCAAATGTTTAATGATGCACATTCTGTTTTAGAGCCGGAGGGGGAGTTCTGGATTGTGGGTAACCACCATTTAGCTTACCACAGCAAACTTAAAAAGATTTTTGGTGGCTACCAGGTTGTTGCTAGTAATAAAAAATTTGCAGTGATGTTTAGTCGTAAAGCCTCAAAGTAAAATCAGCTACCTAACCTCAGGTTTGTATAAGGGTTTCAAACATGTAATGACACTACAATTTAACCAGATTGCCGCGCTATCGCTCGCAAAGACCCCATTTTTGTCGTTGCGAGCGATAGCGCGGCAATCTGGTTTCTTATACAAAGCTGGGGTTACCTACCAATTTAAACCTTGTAAGTAATATGCTTAATCATTAACGGCGATTCGATGGATCTGGCTATAAGTGCTATCAATCGCGTCATCCAGTTCACCGCCATAAAAATATTCATTGGCGACCCCTAAAATACGGTGATACGCTTTGCCCTTCGAATCAAAGACAACCACGGTTGGCGTCAGATAAGCGCGATATGTTGTTGATAGTTCGTCACTGGGTACCATTTTGCCGTCAAAATTGCGTACATCATCAAAACTGTCTATTTTTACTTCACGAATAATTGCCTTGTTTTTGTAATCACCGCTTCGAAGCATGGGTTTTAAAAACTGCTCACGCACAATGCCGCAATAAGTACAGCCATCTTGCGAAAACATCACAACAATGGGCACTTTTTTTTGTTTCGCAAGCTGCGCGTCCTGATATAAATCAGTGCTGATTTTAACTTCAACAGCCTTAGCATCAGCAGATTTTTCAACATCGGCTTGCACTATTCCTACCCACGCAAACACAAACAAAGTAACTGCCAATAGCCGCTTTAAATTTTGATTTATCACACCCGAAAACCTGTATTTTTATATTTTAAGATAACACTGCCCATTTTTAACAAAAATAGGGCATCAAGAGTCGCAATTATTATGCTGAATTAATACAATACGCATACATTCTTTTTAGTATACAAAAACTCGGCTCCGTTCCATCTAAAGCCCAATTAAACCTTACATAAAGATAAAGACAACTTAATGACCAAGATTATACGTATCGCCACCCGCAAAAGCCAACTCGCTCTCTGGCAAGCCGAATATGTGTCTGCGCAGTTGCAAAAATACCACGCCGACTTAACCGTTGAACTGGTTACCATGAGTACTCAAGGTGACAAAATACTCGATACTCCGCTGGCCAAAGTGGGTGGAAAAGGCTTGTTTGTCAAGGAGTTAGAAACAGCTCTGTTAGAGAATCGTGCGGATATTGCAGTCCATTCAATGAAAGACGTACCGGTTGAATTACCGGACGGGCTGCACTTGGCCACTATCTGCCCACGCGAGGATCCACGCGACGCCTTTGTCTCAAATGCTTATAAAACACTCGATGCATTGCCACAGGGCGCGACCGTGGGGACGTCCAGTTTACGCCGCCAGTGCCAATTAAGTGCTTTACGACCTGACTTAAAAATCAAAGACTTACGTGGGAATGTCAACACTCGCTTACGTAAACTCGATGACGGTGACTACGATGCCATTATTCTTGCCAGTGCCGGCCTTATTCGTCTCGAAATGGCCGAACGCATTAGTGAATATATCGAACCCCATATCAGTTTACCGGCCATTGGCCAGGGAGCGGTGGGCATTGAGTGTCGTGTCGATGACGACCGTGTACACCAGCTATTAAAACCGTTGCACGACCAGAAAACAGCCATTCGAGTAACCGCCGAACGCGCCATGAATTACACTTTAAACGGTGGCTGCCAAGTGCCAATTGCCGGTTTTGCCGAATTGAATAAAGACACCTTATTTATGCGTGGCCTGGTTGGCGAGCCCGATGGTTCCAAGATTATTAGCGCGGATATTGCCGGTAAACCCGAAGATGCAGAAGAATTGGGGGTGATACTCGCAGAAGATCTGCTCGCCCGTGGCGCAGGTGAAATATTACAACGCCTGTATGACAAAGCCGCCGACTAATCGAATAACAAGCGAAATAAACGGGTATCACAATATCATCCATGAACTCAAACAGCTCATCGCCACTCGCATTACCACTAGCAAATAAACATATCATGGTCACCCGCCCGGCCCATCAGGCTAGCGAATTAATTCGTTTACTTGAACAAGCCGGAGCCCAGGTATATTGCCAGCCGTTAATTGAGATTAAGGCCCTTGATAAACCCGCTGCGGCCATTGAGCTGGTTAAAAAACTTAACCACACCGATATTGCTATTTTTATTAGTCAGAATGCCGTCACACATGCTATCAACCTGATCCGACAATACGCCGAGTTACCCAATCAAGTAAAATTAGCCACGGTCGGCTTAGGTAGTGCTACCCTGCTCGAAAATCTAGCTAAACGCCCCGTTGAGATTACCCCACAGGCTTCTTATAATAGCGAAGGCTTACTGGCACACCCGTCATTGCAACATGTAGCCAATAAAAATATCACCATATTCCGCGGTATTGGCGGGCGTAACTTACTCGCCGAAACCTTGCGAGAACGCGGCGCACAGGTTAGCTATGCCGAAGTCTACCAGCGTCTGTGTCCCGATATTGACCTACAACGACTTGAGCAAAGTTGGCAAGAACAGCCCATTGAAGCTATTTGTATTACTAGCGGTGAAGGTTTGGAAAATTTAGTGACTAATATTTCTAAAAAAACAGCCCCCAAACAATTGCGTACCGCTATACTTAATAGCAAGCTCGTTATCGTTAACCCACGCCTTAATTTGCGGTTAGCGCAGCACGGCTTTACTCAAGCACCCATTATGACCGACAATGTTAGCGATAACGCCATTGTGGATGCTATTATAAAAAACCTTACGTAACAGGATACGGCTGTTGAACAAACAAGACGACACTAAAAAAGAAGCCACTAAACCCAAAACCGAAACGCAAAAAAAAACCCGCTTTTCTTTTTTAAACTTAAACACCCTTTTATCGATTGTTATTATTATAGCGGTCGGTTTTACCGCCTACATCGGTTGGCAACAAATAACACAACAGCAATCGCTTCTCGATGCACAGCAACAACAGCTTACGCAAATACGCCAACAACAAACTCAGGCCAATGAACAAGTACAAAAACAACTGCAACAAAATACACTGGCCCAAAATCAAGAATTTACTACCCTGAAAAAAACCATTCAGGTCTTTTTAAAACAGAATCGGCATAGTCGGCATGACTGGCTCATTACCGAAGCCGAGTATTTGATTAAACTCGCAAACTACCGTTTAATTTTGGCACACGATGTCCCCACTAGTATCAGCGCACTACGTGCAGCAGACGAACGCTTACGCGAAGTTGGCAACCCTAGATTTATTCCATTACGCCAAGCCATTGCATTTGATATACAACAATTAAAAAGTGTAACCCGTATCGATATGGTTGGACTTTCGCTCAAGTTAAATGCCATACAAAAACAGCTAGAAGACTTGCCTTTAAAAACACCGACGCCAGAAACAATACAACAAAAGAATCAACATCCCACACAGCTAAGCCAAATTGATAGCTGGAAACAACTGCCAATGGCCATTTGGCAGGATCTACTAAAACTGTTTCGCATACAAACACACAATGAACAGATCCAGCCACTGCTCTCACCTGAACATCGATTTTTTCTTGTTCAAAATTTAAAATTACAATTAGAACAAGCGCGTCTGGCATTGATTAATAACCAACCTATTATTTATAAAGATCGTATTCAGCAAGCACAGCAATGGATAAAACAATATTTTAATAATCAGGATCCACTGACCCAATCTATGAATAAAAGCTTAATCCAGCTTGCACAGGTTAAAATTAATGTCACCCTACCCGATATTTCTAATAGCTTGACCCAGTTACAATTACTCCATGCTCGTACACAAAAATCGATACCAAAAAAATCCGGGCGAAAACCAAAACTCAAACGAAAACATTCCAAGGCCAAAAAGAAAATTCGAAAAAACAATTCAAAAACAAAAGTGAAACCACTTAAAAAACCATCTGTGAGCAGCAAGTCATTACCAAAAAATAAGTCTGAGCCCAGTAAAGTTATTACCGACAAACCAACGACGATAAAAGCTGTCACACAACCTGATAACAAGCCATCCACATTAAAAGAAAAATCTAAAACTACAACTCAATCATGAAAACGCTTTTTATTTTTTTAATTATTCTTGTTCTGTCAACCATACTCGGTGTTATCGCTTATCAGGATAATGGCTATGTTTTAATTGGCCGGGGCCACACCACCATTGAAATGTCACTGGCTTTGTTTATATTTTTAGAAATCAGCCTGTACTTGTTAATTTCGTTTACGCTACGCAGTATTAAACAAACATGGTCATTACCGGATATGATTAAACAACGTCATAACCGCTCAAAATTAAAGAAAGCACAAAAAACATCGAAACAAGGCTTAATTGCCTTAGCCCAAGGGCAATGGAAGAAAGCAGAAAAGGCACTTATCAAGAACGTTGATAATAGCGAAACACCGCTACTCAATTATTTATCAGCAGCACGCGCAGCACAAAAATTAAATGAGCCGGAACGTCGAGACCACTATCTTTCAATGGCGCATAAAAGTATGCCAGATGCTGACTTTGCAGTTGAACTCACTCAGGCAGAACTACAATTAGCTCATGGCCAGCTCGAACAGTCACTCGCAACACTGGTGCATTTAAGATCCATATCACCCAAACATAGTCATGTTCTAAATCTGCTAGCGCAACTCTACGAAAAGCTTAATAGCTGGCAGGAATTAAAAAATTTATTGCCAGATCTTAAAAAATACAAGATTGTGAATGTCGAGGAACTTTATCGATTACAAAAAGTTATTTTTCAACACTTATTAAAGCAAGCCACTCAGTCCATCGAGATAACAGAAACCAATAAAAAGCCGGATCATTTAATACAAACATGGCAGTTATTACCGAAGGAACTTAAAAATGATACTGATCTTATTTTAGATTACAGCAACCAACTCATTAAGCTTGAACAATACGATATAGCCGAACCTTTATTAAAAGCCGCAATAAAACACCAATGGCTAACCCAATATATTTACTTATACGGTTTGGTAAAAGCAACGCAGGCTCAGCAGCAACTCGACTTTGGCGAAAGTTTAACCCAACAGCATGGGCAAAATCCGGTGCTATTACTGACCCTTGGACGTTTATGTTTGGCACAAAAATTATGGGGTAAAGCACAAGCCTACTTCGAAGCCAGTCTGGGTATCAGCCCAATGCCTGAAACCTATAAAGAGCTGGGCGAATTAATGGAGCAACTCGGTGAAACCGAAAAAGTGAGTGACTATTTCCGACAAGGTTTAATGCTAACTGAAAAGAATTTTTCTTATCATAACCTGCCCAAATAAGGTGCTACTTATGTAAAGTACTATGTAATAAAGTCCAGTCCAACTGGGCGGACTATTTTTACACCTAGTCCTTATGGACCTTATGCAATTCTGAGATTAATTACATTCTTTAAACGCAAGCTGTGAACAAGTCTGGCAAATCTCTTTATCCAGAATATGATAAATCGCACTGATCGCTTCTTTCTTCGAATCGAAAAAGTGATGGTTCCCAATATGACTAATAAATCCTGTTTTCGCACCAAACTCATAAACGTCAGCGTTTAAATTACAAAAGTATAAACCACCACCCAATTTTTTTAAGCGTCGATGTTCTTGCACCAACATTTCTGAACCACTTAAATCAATAAAGTTTATTCTTGAACCCACGATTAAAATATTATAAATACGCTCATTCTCTGATATTTTGTGGATTCTATTCTGGATATGGTTAAGCGAACCAAAATAAATAGACATATTCACACGTATAATTTTAAGCTGCGGACATTGCTTAACCGGTTTCTTTTGAATATTGATAAATGTGCGTTTATTTTCTGCTTCGTCAATATCAATGCCTAATGTTGGAATATTCGGCGTTGATGTTTTTGCCAAAAATAAAACCAGCGATAACAAAACACCCATATAAATTGCAAATTCCAACTCAAGAAATAATGTTGCCAAGAATGTAGCAATTAAAACCGAGGACTCTGACTTACTGTTTTTCAGAATCAGCATAATATGTTTAAAGTCGATTAGGTTGTAAGCAACAATTAAAATCACACCACCCATTGCCGCTACCGGTAAATATGCGGTTAAAGGCGCAATAAGCAAAACAATTAACATCAACATAACGGCAGCAAAAATAGCCGACAACGGTGTTTTTGCACCAGCAGAGTAGTTAATCCCTGAACGCGTAAACGAACCTGAGCCCGCGTAGCTGGAAAAGAAACTACCCACAACGTTGGACAGACCCTGACCAATAAATTCCTGATTCGAATCTATACGCTGGTTTGATTTTGAAGCCACTGCGCGACTAATCGACACCGCTTCGATTAAGCCTAACAACGCAACCGCAAAGGCTTCTGGAGCCAGTTGCGTCAGTGTTGAAAAAGAAAAATCAGGTAACGAAAAAGGGGGAAGATGAGCAGGAATTTCGCCCACCAATCTAATGCCGGTTTCCTGTGCATTAAACATTAAACCGATAAGACTACCGGCAATAAGCCCAAACAAAAGGTTCGGCCACTTCGGTATATAGAGCTTCATCAATACCGCAATAATCAGTGTCGCTGTCGCAATAAAAAAGACATAGCTGTTCATATGGCCTAACTGCAAAAAGATATCCGCCCAAGTATGTATAAACGACTCACCACGCGGAATATCAACACCCAGCACATGTTTAACCTGACTGGTTACAATTAAAAGTGCAGCACCAGCAGTAAATCCAACCACAACAGTATGCGAAACAAAATTAACCAGACTTCCTAAACGTGCTAAGCCAAAACCCAGTTGATAAATACCGGCAAGAAAAGTCACCGTTAACACTAGGGAAATAAATTCTGGTGTGCCGGGCTCAGCATAATGGCTGACCGTGGAAAACAGCACGATTGAAATGGCCGTCGTTGGCCCGGAAATTAAATGCAAAGAGGAGCCAAACAAAGCCGCAATAATGGGGGTAATCATGGCCGTATATAAACCATATTCCGGAGGCAAGCCTGCAATGGCGGCAAATGCGACGCCCTGTGGTAACACAATAACGGCACCGGTAAAGCCAGCGATTAAATCCGCTTTTACGGTCTCTTTGGTAACTAAACGGAACCAACTCAGAAAAGGAAGAAACCTTGCCAATGACGACATACAATACCTCAGTGCTTTATTCAAAATAGGGCAATAGAAGACCTTTACGCCATTTACATTAAATATTAGCTACAAATAATTCCTAATCAGAATATTTGTAATTTCTAATGCAAACTGGAATAAATGCCAGAAAAATATCGAATATTTCACCGGGCTAATGAAATAGGGATAATATCGCGCGGATTATACGCTTTTATACTTGACGGGCAATTGAATATCGTTACACTAACATTCCTTTATGGAATATAAGAAATTACCTGACCTATCCGGGCTTGCGGCTCTTCGTGCCGTTGTTGAACATGGAGGCGTATCCAGTGCAGCCGCAATTTTATCCATTGGCCAACCTGCCGTGACCAAACGTTTGCGCGCACTTGATGCCTGTTATGGCTGCACCTTAATGCAGCGTGTCACTGGCCGCCTGCGACTCACCTCATCCGGTAAAAAAGTTTACACCTTCGCAGTACAAACACTGGACCGTAACACCCTGCTCATTGAAGACTTGCAAAGTTTAGCCGAAGGCACCCATCTGCTTCGCCTCGAAGTGACTTATTCTATTGGCGATCACTTTTTGCCGGAATTGCTCGTACAATTCAGCGATCGTTTTCCACAATATAAAATCAATAGCCGCTTTGGATATTCACAAGGCATACAAACCCGCTTGGCAATGGGTCTCACCGATTTAGCCATTATGGAAAACGCACCCAATCATCCAGATATATTAGTCGAAAAATGGCTCGATGATGAATTATGGCTAACCGTTGGCCCTAACCACCCTTTAGTCCGTGATAATATTACAAGCATCGAAATACAGCAGCTCGAACAACTGAGTTATGTTTTACGCGAACGCCAGGCGGCTGTGCGCGAAATAATCGATAAAGCATTACACGATATCAATATCAGCAACCTGAATATTAAAATGGAAGTGGGTTCCACTGATACCATCGCTGAAATATTACTGCATGGTCACCACGCCAGTTTTTTACCCCGTTTTGCGGTTGAAAAACAGGTCGCAAAAGGTGAGCTATTCCATATAAAAGTGAGCAACCTTCATATTACTCGTATCCTATGGATAGCACGTAATCGCTCTAATCTGGATCACCGTGTCGCCGAAACATTTATTCGCTTATTGCGAGAATACTAACTAGAATTAATCGATAAAATAAGCACAACGCTTTACAATTAAAATCATAATCCTAACGGGTATTGCCCACAAATTTATTGAATGTACTTACAAAAAATACAACGCTTAATCACCATTAGCTGGATTTTAATGCGCCACGGTCTGGATGATCTGATCCTTGCAACCCACCTTTTCCGCCCCGTGCGTTTTTTACGTTGGATATTACCTTGGCTTTGGGTGCAACGCCCCGAAGCAACGCGAGGCTTACGCATTCGCCGCAGTCTTGAAGATTTAGGCCCCATCTTTATCAAGTTCGGGCAAATATTATCAACACGCAAAGATTTGCTTCCCGAAGACATTGCCGTTGAGCTTGCTAAACTACAAGATCAGGTTCCACCCTTTGCCGATAGCATCGCCCTGAGCATTCTCGAAAAAACCTATCAGCAATCACCCAATGACGTTTTTGCAGAATTTAGCTCAACCCCTTTTGCTTCTGCCTCTATTGCACAAGTTCATGCTGCGACCTTACACAGTGGCGAAGAAGTGGTGGTTAAAATTTTACGCCCCGGCATACTCCCCATTATAAAACGTGATGTTGCCATTCTTTACAGCATTGCCCGTAAAATAGAACGTTATTGGTCACTCGGTAAAAAATTACGCCCAGTTGAAATTGTTGCCGAGTACGAAAAAACCATTATCAATGAACTTAACTTAATGCGTGAGGCCGCGAACGCAACACAGCTACGCAGTAATTTTAAAGATTCAAAATTACTGTATGTGCCAGCTATACACTGGGAATACACCCGCCAGAATGTCATGGTGATGGAACGTATTCATGGTATTCCAGTTTCACATACCGAAACGTTAAAACAACATGATATTGACTTTAAGCAACTCGCTGAACACGGTGTAGAAATTTTCTTTACCCAAGTTTTTCGTGACAGTTTTTTTCATGCCGATATGCACCCTGGAAATATTTTTGTTGCCGCAAACGATCAACAAATTCCACCGCAAGTTAAGGGGCAATACATCGCCGTTGATTTTGGAATAATGGGTACCTTAACTAAAAATGATCAACGTTATCTAGCCGAAAACTTTTTAGCTTTTTTTAATCACGACTACCGGCGTGTGGCAGAACTACATATTAATTCAGGTTGGGTCAGCACCGACACGCGTGTAGAAGAATTTGAATCCGCTATTCGTACTGTATGCGAACCTGTTTTTAATAAACCATTAAAAGAAATTTCTTTTGCACAAGTCCTGCTTGGCTTGTTTAATACCGCACGGGAATTTGATCTTGCCGTACAACCTCAGCTTATCTTGTTACAAAAAACATTATTGAATATAGAAGGTCTGGGACGGCAACTTTATCCTGATCTGGATTTGTGGCAAACCGCTAAACCCTTTTTGGAAAAATGGATGCACACTCAGATTGGCCCTAAAGCAATCTTTAAACAATTTAAAAATAACTTTCCGCTTTGGTTAGAACAAATGCCACAATTACCTAACTTAGTGCATAGCGTTTTAACTCAGGCCAAAGAAGGTAAATTCAGCAATCAACTTTCAACCCAACAAATGGATGAAATCAAGCAAACCTTAAACAAAAATAACCAACGTACCTTTATCGCCATTATTGGCAGCAGCTTAATCATTGGTGCCAGTGTTATTTTTGGATTAGATGGCTATGGTAAATTTATGATAGAAGGTCTCCCACTTGCATCATGGGTGTTAGGATCGCTCGGCATTATCCTGCTAATTAATGTTTGGCCCGGCTCAAAAGATTAGTATGCACATATCAATATTGCCTAGTTATATTTGCTAGCGCCCCCTAAAGATGACTAACCCTAAATCTTGGTACGTCTATATTTTGCAATGTGCCGACAACAGTTTATACACTGGCATTACGACAGATGTCACACGCCGCCTGACTGAACATAATAACGACAATAAACTTGCCGCAAAGTACACTCGCGTACGACGCCCAGTTAAATTAGTTTATCAGGAAAAATTGGAATCACGTTCACTAGCAACCAAACGCGAAGCAGAAATTAAAAAATTAAAACGTGATGAGAAGAAAGTATTATTTCAATTATAACCACTTATGTGGTTTTAAATAATTATCATATAAATCAGCTTCTTTTGAACCTGCTTCAGGTTGCCAGTTATAACGCCACTTCACCAGTGGAGGCAACGACATTAAAATAGATTCTGTACGCCCCCCTGTTTGCAAACCAAACAAAGTACCTCGGTCATATACCAAATTATACTCAACATAGCGGCCACGACGGTAAAGTTGAAAATCCCGTTCAGCTTCAACATAAGATTTATCTTTATTTTTATTTACGATGGGTCGGTAGGCAGGAATATAACTATTCCCAACGCTTTGCATAAAGGCAAAACTTTTTTCAAAACCCCATTCGTTAAGATCGTCAAAAAATAAACCACCCACTCCACGCGTTTCGTCCCGGTGTTTTAAATAAAAATATTCATCACACCATTTTTTATATTGCTCATAAACACCCTCACCAAATGGATCGCATGCGGCTTTAGCTGTTTGATGCCAATGGATAACATCCTCTTTTACCGGGTAGTAAGGTGTTAAGTCGAAGCCACCACCGAACCACCAAACCGGATCCGCATTTTCTTTTTCTGCAATAAAAAAACGGACATTCGCATGAGAAGTTGGTATGTGCGGGTTACGTGGATGGATAACAAGCGAGACTCCTACTGCCTGAAAGTCACGCCCCTCAAGTTCTGGTCGTGCAGCGGTTGCCGAGCTGGGTAACTGGCTGCCATAAACATGCGAGAAATTAACTCCAGCCTGTTCAAACACAGCACCGTTAGTTAATACACGAGTGCGCCCACCACCACCCTGTTTTCGGTCCCAAGCGTCTTCTATGAATGTTTCTTGGCCGTCTTCTTCACTTAAAGCATCACAAATAGTGTCTTGTAACTCCAATAGGTATGTTTTGACAACATCGATATTTATTTCTGACATAGGTTTTTCCATTTATTTTTATCGCGTTGTTTAGCGTAATTCCATTTGAGTCATTACATCATAAATTGGTGTGGGTCTTGATAAGCCACCAACATTGCCACCAACAATAACATCCAGTTTATCTTGAAAACGTTCTCGTACTTGTTCTGCCGTCTTTGCGGGTTTTTCATTTTCTATATTTGCACTGGTTGAGACGATGGCACCTTGAAATTTTTCACACAACGCAGCCGCAATGGGGTGGTTTGTCACCCGAACCGCAATTGATTGATATTGCCCCGTTAACAGAGGCGATGTTAATCCCTCTTTTTTAATTGGCCATACCCATGTTACCGGCCCAGGCCAAGTTTTTCTGGCACGATTCGTAAGGTCTTCATTTATTTCTGCGAGATAAGGCATTAATTGTAAAAAGTTTGACGCAATAAGAATAAGTCCCTTATCGGGATTGCGTTGTTTTATTTTTATTAATCGCTCAACCGCTTTGGGTTGCTGTGGGTCGCAGCCTAATCCAAACACCGACTCAGTTGGATAAGCAATAAGCTGACCTTGTTGTAAGGCAGTTACCGCCGCTTGAACATCCTGCTGTAAACCCAACACACTTACACACTTAAATATGTTTTTGTATTTCGATATTTTTATCCCGAACAGCCTGTGCATTGGCTTCACGTTCATCAATTAAACGTTTGGCAAGTTCTGTATCAACCAAACTGAGTATTTGTGCTGCAAGATAAGCGGCATTTTTTGCGCCTGCTTTACCAACCGCCACACTTGCAACAGGAATACCGCCCGGCATTTGTACGGTAGACAATAAGGCATCAAACCCATTGAGCGGTCCACCCGCCATGGGTACGCCAATAACCGGTTTTAAAGTATGTGCTGCAATCGCACCCGCTAAATGCGCAGCAAGTCCGGCCGCCGCAATAAAAACACTACACCCACGAGCTTCGGTGTCATTAATAATGTTACGCGTATCGTCAGGAGTACGGTGTGCAGAAGTAATATAAACTTCATAGCCCACTTGTAAATTTTTTAGAACATCAATACATGCCTGCATGGTGGGAAGATCAGAATCTGAACCCATTAATATAGATACAAATTGTTTTGACATAATCAAACTCGACTAAAAATTAAATTGAAATATTAGATATAAATGACCGTTGCCAGATTATTCGGCTGAATCTTCTTTTGACTCATTTGGATCATAGGTAGGGCGCAGTTCAGTTAAATCAGATTCATCCACTGCCTCAACATACTTGCACTCTTTTTGTGGACAGGTTTTTTCATGCCCACGACGTTTGGTTATTTTAAGTGTTAACATTGGCCATGCACAATCCGGGCAAGCTTGTTTAAGCGGCTCATTCCAAACAGCATATTTACATTTAGGGTAATCGGCACAGGAATAAAATATTTTTCCATTGCGTGATTTACGCATTAACATATTATGTTGATGGCACTCTGGGCATTTTACACCCATGTCTTTTGGCTTTTCTAATGGCTCAATATGTTTACAGTCTGGATAGCTGCTACAACCAATAAACTTACCATAGCGCCCCGAGCGAATAATTAAATCTGAACCGCAATCAGGACATTTTCTGTCTTCGATCACTTCCGGTTCCGCGTTGGCATCTTCATTAACGTTGCGGGTGTAATCGCATTCAGGATAATTATTACAACCGATAAAACGCCCACGTCGACCTAGGCGGATCGCCATATCACCACCGCACTTGGGGCATTTTTCTTCGAGCGCTTCGTGAGTTACGTCTTTTCTGTCAACATTTTTATCTTTATCTACCACCAGCTCTTTAAACGGTTTCCAGAATTTTTTCATTATCGGAACCCATTTTTTTTCACCGCGAGAGATGGCATCTAAATCATCTTCCAGCTTAGCGGTAAAATCATAATCAACGTACTGAGTAAAATGTTCAGTTAAAAATTTAACCACGATACGGCCAACGTCGGTTGGAATAAAACGGCGTTTATCCATGGTGACGTATTCGCGTGCCTGTAAAGTCGAAATGATGGAAGCATAGGTTGAAGGTCGGCCAATACCGTGTTCTTCTAATGACTTAACCAGTGAGGCTTCTGCATAACGTGGCGGTGGCTCAGTAAAGTGTTGTTCGGGTAACAGTTTAACCAGATTAACCACATCGCCTTCTTCTAAAAGTGGCAATAAACGATCTTTATCGTCAGCGGGTTTAGCATCGTCCACACTTTCCTGATACACCGACATAAAACCGGGATCGACTAACTGTGAACCATTGGCTCGGAAAATTGCACCGGCTTTTTTTGCATCTGTTTCAGTGCCAGTATGCAAGTCCATCGCAACCGTATCAAGTGTTGCATGAATCATCTGACAGGCAACCGTCCGTTTCCAGATTAAACTGTACAAACGGTACTGGTCTTTGGTTAAATGTTTTTTAATTGCATCCGGTTCATAAAAAACAGACGTTGGCCGAACAGCTTCATGTGCCTCTTGTGCATTTTTTGCTTTGGTTTTATACGTCCGTGCATCCTTTGGTAAATTATGTTCACCAAATTTTTGTAAAATAAATTTACGTATGTCTTCTAATGCTTCATTCGCAAGGTTGACTGAGTCGGTACGCATATAGGTAATTAAACCAACCGTTTCGCCGCCCAGATCAATACCTTCATAAAGCTGCTGTGCAATACTCATGGTTTTCTTTGCGGTAAAACCAAGCTTACGTGAACCTTCCTGTTGTAAGGTAGAGGTAATAAACGGTGCGCTTGGATTACGTTTACGTTTTTTCTTTTCAACTTTAGCAACGATCAGTTTACCCTTCGCTGCTTTGTTGATTATGTCCTGTGCGTTATTGGCTTTTTCTTCGCTGTTGATAGTAAATTGTGATATTTTATCACCGTCTAAAAAAGTCAGCTTACCGTTAAATTCCTGCTTACCACTTTCGACAATCGTGTCCAATGACCAGTATTCTTTTGGCTCGAATTTTTCAATTGCTAATTCACGTTCTACAATTAAACGCAATGCCGGACTTTGTACCCGACCTGCCGATAAGCCACGACGAATTTTTTTCCATAACAATGGTGATAAATTAAAACCGACTAAATAATCTAATGCGCGTCGTGCAAGTTGCGCATCGATCATGTCATACGAGAGTTCACGAGGATTCGCCACCGCATCATTAACCGCTGTTTTTGTTACTTCATTAAAAGCAATACGACCAATGGTTTTATTTTTTAATAGGCCTTGATCTTTTAACAGCTCATACAAGTGCCATGAAATGGCTTCACCCTCGCGATCCGGATCCGTTGCGAGATAAAGATTGTCGGCTTTCTTTAAGGCTTTTTTTATTGCATCGACATGTTTCTGATTTTTTTCAAGTATCTGATACTTCATCGCAAAATCATTGGCCGGATCCACCGCGCCTTCTTTTGGCATAAGATCACGGACGTGACCGTACGAAGCTAACACTTCAAAGCCCTTGCCAAGGTATTTTTTGATTGTTTTAGCTTTTGCGGGAGACTCTACAATGACTAAGCTTTTTGCCATTCGTTGTTTTCACTGTTGTTATTTAATTTATGTTCTTTAATGCAGTTGGCCGGTTGCTTCATCAAAAACCAGTTCTTCCATCCAACTGATGGAACCATCAAAACCCGGCTGATTAAACAACACCATTAATACAACCCATTTTAATTGCTCGATATCTGTTTCGTCGGTATCGAGCGCCATAATCCGATCAATCACCATTTCACGCGTCATGTTATCTAGCACGCCCGTTTGCTCTAAAAACATTAAAAAGCCACGACTGTTGGTATCTAACTTATCGCATTCTTCACGGGTATAAATTCGAGTCGATTGTTCCGGCTTAATTGACGGATAATGACCTTCACCCTGATAATCAGTTAAGCCTTCTAACCAGTCAAATGCCTGTGCAATTTGGCCTAACTGGAAGCCTGCTTCCTGAAGTTCATTGCGTAATGAGTCTTCGTCCACATCGAATTCCACATCGTCATTCATATAATTGTCAAACAAATACATTAAAACATCGAATATATTTTGTTTCATTTTCGCCCCTTTATTCAGATGCGCTTTTACTCAGAAACCCGGTTAAATCTAGCTAGATCCGAGCGACTCTGACAACTTGCAGTAATGGCCACCCTGCGTTGACACGATACAGCCTTGCAATTCCAATACCAATAGCATGGAGCAAACGGCGTCTGCCGTCAATCCACTTCGTTCCACAACGGTATCCACCGCAGTGGGCTCAAAACCCACATGGGTGAGAACCTGCTGATAGTCCGCATCCAGTTCGACCGAAATTTCACTCGATTCAGAGGCACTTTGACTGCTATTAGTGCTTACGTGGGGGCGGTAAGGCAGTATTTCAATCAGTTCTTCATAGATATGTTCAGCTGTTTCAACCAATTTAGCCCCTTGGCGGATCAATAAGTGGCAGCCTCGGGAGAGTGGGTTATGGATCGAGCCCGGTAGTGCAAAAACTTCGCGCCCTTGCTCAAGTGCTTGTTTTGCGGTGATTAATGAGCCACTGCGCAAGGCCGCCTCAACCACGAAAACACCCCGACTCATGCCGCTAATAATCCGGTTACGCCGTGGGAAATTGCCGGGAACCGGTGCGCTACCCAGAGGAAACTCGCTGATAATCGCACCTGTTTGGACAATTTGGTGGGCTAAATCCCGATTTCTAGCCGGGTATACCCGATCAATACCAGTGCCAACAACCGCAATCGTCCTCCCATTAGGTGCCGCTAACGCTCCCTTGTGACATGCTGTATCAATGCCTAATGCGAGGCCACTGGTCATAGTCCACCCCACCTCGGCCAGATTTTTAGCAAAATCCTCCGCTGTTTGCACCCCCATGGGGGTTGGACTGCGACTGCCGACCATCGCAATTTGCTCACTCCGTAACAGGCTTTTGTCCCCCATAAGAAATAACAGAGGGGGTGGATCAGCAATTTCTTTTAACAGAGTGGGGTAAGCCTCATCGGCCAGTGTTAATACGATCGCCTGATTTTCTTCAAGCCACGCACAATCTTTTTCAATCTGCGACCAGTCCGGTGCCAATAGGTAATCGATGCTCTTTTTTTTCAAAGAACAGGCTGTTAATTGACTATAATTGGCCTCTAGGATTTTTTGCGGATTGTCAAAAACCGACAGCAGCTTGAGGAAGGTCGTTGCGCCCACACCCGGCGCACGGTGAACCGCTAACCAACTCGCCAACTCTGTTTGAAGATATTCTGCCATGATATTCCTCTAAGCATATCCTTATGCCTACAATAAAAGTGTCGAGAGTAAAAATAAACTTACATCGCACTCAATCAAGTAGGTAAAACCGTAGCACTAATCACAAAGTCTTACTCGGGATTTTGTACAACATCATTCACATGCAATACGCGAGTTGTTTCAAGTACCAGTGCATAGCTTATTTTATCATACACGCGAAAGACCATTAATATACCGGCTTTTTCATCTGGTAATTTAACCGGCTCATTCGCCTTACGGTCACGAACCGTGACACCACCTTGATAAATATCAAGCACGTCTCCCGGCTCCATCTCTTCGCGCTTACCTAAAGATAAAACCACGACATTGTTCTGGCCAATGTCCGTTACTCCGTTAACGACTGAAATAATATAGCCTTTTACCTTATTTTTAGGTGCTTTCGGTAAAAAATTAATCTCTTTGCGCTTATTCAGTAAAGGTAGCAAATAATCACCATCCAATATTTCTAAAAATGCGCGATTAACTCTTAAAGTAGAAGGTTTGCCAACTTTAACTAAATTAGCCTCACCTAAATTCAGGGCTTCGTAACCTAGGATTTCATGCGTAACAGGGTTTTGATAAACAGCACCCGGCCGAACAATCTGAAAACCAGTTACCTTAGGGCTCGTTAAGCGTTGTACATAAATTTTACGCCCCGGCCCGGAGATCAGATGTTGCTCAAACGATGACACAATATAAGGTGCATACTCTAATTCTCTTTCGTTAATAGCACGATTCGCATGTAAAAAGGCATCAATGGCAGAACGTGGAATGGTGGTAATTGCCTTTTCAAGCACTTCTATGTGCACTTTGGGTGATAATTTGATGGTTTCAATCCCTTTCGGTGGAGGCAGTACGCCACCAGCACCTTCCAGAGTTAAGAAAGGTTTACCATCAACATAACGTAACAGCACCACATCGCCGGGGTAAATTAAATGCGGATTTCGAATCTTCGGATTAATATTCCAGACTTCGGGCCACAACCAAGGGCTTTTTAAGAATTTAGCCGCAATCGCCCACAAGGTATCGCCTTTTTTCACAACATAACGATCCGGGTAATCCCGCTTAATAGGCGTGACTTGTGTGCTTGTTTCTGCCTGCATCGGTGTGGTTGTAACTTCTTCTTCAACCGCTACCGGTTGCTCAACAACCTGAGCTTTAGGGGCCGGTTCAGTTTTCGGTGTTGAACTACAACCAACTAGACCCCACACTCCTACTAATAATAAAATTCCCGTAAGAGATACTCGGCATGCTTTGTTCTGTATCATATAATTAACCTTAATATAGGGCTGTTGACACTTTTACTAACTGGTTACGTTACTTTAATGGCTGTATGGAACTGAACCTTTATTTACAAAATTAGGCTCTTTTCCAGACATCTCATTATTTAAATTATCGCTCAAATTAATGAAATAATTTACCTTTTTAATACCTGTTATCCTAGTAGTATCATAATGTTAGCAGATCTTTTTACAAATGTACTATAAATTTGGCACGAAATCGTATGGCATTGCTCAATATTTTAAATTTTCCTGATCCACGTCTTCGCACCAAAGCGAAACAAGTTATTGATTTTAATGATAAAATCATAAAACTGACTGATGATATGTTTTCAACCATGTATGCGGCTCCCGGCATCGGTTTAGCCGCCACCCAAGTGGATGTTCATCAGCGTATTATTACCATAGACGCCTCAGAAGAAAAAAACCAACCACTGGTTGCCATTAACCCGATAATTCTACAAAAAGAAGGGGAACAGGCTATCGATGAAGGCTGTCTATCCTTGCCCGGCATCTACGAGCCGGTAAAACGATACGACAAAATTCGCTTAAAAGCACAGGACAAACTTGGCGAGTTTTACGAACTTGATGCAGAGGGTTTATTATCGGTTTGCATTCAGCATGAAATGGATCACCTTGAGGGCAAACTGTTTGTCGATTATCTGTCTGAAATGAAGCGTAATCGTATTCGTAAAAAATTAGCTAAAGCCTTAAAAGAACAACAATAAACCATTAAGCCAAAGAGATAGCATGTCCTCACCTCAACCCTTACGTATTATTTTTGCCGGCACCCCCGAGTTTGCCGCAACCGCCCTTGATGCTCTTGTCAAAAAGGGCTTTGATGTTATCGCGGTGTATACTCAACCGGACCGCCCGGCCGGGCGTGGCCGACAACTTAAAGCCAGCCCAGTTAAAGAGATTGCAATTAAACAGGCCATCCCGGTTTATCAACCGGCTAATTTTAAGCAGCAAGATAATATCGACAACTTAATAGCGTTAAACGCCGACCTGATGATTGTTGCAGCCTACGGTTTAATTTTACCTATAAGTATTTTAAGCGCACCTCGCTTTGGCGGTATTAACATCCACGCATCGCTATTACCCCGATGGCGCGGAGCCGCCCCCATTCAACGTGCCATTATTGCAGGCGATGCACAAACCGGTATTACCATTATGCAAATGGATAAAGGACTAGACACTGGCGATATGCTGCTGACAAAAAGCTGTGATATTACCCCTACCGACACAGGTAGCAGCTTACACGGCAAACTTGCAGAGCTTGGTGCAGTCGCTATCGTAGAAGCGCTTGAGTTATTACAAGCAAATAATTTACAAGCGATTAAACAAGATGATGCACAAGCTTGTTACGCCCATAAACTCAGTAAACAGGAAGCACTGATCAACTGGCAACAAACAGCTGAACAAATCGTCCGACAGATCCGCGCCTTTAATAGTTGGCCAGTCGCACAAACTCATTTTAATAATAATATTATTCGCATCTGGCAGGCCGGAAGACAAACATACACCACCACCACAACAGGTACACCCGGCGAAATACTGGCCATAAATAAAGACCACATTCAGGTTGCATGTCAACAAGGTTCGCTAAGCATCACCGAATTACAACTCGCCGGGGCCAAACGTATGTTGGTTAAAGATTTACTCAATGGCAAGCCTGACCTGTTTCAGGTCGGTCAATATTTCAGTTAAATTTACTAATCATGCAAAAACAAAAGACAAAAAAGATTTCTGCTATCGCGGCCACTGCCAGTATTATTAACCATGTTGTAACCCATAAAAAAGCACTAGCTGATTGTATCGCTGAATATCAACAACAAATAAAGGCCGAAGACACCCCCAAAGTTCAGGCGTATTGTTATAACATTTTACGTCGTTATGAATTTTATCAATTTATTGTTAGCACACTGTTGGACAAGCCCCTTAAAAATAAAGACAAAGATATTTATCATTTAATTTTAAGTGGCGTCATGTTGCTTAACGAAGGTAACTTACCAGCGCACGCCGCTATTAACGAAACAGTGAATGTAACCCGAAAATCAAAAAAAGTTTGGGCAAAAAATCTGGTTAATGCCTTATTACGACGTTACCAACGAGACCAATCCAGCTTACACAGTGCTGCCAATCATCATTTAGTAAGCCACTACTGCTGCCCTGAATGGTTACTAAAAAAAATACAACACGCTTACCCTGACATTGTTAATAATGAACAGGCAAACACTACCATCCAATGGCAAACTATTTTAAAGGCCAACTTATTACACCCACCTATGACGCTGCGCGTAAATCAATTAATAAATTCTCGCGAAGACTATTTAAACCTGTTGAACGAAAACGATATCGCCGCACATACCTGCCCGCTAACCAAACACGGCATCCTGTTGGACCAAGCAGTGAATGTTGAAAAATTACCCCGCTTTGCAGAAGGCGCAGTTAGTGTTCAAGACAGCGCAGCACAATATTGCGCCGAACTATTAACCCCGCAAGCCGGTGAATCTATTTTAGATGCCTGTGCTGCTCCCGGTGGTAAAACATTGCACCTATTCGAATCCTGCCCCAACCTTAAACAATTAACCGCGATTGATATCTCCGCAAAACGCCTTGAAAAAGTACAACAAAATATTATGCGGCTCACGCCCACGCACCAAAATAAATTTTTATTAATAGCGGCCAATGCCAGTGATACTGAATCGTGGTGGGATGGAAAACAGTTTGACCGCATCCTGCTCGATGCCCCCTGTAGTGCCACCGGCGTTATTCGCCGCCACCCCGATATAAAACGTTTGCGCGAAGCAGCCGATATTGATGCCTTACTTAAAACACAGCAACAACTGCTTAAAAAACTTTGGCCAACACTTAAAAAAGGTGGCATGTTGCTATATGCAACTTGTTCCATTTTACCAGAAGAAAATGTGCAGCAAATAAAAACCTTTTTAGCGTCACATAACGATGCACAGTGTGTTAATTTTAACGTATCATGGGGGCAAGCATGTGAACACGGGCAACAATTATTGCCCACCTATCAGACTGATAAAAACACACAGGACAAAGGAAATAGTGATGGCTTTTACTATTGCTTACTCCAGAAAAAATAATCTTTCCTATCGAGCAGCCCGCTTTAAAACAATGCTTTGTGCTGTTATTAGTATTGTTTTATTTTATTTTATTAGCAGTCACACTGTTTTTGCTGACGATAACATTAAAACCAATGCCACAAAAAGTGAAGTAAAGTCCGGTTTCAGTATTCAAAGTCTTGAAACCTTAATGGAAGATCGTGTTTACCTGCTTAACGCAAATTTTAACTATCATTTTTCGACAGAAGCCATTGAAGCACTCAAACACGGCGTACCCTTACTTATTTTAGTGGACATAGAAATCCGTTCACCTCGTTGGTGGTGGAGCGATGCAACCATTGCTGATTTAGAACAGGGTTACTTGTTACTTTATCACGCACTATCAGAAAGTTATGTTGTGCATAACTTAAACAGCGGAACACAAAATAATTTTGTCCACCTTAAGCAAGCTCTGGCCTTTTTAAGCAAAATTAAAAAATTACCTATTCTGGATGCTAATTTATTAAATCCAAAGAAAGAATATTATCTACGTGTACGCACCCATCTGGATATTGAATCCTTACCCGCACCCATGCGCCCACTGGCTTATATATCCAATGACTGGCAACTGGCCAGTGACTGGTACGAATGGCCATTGCAAAAATGAAACAACTGGTAAAACGATTCTTTAACCGCCTGTTCAGCGGCAGCTTTCCAATTATATCGTTAATTATTTTATTAATTGCTTCACTTTATTTAATGAGTGGCGCAACCCATAACTCCGCACAATTCAGTCAGCAGTTTTCTCTTTTGTTAGGTATTAATGCGCTCGCAACCATTTTGTTGGTTGGCCTGATTACCAAAAATTTAATCACCTTAATTAAACAGTATCGACGTCGTCAGGTTGGTTCGCGCTTAACTGCAAAGCTAGTCATTATGTTTGTTATTTTGTCGGTAACTCCCGTTAGCATCGTATATTATTTTTCACTGGATTTTTTACAACGTGGTATTGATAGCTGGTTTGATGTGCGTGTGGAAGCAGCGTTAAGCGACTCGCTTGAATTAAGCAAAGCATCGCTTGAAGCACGGATGAACGATTTAGTGGCGAGTGTACAGCAACAGGCCAGTAAGCTAGTTGACACCACGGATGGGCTGGTCGCACTTAAACTTAATGAATTACGACTCGATAGTAAATCGTCTGAACTCACATTATACCATTATAATGGGCACATCATTGCCTCCAGCACGGCCAATACCAAACAGCTTATTCCCTTTCGGTTGCAGGAAAAAACGGTTGTTAAAGCACGTAAAGGTGAGCCTGATTTTGGTATCATCCCCTTCACCGATAACAATGAAGACAGTATCCGTATCCGTATCGCGGTGCCCGTTGCCAGTCAGGATCCGGTTGCTGAAGGTCGTATATTGCAAGCTTTGTATCCTGTTTCGCCCCGTATGAATAGCCTTGCCTCTACCGTGCAAACCGCTTTCAGTGACTACAATGAACTTATTTATTTACGTGACCCGCTTAAATATAGTTTTATTCTTACCTTGTCACTGGTTTTAATGCTAAGCATTTTATCCGCAATCTGGGCGGCATTTTTCTATGCACGTCATCTGGTTGCACCCGTGACTAATTTGGTAAAAGGTACTCTCGCGGTTGCTAAAGGTGACTACACTATTCGACTGCCACTCCCCGGCAACGATGACCTGGGTAATCTGGTGCGCTCATTTAATGACATGATGCAACAACTCGCAACGGCGCGCGAATCGGCTGAACTGAGTCAGCAACAACTTGAATCATCTCACTCCTATCTACAGGGCGTATTGGCTAATTTAACCTCAGGCGTATTAACACTGGACACACACTATAATTTAATTACATCCAACATTACCGCCAGCCAGATATTTGGTGTTGACTTAAGCCCTTATATCGATAAAGAACTTGAGGCGATTGTTGATGACTATACTTTTTTATACCTGTTCTTAGATGCGATTAAACCTCACCTTAGCAATAACGATAAGCAATGGACTGAAGAAATCACTTTATTCGCCGCAGAAGGCCGTCAAGTGATCATGTGCCGAGGCACAACCTTGCCTGAAGGTGGTTTTGTTATTGTCTTTGATGACATTACCCAATCATTACAATCACAACGAAATGCTGCATGGGGCGAAGTTGCACGGCGTCTAGCACATGAAATTAAAAACCCACTCACCCCAATCCAACTATCAGCAGAAAGGTTAAGACACAAATATTTGTCAACCATGCCCGCAGAAGATGCGGAAGTACTGGATCGTTCAACCAACACAATTGTGCAGCAAGTTGAAACTTTAAAACAAATGGTCAAAGCTTTTTCTGATTATGCCAGAATGCCGGGGGTCGAATTAAAAACGCTGGACTTAAATCAGTTAATTAATGAAGTACTCGATCTTTATCGAGATACAAAAACAAACGTGCAAATAACCACACAATTAGATAACTGTATGCCGCATATTGAAGCTGATATTAACCGTATGCGACAGTTACTCACCAACCTAATTAAAAATGCACTCGAAGCCATGGAGGACCAATCTAAAGGTGAGTTGAGTATTACAACAGAATGTGTAAAAAAAGCAGCCTGCCATTATATTGAACTAAGAATTAAAGACAGCGGGCATGGCATTCCACATGAAATGTTTAGTACCCTATTTGAGCCGTATATTACAAGCAAACCCAAAGGCAGTGGCCTTGGGCTGGCTATTGTGAAAAAGATTGTTGAAGAACATGGCGGTGTATTATGGGCTCAAAATAACCAATCTCCGCTTAATACTCAGATACCCGATACCCATATCAATCAGTCGGGAGCAACCATTTTTATTCGCCTACCCGTGGTCAGCATTAAAAATAAAAGATCAACCGATGCCGCTACAACACAACTAGATTTACTGGATAAAGGAAACAATAATGCCGCAGCATGAAACCGCCACAACCGAAATCAATCCGGCAAAAGGTGTCCCGTATATACTAGTGGTAGATGACGAACCGGATATTCGAAATCTGGTACGAGAAATTCTTGAAGATGAAGGATATGAAGTGGCGGTTGCTGAAAATGGGTCCGATGCACGCGACTCACAGCGCGCACGCCGCCCGGATTTAGTGCTACTCGATATATGGATGCCCGATGTGGACGGCATTACTTTATTAAAAGAATGGTCGAAAAAGGAAGGCGGCTTATCCATACCGGTTATTATGATGTCAGGGCATGGTACTGTCGAAACCGCAGTAGAAGCAACCCGCCTAGGTGCTTATGACTTTATTGAAAAACCTTTATCACTCGCCAAACTGTTACTCACCATTGAGCATGCACTAGAGGCCGATAAACTGCAACGTGAAAATCTGGGCTTGAAAAAACGTGGCCTACTTAATATCGAGTTACTCGGTAAAAGCGCAGCCATGCAAAGCTTTCGTGAAAACGTAAAGCGTATCGCTGAACATGACACATGGATACTCCTTAGCGGCGAACACGGCACCGAACTTGAGGTCACTGCACAATATCTACATCAACACAGCCGGCGAAAAGATCGTCCGTTTATTGACGTCAACGTTGCCGCGCTCTCACCCGACAACGCCGCTAAGGAATTATTTGGTAGCGAGGTAAATGGCAAAATTAGTTACGGTTTACTTGAACAAGCTAGCGGTGGCACGCTGTATTTGCATGACATGAGTGATATGGATCTGAAATCGCAAGCTAAATTCTTTTCTGCATTGGAGAAAAAATCTTTTATGCGGATAGGCGGGAATGAGTCAGTTACTATTCATATTTGTATTATTGCAGCCACTCATCGTAACCTGCAAAAACTGGTTGAAGATGGACACTTCCGCGAAGACTTGTATTACCAGCTTAACGTTGTACCCGTGAATGTGCCAACGCTTCGCGAGCATCATGAAGATATCCCTGAATTATTAAATTATTACATCGATCTTTTTGTTGAGCACGACAACTTGCCATACCGTAAATTTTCGATGGCCGCGCAAAATAAACTTCGTAATCATAGTTGGCCGGGAAATATTCGTGAACTAAAAAACATGGTGCAACGATTACTCATTGTCGGTGCAGGCACTGAAATTGATGTTAACGAAATTAACAACGCACTCGGGCAAACAAAGACGAGCAGTACGACCGCCATGCAAACAGGCTTTGAGCTTCCTCTACGAGAAGCGCGTGAACAATTTGAACGTAACTATATTATTCATCAACTAAAGATAGCTAAAGGCAGCGTTGGCAAAGCGGCTAAGACCATTGGCCTCGAGCGGACTCACTTATACCGTAAACTCCGTTCATTAGAAATTGATCCCAAGCACCTTGAAAATGAGTATGACCAACACAATAAATAAAACTATAGTAACACGTAAGCTATAACAAAATTCAGTTAGGCTTGCCATAACCACCGTACACCTTTGCTCATTCATAAGTCATAAGTCATAAGTCATAAGTCATAAGTCATAAGTCATAAGTCATAA
>CAYYLL010000020.1:0-50565 GCA_964472525.1 uncultured Thioalkalispiraceae bacterium | reverse complement strand
AAAAAATTGCTACAACGCTGCATAAAAGTTTCCCGCGCCGCTCTTAGCCGCATTTGTTATTAATACACGTCTAATTGTAAAATATCCCTAAAACCCTTTAAAGCCAACACTTTATCAACACTCGTACACCTTCTTCTGTAAACATTTCTATTGCTCTAAACTGTAAACTTAATTAAGAAAAAAATTTGCTATCAATATAACCTATTGTTTTAATAGGAGTTTAATTTTTGTATCCTTATTATACGCGTTATCCCAACCCGAATGTAGCTTAGTCCTTGCTAGGCGCACTTATCTCTTAAATTAGTAAGATTATTTAACTAAGGGATTATTTGTTACATTTTTTTGAGGATGGCTAGAGTACCAGTTAAAATAGCCATTAGCATCAACTCTAAAATCAGTCCGTGATTCACTATTAATCCTAGATTCCTTTGACGCCTGCAAGCCTTTAGTAGAAAGGCTAAAACGCGTGGAGTATACTTAGATATGGTCTTCGAGTTGTTAAATTAATTTAGTTTGGATTTAACATCTTGATACAAAACTTTCAATTCTCCAAAGCCCATATCTAAAATAGGTTCATACATAAATGCATTAATGTGAATATTTGAAGGGGTTATAAGATTAACTCTCTTCATAAGGAGAATTTCTTCAACCTGATTGTTAAATCGGTCTTTAAAATCTCGAGTCAATTGTCCAGTTTGTTTCCGAGTAGAATCATAATTTGTATCACTACTTCGAATTTTTCCAATAATGTATTTTTCAGTCCAAATTCGGATTGCCATCGACAGCACAATCTTATGCTCTAGATTTATTCCATCATCTGCATCTAGACACTCATCTGCTGTGTTAAATATATGTTCCAGTATGCCTTGAGTCAGGTCAACTTCGGGGAAGTTCAGATTCGGAAAAGTCCGCTCAAAAACCGCTGTGTATCCCTCCATTTTAAGTTGTTCTGTATCATCTTTATAGTGAAGCATGTGTGTAAGAGTGAGATAGTCAACGTTGTAACTTCCTTCAACATCCTTCTTGCCTTGGGTATATTCAACCACATTCCTTAGGAATGGGATGTACGCAATTTGGATTACTGCTTCTGATAACCGAGCCTGCCACTTATGGAATGGATTTTGAAGGTCTGACTGTTTGAAATCACTTAGCGTGATCTCACCTTCATTCTTAAAGGCCATACGGCATTGGTGTGCAGGACATATCTTTCTGCTCTCAATTGTCCTCAGAAAATCAAAATTATGTGTCAAAATTATCGCTAAAAAATTTATATCTTCGACTTTAACCACGTCTTCCAGGTAATCAATAATAGCGAACTTGTTCTTGTAGTCGAATGAGTCTGCCACATCGTCAAAAACAAACAGCGTTTTTTTGCGAATCTTCCATCTCGTATAAATTTCAAACATAATATTAAGGATATACAAGGCTCGTGCTTCACCTGTGCTCAACACGCGAAGCAAGTCACTGCGTTGCGTTTCCGTGAAGACTCGCTCGTCTCCACCATCAACAAAGTTAAATTCGACCGAAGGCGTGGTGTCCTTTAAAATCACATCAGACTTATTTTTGACGGATAGTCGGAACGGTAGATGCAGAAAACGGCGATTAAAGTCTTCGATAACCGTATCCCAATCATTCGGATCAGCGCGAGCCTCAGAAACTATACTCGCTAACTCTTCTTGGCCACTTTTATACTTGGCAATAAGTAAGTCATATTCGTCTCGCGCCATGTGGATGTATTGTAGCCAGACTTTTCGCTTAAATGCATCCAAGTCCCCCAGTTCTGGAAGTAGATGCTGATTTTGAGTAATGTAGTCGCGAAAGGCCTCAAGCTCTTTATTTTTCAACTTTGCGTTAAAGGCTTCAAATTTCTCCCTCAAATTAGCGTCACTGAGAACACGAAGTTTTTCAGTTTCAATTTTGTCTAAAAAGGCCTTGTTAGTGGTAAGTTCCGTTTTTTCCTGACTATTTTCATCATTCAGATTGATGCTGTGGCCTGCATTGAAGAAATTGTTGATTTTTAGTTGTTGCTGTATTTGACTCACATTGTGGTACTGAAACTCCTTGCTCAAAATCGGTGAGCTTTCAGTAAGCTCATCATATTTTTGAGCAAATTCCTTAACTGTTGCTCCAACTACATCATCGGCTAGAAGTTTGCGTACTTTGGGATTAAATATGATTTTGTAGTCTGCGTCACCAAAGGAAGCGTCTTTGATATCACCAAGCTCGTCTTCTAGATGGAGTAGAGCGTCATAGTATTGTTCATCGAAAATTTCTTCAATAATGGGATCTAAATTTTCCCTAGACTTACTTCCAAAGCCTGCAAGTGTACGTAATTTCTTATCTAAGTCTTTTTTCGCTTCTCCAATATCCTTGTGAACTCTTTCGTATTTCTTTTTTAGATCGTCATTTGCAAGTAGAGTTGAAGCGCCCTCAGACGAATAATGTTCATCATAAGACTTGATCACAAAAATATCTTCTTGATTTATTGGCTCTCCGTTGAGTTTGATATCACAGATGCTTTCACGTTCAGGGAAGACTAAATCACTTGGTTGTTTCCCCTTGGACAGATCCAGCATTGTTTTGGCAAACGATGTTTTCATCACGCCATTTGGAGCATATATTGCAAATCCTTTGTGCTTAAATTCAAGCTCAACTTCAAGCTTCCCAATTCCATAACAGTTTTTAAGATTTAGGCTTAATTTGTCTACCATCGTATGTCCTTTACATCAGAAATATAATTGTGTTTCCATTTTACTATTTTAAATTATTGTGTAGCTATCCTAGTACTCAAACTATATTACATGCCAACGCATTATCATTAACCCGATCAATCAACTTAACCACCTTAGTTGCTTCAGCGTCATCAAACACACCTAATAATCCTTGGTCATGTACATGAGTAAAAGGCGGTTCAAATAACATATCTTTATCGATTGTGCCATTTTTGGTTAGGTAGGTAATGATGCTATTAATAAATGTTAATTGGTCAGCTCGCAACGTAGAGGCTTGTATAAATTCTGCGAAGGCTTCTTGCGCGGCGGCGAGTTCTAGACCGACAATGCTACGAATAAATTCACCTAGTGGTTTTTCACCGTAGGCATCTATGTAATCTTGTTTTGTACCAATGGTTTCGCTGTCGAACAATATGTTTTCTAATGTATTTAATTCTGTTTCGGTTATCGGTTTATTGGTTTGTAGCTTATGTATTACTAAATGATCGTTATGGTTACGTACATACGATTCAACCCTATCTTTATAACTTTGTAAATTACTGTACGCCGGCATAGCACCCTGTTCGGTAATACCGTCTCTATCTAGCTCATCTTCAAACGTGGTGACGACATTCACTTGGCTTTCTTTATCGAGATATTTCATTAAATCACGTAAGGCCACGCGTACTTCATCTAAACGATTGATGTTTACACTTTGCCAAAACAGATCAGTTTGTAATTCATTTAATAATGACGTTTGTGCTTTAACTGCAGGAATATTTTGTTTTTTTAGTAAGTCTCTTGCGATTTGGTTTATCTTATTTAAATAGCCATCGGTACTATGTGCACCTGTTAGTAAAGCTAATTGGTAGTTCAATATTAGTATATCGAATCGTCTAGCAAGTTCATCATCATCTTTTTCGGGTAATGTTAAATGCGATAAATGGGTATTAATATCTAACATATCGCTTTGGCTTATTATCTGCCAACGTGAAGCGTTACTGTATTCAACCACATGGCGTAGCTTGGCTTTTACAACAAAGCGTTCTCTATCTAATGTCGATACTAATTGATGCAGTTCGTTTATATAGCTATCGGCCAAGTTGCGCTGTTCATCTGTGCTATCACTTTCGGCGCGGATGAGTAAGCCTACTTCTAATTTGGCTTCAAATACTTGTTGGGTAAGGCTACGTATTAGCTTACCTTCGATACCATCGGGGTTAACATCAAAAAACTCAAAGTTCTGACCGTAATCAAAGATAAAGAAATGTTCTTTATCTTTGCCTATGCCGAATACATCCGGACAAAGGCGTGTACCACGGCCTATCATTTGCCAAAACTTGGTGGGTGATTTTACTTGTTTGAAAAAGACTAAGTTAACAACACGCGGGGCATCTACGCCGGTGTCCATCATGTCTACTGATACAGCAATCTGTGGATCATGTTCTTCGTATTTATCAGTAAAAATTTCGAACAAGTCTTGTGCTTTGCTTTCGTAGTTATCAATAACCCGTAAAAATTTACCGGCATATTCAGGATAGTTTTTATTAAAACGCTGCTCGATAAAAATAGCATGGTCGTGATTCTTGGCAAAAATAATACTTTTACCCAGTTTGTCTCCACCCTGTACTTTTAAACCTTCGCTCATTAGGTGTTCGAGCACTTTATCTACTGTGGTAGTATTAAACAACCATTTATTAATCGCCGAGCTAGAAATTTCATCAGGGGTATCGCTGGTGGTTGGGTCACCAAACTTATCTTCGTACTCTTGCTTTTCACATTCGGATAATTCGTTGTAATGTACACCTTCACGTACAAACTTGAGTGGAATGGATAATGCTTTCGGTGGGACTAAAAAGCCTTCTTTTACGGCAGTATCTAATTCATAAGCAAAGGTTGGGTTATCGTCTTCTATGCCGAACAGGCCATAGGTATTATGATCGACTTCGGTTTTGGGTGTGGCCGTTAAGCCCACTAGTAAGGAATCAAAATATTCAAAGATAGCACGGTACTTTTGATATACAGAACGATGCGCTTCATCGATTATAATTAAATCAAAATGACCTATACCATAAAAACGTTCGCCTTCGTTACGAACACCATCAATACGATTCATAATACTTGGGTAAGTAGAAAACACTAAACGTGTGCCGTTATCTTCTTTTTCTTTGGTTAAATCAATCGCCGATAAATGTGGTAAATGTTCGTTAAATTCATCTTTGGCTTGCTTAACTAAGGCCTTACGATCCGCTAGAAACAAAACTCTTTTGACCCAGTTGCATTTACTAAACATATCCACAATAGCTGCGGCGGTTCGAGTTTTACCACTACCGGTTGCCATTACTAATAGGCTTTGTCTTGCTCGGCCACGCAATTCATTATCTTGGTTCTGGTTTACAATCTGGGTTACTGTATTTTCTGCAACACGTTTAATGGCTTCTAGCTGATATGGTCGACCTTTTCCTGCTATGTTTAAATTTACTTTTAACTCACGTAAGTCGGTTCGACTAGTGCGCCGGTCGATTAATAACTGTAATTCGTCTTTGGTATAAAAACCTTGTACTTCGCGTTCAGGATAAAATTGGTCATCCCATAAATAGGTTTCAAAGCCATTGGTATAAAAAATAATTGGACGTTGGCCGTGCATTTGTTCTAAGCAATTCGCGTAGAGCTCGGCTTGGTGTTTACCTTTGCGTGGATCGGCCATGGTTTTTTTAGCTTCAACAACGGCCAAAGGTAAGCCGTTGTCACCCCATAAAACATAATCGACATAACCAATTCCGCTAGGGTTAGTGCTTTCAGGCATGCCGGTTACTTCATATTCTAACTCGCGGCCTTCACGTAGATTATTCCAACCACATTCTTGTAATGACAAATCGATATAACGACGACGTGTTTCCGCTTCGGACACTTCTAAAGGAACCGCAGTAACAATATCTACTGCTTTCTCACGTTCAATTTTACGTGCGGAAAAGTCGGCTTGTTGTTGCTGTAGTTGCTTTAATAGCTCAACATTTTCTTTTGCTTGCTCTTGTATTTTCTCTTCAGCAAGTCGGGCTTGTTTATTTTTCCACTCTAAGTTATCAAGTAGTTTTTTAACTTGCTTAGGGTCAATACCTTCTTTATTTTTAGCTTCAATTCCCGGCTTTGGAATTAAAGCTTCATCAAACACTTGTGGCTCAGGTGATTGCTTTCCGTAATAAATAACCACATGACGTAAAAATCGAAACAGGTATTTTAAAGAAGCTAAGGCATCTTGTTGACTGACCTTACTACCGTGTGCAGCAATATTACCGGTTTTCCGAACTAAATTAATTTCACCAAATAAGGTTTGGTTAAAGGTAGAGCGAAAACAATGCTCATGCATTAAGGTACTTAAATCTGTACGCCATGGGCGGGTTAACTTAGCATCGTTCTCATACAACCAATTAATCGCATTCTCTAAGGTACTGCGACAGAAAATAGCAGCGGCTTTTGGGGATACAAAAGTAAGTTGTTCAGCCTCTTGTGCATCAACAAATAAACCAGGGAAATCCGCTTTAATAAAAGTAAAGTTACTCATACAGGCTATCCGTGTTATTGCTGAGTATCATAATGATTAAGCTGCCTTTTGCCTTATGAGCTCACCTTTAAAGGCGCGTCGCAACAAATCATTATATAAGGCTTTAGATTTTTCAAAATTAGCCTGTACCAGTTGTTTCTGTGTCTCTATAGTTTGTAACAGTTCCACAAATCTTTTTTGAAGTTCAATTGGAGGATAAATTATAGGAAATTTTTCAAGATGCTCTTTATTTATTTGTCTTTTATCAATACCTCCAACACACACACTTCTAATATATTCTCTATATTCATTAGTTGTAAGAATAAACAAAACAAATTCATTTAAAACATTTTGCTTAAGCCTTATCAGATACACATGTCCATTGACATTAGCACTATCATCCTCACCTAGAAACATAGCCGCTCTACCCAAGCTACTATTTTCAGTATTAATCCTCCCAGTTTTAGTCATTAAAATATCTCTATTCTGCAAACTGCTTTTTTTCATTTTATTATGAGTATCACTATCGATATATACGGCATTATTAAGCTTTAATTTGTTTTTCCAAACATTCTGACTTCTTAGCAAAACAACTCCCTTTTCAACATAAACTTTACTACCACCTTTTGGAGTAGAACCACTATGTATTTTTGTTGATAAATCCTCTAACTGTTTAATCTCCCACTGCATTGGATTTGTAACAGGATCACCAAACATACCCAAAAAAATTGATTGAGCAAGGGTGGTATAATGCTCGAGCAGTTGTTCGTCTTTTTGTCGCAGACTATTCGCCGCTTCCATAATTTCTGCAATCTTTTTTTGTTCTGCTAGAGGAGGTAGAGGGATTTTAATTTTTTTAAGATGGCTCGAACCAAAATTTGGTTGCGCTGAACCTGTAATTAAACGTTCCATTTTGCATTTAAACTCGTTAGTGTTTAAATAATAAAACAAATATTTTATCTCAAGAATGCTATTATCAATTGATTGGAATCTGATCATACTAGTATTCATGCATAGAGGTAAGTGTTTAGCTTTCACCCAAGCACTTTTCCCCCAAGTTGCCCCAGAAGCTGCCATAACAAAATCTCCAGCCTCTGTCAGAAAATGAGAGTATTTATCTTTAACTTCGGCCGGATCTAAATATTTATTAGAATTCTCAGTTATTAAAGTACCATTAACAATATTTTTAACATTAATTAATTTAACACCTGATTCACGAAACTGCCATTTCCTAATCCCTGGGCCTTCTTGAAAAAAAGCTACATCTTCAAGCTCTATCATTTGCATGTTCAAACTAACAACTCTTTTAGCAAGTTTAATGCTTGATTACGTTCAATATCCAACTCTTCAATTTCTGCAATAATCTCCGCTGGTGGAGCATACTCTTCTTCCTCATACTGAATTTCTTTATAACTTTTAATACTTAAATCCCAGTCATTGCCTTTCAATTCATCAAAAGGTACTAAGAAGCTTTTATCCATTCGACTACGATTTTTTTCTTGTTTTTTATTACGTTTTGCAAAGCGTTTAATAATATCGGGAATATCGTCATCTTTTATTTCACTGCGCTTATCGTCCAGGCTATAACCATCGGCTTGCATGTCATAGAACCAAACATTATCTGTGCCACCGTTATTAGTTTTGGTGAAGATTAATACCGCCGTACTAACTCCTGCATAAGGTTTAAACACACCACTGGGCATGGAGATAACTGCTTCGAGTTTATGTTGTTCGATAAGGGTTTGACGAATTTTCTTATGGCCATTGGATGAACCAAATAATACACCCTCCGGAATAATGACTGCACAACGACCGCCGATTTTTAACATGCGCAATATTAAAGCTAAAAATAATAGTTCGGTCTTTTTAGTTTTAACCGTTTTAAGTAGTGAGCTTTCTACGCTGTCGTAATCGAGTGATCCTTTGAATGGTGGGTTAGCTAAAATTAAATTAAATTCATCTCTGCTTTCGGCATTGGCTTCACTAAGTGCGTCACGACTAATGAGTTGTGGCTTGTCGATGCCATGGAGTTGTAAGTTCATTGCACCTATGCGTAACATGGTGGGGTCGAACTCTATGCCGGTAAACATGTTGCTATTAAAGTGTTTGTTAAATTTTTTGTCATGAAACCATTTGGGGTGGTATTCATGCACGAATTCACCGGCTGCGACTAAGAATCCTGTTGTGCCACAAGCAGGATCACAAATGGTGTCTTCTTGTGTGGGTTGCATGATCTCAACCATCATTTTAATAATATGGCGTGGTGTACGAAATTGTCCGTTAGTTCCTGCGGTGGCAATTTTAGACAGTAGGTATTCGTAAAGATCACCTTTAGTATCACGATCATCCATTTGGATTTTATCGATCATTTGTACCACTTGATCCAATAACTTAGGCGTTTGGATCATAAAGGTCGCACCCTTCATGTATTGTGCAAAGATACCCGCGCTGCTACCTAACTGTTTCATGTGCTCAAATACAGTCAGGTTGCCCGCATCTGCTTGTGGCTGCGTGAATAACGCAAACATCGTTTCGGGGTCATTATCTTTAAATTTATTCCAACGGAATTTTGACTGCGCCTTATTATAGATGGGCTGATGCTTTTTCTTCTTCTTAGCACCACCCTTCTTTCCGATAATGTTGGATTTCTTTTCTTCCAATAGCTGACGTTCATCTAAACGACGCAGGAATAATAAGAACGTAAATTGCTCAATGACAGTCAAAGGATTTGATGTACCCCCTGTCCAAAACGCTTCCCAAATTTTATCGACCTGGCTTTTTAACTCACCTGTAACCATTTTTTACACCTTTATAATTATCTGACCACTTTATCACAATTGTCAGGTGTATTTCGAAGTCTAACTACCTGTTTTTAAGTAACAGTTTTTAGATGGGTAGGTATTTTTATGAATTTATTATGAAGAGTATTTGCTGTTGTTTCTTCTTGCTTAATACAGGCCAACGACTAATCAACAAGGCTAACTTGTCATCTTCACAGTAAAAATATGCGGAGGGCAGCTTCAATACCTTTGCAATATGTTTAATTGTTCCAAAATCAGGTACATGCTTATCAGTTTCATACTGATTCATGCGAGCACTTGCGCTAAATTGATCTATACCTGCTTTAATCCCTAGTGACTTCTGAGATAAATCTGCTGATATACGTGCTTCTCGTAGCCGCTTGCTTACTGGTGATTTCTTCTTAGCCAAACTCAGCTCCTTTCACTGATTCAGACTAAGATATTCTTAGTTTTTTGCTTGCCTAGATACTAAGGATTCCTTAGTATTGATTTTCATTCAAATAACACATAAGGGCATGATTATGTTTCAAACGAATAAAGCTGCAGAAGTATTCATACCTATTGAACTGAGTAACAATGAAATACAAGCTTGGGATTATGTACAATACAAACTGCACATGTACTGGCTACAGGTTACAGGTTACCTACAGTATCGTTAATAATGATGGGGAAGAATCTCATAGTACAGTTTTTTTAACCCATCTAGAACACCTTACTCAATTAAAGAACTGTAGTGGTACAACATTTTATGATGTGTATTTAGTTTCTCCTAATCATATGAATGGAGGAAAAGGCTGGAAAATGGAAACGCTGAAGGAAATATATATGGGGTATGAACGAGACTCTAAATACGAACAAGAAGTATATATTTTTGTTCTAGATAACGGCAATCGATATGCACATTCTTACATGGACTCTGCGGAAGACGACTTAACTCGAAAAAAATTAATATTCAAGACTGTGAATCATTCAGCCTGATGTGCAGATGCATATTTTGTACCGAATTGACCACCTTTATTTTAAGCTCTGACCACTGGATCTATTGAAGGCTGACCAGTAATTTTCTATTGCCCACTTCCATGCACGTTATAGACACTCTACGAGAATAGTTTATGATTGGTTCTGAGGTGCACCGTGGAAAATACAAATACCCAAAAACTAGCAGAAGAAATACTTAGTAGTATTCAATTTATGGTGGATGCTCATATTCAACATCCAAAAACAGAAAAGGATGCTGTGCGTTTTTGGGATAACAAAACGCCCTACATCATTCACCCAGCCTGGTGTGCAATGACCTTGCTGACTGAAACCTCATTGTCTGAAGAGTTACGCTTTGAAGGCTATCAAGCATTGCTGTGGCATGATGTATTAGAAGATACGACGATAACTGAACTCCCAAAAAACACCTCTGAGACTGTTTGTCATTATGTCCAAGAAATGACGTTTGATAGCTTTAGTGAGGAAAGAGAAAATATATGGAATAAAGGTATGGAAATACAGTTATTTAAACTTTACGACAAAACATCCAACCTTCTTGATGGCACCTGGATGACCGACAATAAGTTAAACGGCTATAAACAATTTACTAAAAAACTTATGGAGAACGTCCAAAGTGAATACGGTCAATTAAATATAGTGAAAATTGCGAAAAGTTTTGTGTAGCCACTCCGTACCCTCATGAATGTATTAATGTTGATAACAGGCAAGAATCTACGGATTGATGGGGTTATTGAAGACAATACGCACAAATAGGGCTATTGGTGGACGTTAGGATATGAGTCGCACTACCCATATAACGCCTAGTAAGCTACAATAATAACATCAAGCGCTTAAATATAGTCGGAGCTAATTATGATTAATAGTCACAAAGAAACTTAAAAAACGAGATATCCAATATTTGAGGAAATTTCACTAATTCTTACTTAAATGTATCGACGATATTTATCCTCTAGGCACTAAATTACCAACCAAGGTTATTAGAGATTGACTTAGCTTCTTTCTCAGCTTGCTGAATTTCTTCTTTCGACCAGCACGGACCGCGCCGAAATAATAGTGTCGAAATAACATCGTCTCGCTCTGCATCCTTTCGACGTGAGATTTCCCAAAAAAATATAGCACCTTTTTCTAACCGTTTTAAATCACTTTTATCAGTAATAGCCTCTTTCAATATTTCCATTTCATATTCAGTACGATCCATTATATTCGTTAAGCGCGCAACAAAAGTTTCTTCATTAACCGTAATGACATAGCCTTCAAATGATTCAATTGGCTCATATGTTAGTGATGTTTCATCGATAAGGTTATATTCCTTTCCGTAAATCGAATGATGAGGAATAAACATAGGGTACGTTGAACTTGAAGTTTCACGTTGCTGAGTAAATAAAAATAATTCAGATGAAAATGAGTTATCAACATAAGAAATACTCGCCACAGTTGACGAGACTGAATGATGACTTGATACTGCAGTTTCCATAACGGTTCTCATTGGTAAATTTATAAAAAATGATGCTGTGCATCACATGAATTACTACATTGATCATTTTCAATTAGATATACACTAGCCAATAATAAACTATATGCAACCTAAGATACTACATGGCTAAAATTAAGGCCTATTACTGTCGATAGAGACTACATTGCTTTTTTTTCTAACCCTTGAATTACTAATTTTAGTTCCACAAAGTATGCATTTTCCTTTGCTTTCAATTTCATTAATTACTTCCGGTTTTATTAGCCCTGAAATATCGACAGAGTGACTATATAATCGTTTGTAGATTTCTGCATGATGTTTCCTCAAAGCATGATTATCTTTAGCAAGTTCTTTAATATCTTTACTTAAGTTATCAATTTGATTCAACAACGCTTGCAGATGTGCTTGCCCATATCGGACTCGTGCACTCGCTTTCACATCTTCCAGGATTTGTTCAATTTCCTCTTCATACTTAGCAATAGTTACTCTTGACACACCAGTAACACGTTGTAGCTCGCTTGCATTGAAACTATATTTCTTATTACTTTCTGCAGCTTTCTCAGAAAGTTGCCTTATAGCATCCTCTAGTATTTTTATTAACTTTTTTCCTCTCATATATCACCACGTTAAACAAATTTAATTTCACCAAAAGGATGTGATATCTATTCGTAATAAGATTTTAACCTATTGATACCGAATCAAGTAGCGACTCAAGATTATGCTTAACTTTTAGAGCAAACAAATACTGTCGACCTTCTGACGGCAATACTTTTAAAGCTATCTCGTTTTCATTTAGCAAGCGTTTTATCTCTACCATTTGTTCTGTATTTTTAAAATCAAAATATAAATGTTCACAAAGGTCATCATCACCTTCATCTTCTCTAACAAAGCAGCTATTATGATGAGGACATGGTGTAGCTGCAAAATTATGAGTACAACCACCATGTGGCATAGCTCGAACCATAATTGTTTTAGCTTCCAAATAATTTTCTGCTTCTTCTCTATTATATTCGGAAATTCGATTGTAATTATCTTGCATAACTCCATAACTTTTATTTTCTCGTATAGCACATCGAAGACTTTCCAACCGCGTAACTGCACTTGTTTGATCATAAGTATGATTAGAGAGTGGGTTTCGAGAAAAGACTAGACCTAGTTGTTCCTCTGATAGTCCACCTTCTGCATAGGTGGTATGCAACCAATGTCGAATGTCATGCCACGTAAATTTAACCGATTCACCTGTATCAGGATCCAAAATACCAAGACGTGAAAATACTGAGTCTTCATGGTTACCTGTTCCTTGAGCGCGTTTCGACCCATTTAGCCATCTAGTAAACATACTATCATCTACTAATTTATAATTTTTATCTGAAGGCTGAATATTTCTAGCTAATTCTTTTTCTCGAATCACAAAGAGTGCATCTTCTGGTTCAAGTAAATGTTTGTGCTCTTTAGTTTCAACAACAGCATTAATACGCCGTCTATACTGAAATTCAAATAATTTATTATATTTAGGCTTAGGGTAAATTTTTCCTTGCATTTGTAGATTGCGTGCATTATCAATCACCTCGCGGACAAGCTCTCGTCGACCTCCAACACAAACTTTTTTATTTGCATACTTTTCAAATTGCAAAATCGAGATTACACGGGAGTCAGTATCCCAAGATTTTTTTTGTCTTTGATTCCCTCTCTTTGTATTTATTTTACCATAGCAAGCATCTGGCAACTGATCTCTCTGAGCTGCTTCCTGCCAGTGTTTAATCTGATAAAGTGTATTACGATCTATTTTAACTGCACGCGATGCTGCACTATGACTCCCACACTCTTTAACCAAAGATAAAACGTCAACATATATTTTTTTCTTCTCATACCAGCCACCACATTTATTGAAAAGATCATGCATAGGTTTGGAAGTCCATTCATGGCAAAATTTTTCAGTAAAGTATACAGCAGCATCAGAATCACGTAGTACAGTATGCCAATCTGGAATTGAATTTTTCTTCAACTCATGACGCAATGTTAAAGCAACTTTTCTTCCTGGTTCAGTTATATCTTGTATAAACTTAATTGCAGATATAATAGCGGGTGCTATAGCACTTGCGACTGGCCTTACATCAAGTCTCCCACCTTTCTCTGCATAAAAACGTACCATGCAACTATCGCCATCATTTACAATCGGATTCTTAGGTAATGTTGCAAGCTCGTTGATACGAAATCCACACCCAACATTAATTGTAAAGGCAGATAAAAAAAACTTATCCTTTTTATTAATATTTCTACGATTGTTACTTTCTATTAACTGTCTAATAATTTCAAGATTGATTCGTTTATTTAAGCGGTTCTCCTCAGATGATTTTCGTCCATGTCGATGTTGTTTATGTAATCGATTTTTATAGCTAATTCTCAAACCATAATTCTGATTCAACCAGCGGCCAAATACCTCAATATAACCCGCAGAACGATAAGCCCCTTTATATCGAGCAGCCATATTGTCTTCTGCTTCAAAAAAATCAACGTTTCTAAAATTCTTAAGTTTTTTGCCTTTACCTATGACTCCATCTAAAACTGATATTGATTTAACATAGGCCATAAGCGTGCTTGCACTAAGGCTTGCTGCAAATCTTCGTTCTAAAACATATAACTTCACTGCCAATTTAAGTTCAGTGTTATATATATTTTCAAAAGATAAAAGATAAGTTAGACGATTCCCTTTCCGTGTATGCCACTTTAGTACATCCCACTGGTCACTCTCAAAATTTACCCCCTCTGGTAAAAGCGCAATAAACTTTGATAATAACCTTAACTTCTCGTTATTTACACCAAGAAGGTGTAATTTTCTACTTAATGTGTTGGCGATCAAAATCAAGATTCCTTTTCTATTTCAATTTTTTCTATTACTTCTAATATTGCTTTTCTCAATCTCTCAAAGTTTTTCGGAGCATTAGTACGTTCTTTTATTTCTGCCCGTTTCCAGTAGGACTGTGCTTTATCCGTATACTTTAATGCCTTCATATGATCGCCTTCTCTCCACGCTATAAAATCCACACATCCGTCGTAACACGCATGAAAAGGGTGACGAGGACAATAACCATCTTTCCCACAATCGCCAACCAAAGCTGGTGTTTCAACTTTGCCTGTAACGGGTATATAAATAGGATTTTTTCCAACTGTAGACTTTGTTGTACCTTTAAAAAAGGCCTCCGCTAACTCATTAAATGTATTTGTAGTTCTATCTACCCGATCGATAGCAGGGATTAATTCAGAACCACAAGCATCAATATAAGCATTTGCACTCTGAGGTGAATCATGTTCTAAAATTTCTTGAATCACATCGCGCGACACACCATTTTTCGCTAAAAGAGTTGCACCAGTATGGCGTATTCTTGTAGGGGTTAATTTGATTTTATTTTTTGTTCTTGGACTTATAATGTCAAGATTCGAAACATATGAATTAATTGCCGTTCTAACCGACTGAGCTGATATACCTCCTCGGTCCAAATCAATCGTCTTCCATAAGATTAGATTTTTATATTTCATCTGCAATGATTTAATTGATGCTCTATTCTGATATTCTTTAATCGCACCAGCAAGTTCAGCTGAAATTGGCCACCATTGACTGCCCATGCCTGTCTGATGTTTCGCCATAGGAATTTTTAGCATCCACTCGATTACTCCACTGGAATCATTCTTAATATTATATAAATCATCATTGAGCATTTGTGTGATTTGAACGCCACGCTTTAATGTCTCAAACATTATCCATGTCAATATTCGACCAGCGTGCTTCGAGTCAGATAAATTGTTCTTTAATGGCTTTAGTAATTCCTGACGTACAATTTCAGTTTCTGCATTAGTTAATGCACCTTTTTGTTCATTCCATGAAAGTACATTTCGTAAAAGTTTAACATCACTTCTTGCTTTCCAGCTTTTTAACTCTATTGCAATATTCTTGTTAATACCACCCAAGTTCTGTTTAGCCATTTCTATAAAAAATTCGCGTAAAAAAATACGATCAGATGAATTAATCTTACCCCATAAATTAGACCAACCATTTATATCCAAATGTTCTATAGAAGTAATATTTTTTTCTAATATCCTTCCAAGTGCCTTTAACATACACCTGACTTTGTCAATATATCTAACCGAATTCTTTCTGAGTTTTTTTTTCAAAATTTCTTTAAATGGTTCTAAAAACTTATTTGTCAGTGCAATTTCATTCCAGTCGATACTGCAATTATTTCCTAAATAATTTACAGACCAAACTTCTCTACTAATATCGAGCCAAATCGGAATTTCTGGATTAAATTCATTTTTGATGAAAATAGAGCCAATTTCATCATGCCAGAGACCCGTCTCAGGATTGTAGAATTTATCCGAATAACTCATTGTAAGGACTTCCATTGGTTTTTGTTTTCATTCCATAATTTCATCACATGCTTCGCACGTTTCCTACGTGCACGATTGATGTAAATCTGTAAACTTTTTTCATCCTCCCAACCTCCCCAGTAAACAAGATCCATTTTACGATCTTTATAGTTAGGGTTATCAGCAATTGCGCTCCAGGCTCGATTAAAAAAGGCATGCCGACCTAGATGCCAGTGGAACCTTTTAATACCTGTTCCTTTTCTTATTTTATGGGCAATCTTTTCGAAACCTGAAATAGAAAGAGGCTCCCCAGACTCAAATGCAGTTATCAAAAAAGGGTGATCATCCATTACATGCATGATGACTACCTTTCCATTTTTTTTGACTCTCCTAAACCTACAACGTGAAATATATTCTGAAATTAAACGTGGAATCGGCGTCTCAGCTACTAAGAAACCCAGATCACGTGCCAATGTCTTCGGTCGAGGAGGATTAGCTCTTGGGTCATTGATATCTGAATCACGTTCTTCTATACGCACAATGCGTAGGAAATCTTGTCCTCTACTAGGACAATCCTCAAGACGTAAAGAAAGCAATTCACCAATTCTTAACCCGAATTCAATAATTAATCTCCAGCACAAATAATTTCTGACTGTAACAGGCTCTGCGTCTATCAAACGCTCAGTCTTAGGCTTTAAAAATGAATTAATAGTTTTTATCTCTGATTCGCTTAAATCATCCGCCATAGGTTTTTTCTTATCTTTCTTTTTCTCGTTGTTCCACTGAGACTTAACTGATGTAATCGCAGCTCCACGCATAGCTGCTTGTGTCCCAGATTCTCCTTCATCAAACCCAAACTCGCCGTACTGCTCCATAAAGTACACAATCACGCTAGCACAACCAGTTAATATTGAATTACACGTTTTTAATGCTAACTTTTTACCCTGTCGCGACTGTTGGCTATGGATCCAAAAGCTAAAAGCACGTACATAAGCTGGTTTTAAATTTTTCCCCATCAACAACAACTCATCCAGATCAATGCCATTTAGAGATGCCCATGTGTAAAGGTATGCCATGTTCCTTAATTCCTTAATCGCTGTGTTATGCGAAGGCGATCTCATGTCTAAGTGTGTTTCATATATTGACATTGCCATGGTTGGAATAAGCGTCTTCTTTTCACGAAACAAATAACGCACTCTACCTTCCAGCTTGAAGGATACTATCTGGAAAAGATTTAATTCATGTAAAACATCAATGCTCATGCAAATCTCTCTGTATATTTAACTATGTTCTAAGTGATTAACTATTTGATCTCATAGCAATTTAGCCATGTACAACCAAGGCTATATTAATAACCACTTTTAATGACTATGCAAATATACAGATAGAAAGTAGTGGGCAGGCCAATTTTATTAGTTGCATAAAAAAAACCTCTTAAATAACAAGTATTTAAGAGGGTTTCTACATACAACTAACCTAAGACTGAGTCAATCTTAAGTTTACAACTAAGCTATCTCATTGACATTTTGAGTCGCCGCAGTTCAAGCACGTCATACACCCATCCATCTTAATAACAGCCTTAGTCGAACACTTGCCACACAACTGCGCAGATTCCGGAAAATCCTTAGCCTCCCCCTTTTCACCCGTCTGTTCAACCGCCCCTTCAAACTGCTTCCGTTTTTCATCAATCAATTTTTGTTGATGTTCATCTAACCCTTCGTCTTTGATCATGCCGATCATACGCAGGTGGCATTCGATAGAATCGCCAATTTCTGCAACGATAGAAGGCATATACTTGCCGCCTTTTTTAAAGTAACCACCACGCGGATCGAACACAGAACGCAGTTCGTCGACTAAAAAGGTGACATCGCCACCTTTACGGAATACCGCTGAGATAATTCTTGTTAAGGCCACAATCCACTGGAAGTGATCCATGCTTTTGCAATTGATAAAAACTTCAAATGGACGGCGTAGTTCGTTTTCGGTACCGTGGTTTAAAATAATATCGTTGATGGTGATATATAAAGCATGTTCTGATAAAGGTGTTTTAACTTTATAGGTTGAGCCAATAAGCATTTCAGGGCGCTCAATCTTTTCGTGCATCTGGATAACATTTTCTGGTTGCTTTTCGCCTTGCAGTGCCTGCTCTGCGGCTTTGTCATCTTCATCTTCTTTTGCAACGGCATAACCAACAATGGGGCTGTCGATTTTTATAGACATGTTTCTTTCTCTCCTGCGCTATTGCGCTTTTTATTTTTTGCACAACGTATAAATTTATTATTACTGCACAAACTTGTATATTTTATTTTACTTTATTTAAGTAAGATTAATAATATTCAATAACGGCAAAACAATGGTAACGGCAACAATAATCGCCAGCACACTGTTTAATATGAATAAAAGATTAATGGTGGAACTATTACGTAACAATTTAAATTGTGAGGTTAAATAATTCATCCTTTATCTCCTATTGGTGTAACGGTTTTAAATAAACGGCAAGGCCAACACATACAACAAACCGGCAAGTAATATGGCATTAACCAGTACCAGAATGCGCCGCGTTGTTGGCTTGCGTTTTACTGGTGTATTCAAACGATAATATTGCATTCTCTGATACCTTTAATGTTTTATAAAAAAATCAGAATTTACCGTAATACCCTTCTTTTAAGGCATCGAATAAATTGGCGGCAGTATGGGTTTCACCATCGTATTCAATTTCTTCGTTACCTTTTACTTCTACTTCTTTACCGTCTTCAAGGGTAAAGCGATAGGTTGTGTTTTCCAAATCCTGTTCTTTCACCAGTACACCCTGGAACGCTTCAGGATTAAAACGGAAGGTGGTGCAACCTTTTAAACCCTGCTCGTAGGCGTACATATAAATATCTTTAAAGTCTTCAAATTTATAATCGGTTGGCACGTTGGCTGTTTTTGAAATAGACGAGTCTATCCATATTTGCGATGCGGCCTGAATGTCAACGTGTGCTTTTGGCGTAATATCGTCTGCGGCAATAAAGTAATCGGGGAGTTTATTTTTTTCGTCCTCGGTATAAGGCATGGCTTCTTTATTAACAAGCTCACGATAGGCTAGCAGTTCAAAAGAGAAAACATCGACTTTTTCTTTGGTTTTTTTGCCTTCACGAATAACATTACGTGAGTAATGATGCGCAAACGAAGGCTCAATACCGTTACTGGCATTGTTGGCTAACGACAAAGAAATAGTACCCGTTGGTGCAATGGATGAGTGATGGGTAAAACGTGCACCTACTTCCAATAACTCATCGACCAATTCCGGTGCCACTTCGGCTACACGCTGCATATAGCGGCTGTATTTTGCATGCAGTACTTTACCGGGGAGCTTGTCGCCAACTTTAATGCCGTCTTTTTTCATTTCTGGACGTTGGCGTAACATGGCAGCGGTAACTTCAAACTCTTGGGTCATAATGGGTGCGGGGCCTTTTTCTTTGGCCAGATCTAACGCGGCTTCCCAACCGGCTAAAGCGAGTTCTTTGCTGACGCGTTCGGCAAACTCAACAGAATCGGGCTCACCGTATTTCATGCGTAACATGGTAGTGGTAGAACCTAAACCTAAAAAGCCCATGCCGTGACGACGTTTATCTAAAATGGCTTCACGCTGACCTTCCAGTGGTAAGCCATTAATGTCGACAACGTTATCAAGCATACGGGTAAAAATTTTAACGACTTCTTTAAATTCGTCCCAGTTAAAAGTAGCATTTTCGGTAAACGGGTTGGTAATGAACTTGGTGAGGTTAACCGAACCTAACAGGCATGAACCGTAAGGTGGAAGTGGCTGCTCACCACAATTATGAGCATGTAAACCATTTGCATCAAACGTATTAATACCTGGAACTTGTACGTCATACACGTCTTCAATACCATCTTCAATGACACGTTCAACTCGTGCAACAAAGCGCTCTCGGTTTAATTTACGTTTATAATTAGATAAAGCAAATTGTAAGTGTTCCATTTTGTCTGTATCTGCAAAACCAATTTGTGAACTAAACTGAAGTATGTTTTCGCCACTGATTACCAATTCATGTTGTGCTTTTGTTGCATACTCGGCCATGCCACCTTTACCGTCGGGTAGCAACTGTGTTTGAGCAGGGCGGCGATTTTTATAAATTTTAGAGGCAATACCTAAACGTAATAACATACGTTGCACTGCTTCTAAACGTGGTAAATCTGACTGCGCCAGTCGCACGCTCAAACCTTTTTCCTGAGTCCCTTGAACTGAACCATCAGCATCAAAGAAGCCCCGCAAGAAACCTTGATAAAATTGACTCGAAGCTTGCTCCATTCGAGCAGTAATCGCTTTATTGCCGGCTTGCATACCGACTTCATTCGCTAGCTGTTTTATAGCGGCTAGCTTTAAACGGTATTCATTACGACTTGATATTTCTGACCAACCTTGAAAATCACTACGATGTGGCAGAGTTTCGGCTGCACGTAATGCTTCTGCCATAATGGCTTGCGCGCCACCGGCGAGGATTGCATCTACACCATTTGCTACGGCGGCTGGCTTCCATACAGATAAGACGGCTGCATCTTTTTTTAACGTTCCGTCACCCACTAATAAACCCAGTAAATACCCTTCTTCATTTGTATATTCGCCTTTCCATTGTGCTTGTTCTCGATGGTCATTTAATAAAACACGGTCACCTTGTTTTAGCTCTCCGGCTGTACACCATTCGGTTTCTGTTTTATGCCGTGTAAAATCCGTTACTCGTCTAACTCGATGCTCATGCGTTAAACGCAACTGATAGCCTTCGGTTGTTTGCAAACAAACAACCGCTTTAGTTGCTGTTTTAAAGAAACCTTCGTTACCTGACACATGAGGCTTACCATCGACCTGAGCAACAAAAGATGAACCAATCAAATCGTTGACTTGCTTTGGACCATCCACAGTTTGTACCCATGTATCCGCTGTTACACACGGATTAGTCGCACGAATATTTTCGCAGAACCAGTTGTTGTTCATTTCGTTAACTTTATCGATAAGAATAAAACCCGGCTCGGCAAAGTCGTAAGTGGATGTCATGATCATATCCCACAGGCGTTTTGCTTTAATGGTTTTGTAAACCTTGCAAGCCACCAGACATTCATCGTTGGTGACATAGCCATCGGTAATCGGCCATTCACGCCAGTAAATTTCATCGGTATTGGTTAGGTCAATGTTGTCCTGTTCCACTTCGTTTTCTTTAACCGGGAAACCTAAACGCCACTGCGCATCGTCTTGTACGGCTTTGATAAATTCTTCAGTAATTAAAAGAGATAAGTTGAACTGACGCAGTCTGCCATCTTCACGTTTGGCTTTAATAAATTCCATTACGTCAGGATGACCAATATCGAAAGTGGCCATTTGCGCACCTCGACGACCACCGGCACTGGAAACGGTAAAACACATCTTGTCGTAGATATCCATAAACGACAGCGGCCCCGATGTATAGGCACCGGCACCAGAAACATACGCCCCTTTACCTCGCAAGGTGGAAAATTCATAACCAATGCCACAACCGGCTTTGAGTGTCAGACCGGCTTCATGCACTTTGCCTAAAATATCGTCCATTGAGTCGGTGATGGTGCCGGAAACGGTGCAGTTAATCGTGGAAGTGGCCGGTTTGTGCGCTAACGCCCCCGCATTGGAGGTAATTCGCCCCGCAGGAATGGCACCGTGCTGCAAAGCCCAAATAAATTTTTCTTCCCACTGCTTACGTTTTGGCTTTTTTTCGACTTCGGCGAGTGCTTTGGCAACCCGGGCATAGGTCGCGCTAATGTCTTGATCCACAATGTCGCCATCTTTGCTTTTTAGGCGGTATTTTTTGTCCCAAATATCGAGCGAGGCATCTTGAAAAGGGATGTTATGGGTATTGGTTATTTTGACTGCTTTCAAGGGTGCGCGACTCATGGCTTAGGCTATCTCCGTGGATTTAATCTATATTATTGATTTTATTTACTTTAGTGGCTAAAACTGAGGATGCGGCGGCCATTTAGTAACTAACATTTTACTCAAACACAACATCTTGTGTGCTGAAACAAAGTTACTCCTTAAGCGAGATCCCGTCAATAACTAATTGTCATTTATTTGAAATACTTAAGTTGTTGTTTTATATGGCTTTAACGTAACATATTGATTCAACCACTTGTCCACAGGGTTATGCACAGGTCATCCACAATATACAAGAATTACTATATATTGTGTTTCTAATACAGGTGCTCAATATAACAGCTGTTCTGGCTTCAAAAACGCCTATTTTTCGTTTATCTATCTTGAAATTGAGTCACTCGTCCCAATGGGGACAATAAAAAGTTTTTTCAATTCTTGTATTAAAAAAAGACAACCCTACATTCATAACATGCAGATGTTATTTCATTTAATTAATCAAGGAGAAACAAAAATGAGCTTAGTACGTTACCAACCTTGGAATACTGACCAATTCAATAAAGAATTAACCAGTTTCTTTAACCACCGCCATGAGCTTGATCCTAATGCCCACACAGCAAGCAATGTCGTCACCAGCGACTGGACGCCTGCGGTTGATGTTAAAGAAACCGACAAAGAATTTATTTTACATGCCGATATTCCCGGAGTTGACCCAAAAGATATTGATGTACACATGGAAAATGGCCTATTAACCATTAAAGGCCAGCGCGAAAGCGAAAAAACTGAAGATCATGACGGCTACACACGTATCGAACGCAGTTACGGCCAATTTTATCGCCGTTTTAGCTTGCCAGATACAGCCGATGCCGAAAGAATTAACGCTAAATGCGACAATGGTGTTTTACGGATAACCATTCCCAAACACGCCAAATTGCAAGCTCGTAAAATTAAAGTAGAACATTAATCTTCATTTTAGTGTGATAGTATCAATAGGCACTTGCCACTGTTTATTAACGGTGACAAGTGCTTTTGTTTTTAACAATATATTTTTTCTTTTATTGAAACTTCACGGACTATTTACATCTAATCTTTAAATTGAAAGAAAATTAGGACAGGTCGTAAAAAGTGAAAACTCCACATAAATTCTGCTATAAAACCAACCCATATCCACTACAAAAAAGTTATCCATACTTCCACTTTCATTTTTTGCTGATACTCAGCTTAACTCTGTTTGTGTTTGTTAATGCCCATGCAGCCTTACCCCTTTTAGACAGTCAGGGTAACCGCCTGCCATCACTCGCACCCATGCTAGAGCGCACCATGCCAGCGGTTGTTAATATTGCAACCAGTAGCACCATTCGCATTCAACAAAACCCTTTATTAAGCGACCCTTTCTTTCGACGTTTTTTTTCAGTCCCTAATCAGCCACGAACACGTCATACACAAAGCCTCGGTTCCGGCGTGGTCGTGGATGCAGAAAAAGGCTATATACTCACCAATAACCACGTTATCGATAAAGCCGATATTATTGATGTTACCTTTAAAAGCGGCCATCACTTAAGAGCCAAACTTATTGGCACCGATCCCGCAACCGACATTGCCGTTATTCAGGTTATCCCAACCGATGGCTTAAAGCTTACCGCTTTACCACTGGCCGACTCTGACCAACTGCGTGTGGGTGATTTTGCGATAGCGATCGGCAACCCTTTTGGTCTTGGGCAAACCGTCACTTCCGGCATTGTTAGTGCATTAGGCCGAAGTGGTTTAGGCATTGAAGGTTATGAAGACTTTATCCAGACCGATGCTTCGATTAACCCGGGTAATTCCGGCGGCGCACTCGTCAGCTTAAACGGTAAATTGATTGGAATTAACACTGCCATTTTGTCGAAAAGTGGCGGCAATGTGGGTATTGGTTTCGCGATACCGATTAATATGGCACGCGCTATTATGCAGCAACTGATCGACCACGGTGAAGTGCAACGAGGCCAGTTAGGCGCGCAAGCCCAGGACTTAAGCCCCGAGCTTGCAAAGGCATTCGGTTTTAGCCCTACCAATAACAACACAGGTTCAGTTATTACACAGGTTGACCCTGATTCTCCGGCCTATAAGGCAGGCTTGCGAGCCGGTGATATCGTAATACGGATTAATAATAAACCGGTTAGAAACGCCTCCACCTTACGCAATAAAGTCGGCTTACTTCGCATTGGTGAGCAGGTTGAGCTGGTTATTTTACGCAAAGGCCAGCAACAAACACTTATCGCTAAAATAGAAGGCGAACCGGGTCTTCGCCAACTGACCGCCACGCACTCACGGCTGAAAGGTGCGACATTTATGAATCTCACTAAAAATGTCTCACTTTACCGACGACTTAGCGGGGTTATTATTTCAAATATTCAACGGGGTAGTCCGGCATGGCAGGCCGGTTTGCGTAAAAATGATGTGATCACCTCGGTGAATCGAAACCCGATAAAGAATTTGCAGGACTTTAAACGCCTGTCTCAAGCGAAGCCAACATTACTGCTTAATATTAGGCGGGGGCCTAGCTCTTTATTTCTGTATTTACAGTAATTTAGCCGTTGCACGTTTAAAGTAATGAAAGAAGCACACTATCGTGCTGATTTGCCTATACGGTTTCAATAAGCTTTTATTCATTGACACAAATACAAAAAACCTTAAACAAAGTATTTTATGTGGAAGACGAAGCCGATATCCGGGCAATTGCTCAGGTTGCACTTAAATCGGTGGGTGGATTTGCCACTAAAATTTGTAGCAGTGGCAATGAGGCCATCAGCACCATTGCAGAGTTTAACCCTGACTTAATTCTGCTAGACGTTATGATGCCAGAGATGGATGGCCCCACTACACTTAAAGAAATACGTAAAATGCCTGCCTTCTTAGTCACACCCGTTATCTTTTTAACCGCAAAAGTGCAGCCTTTGGAAGTGCAAGCCCTGCGCGACCTAGGAGCCACTGATGTTATCGCCAAACCCTTTGACCCAATGGAATTGGCCAAGCAAATAAAAGAAATTTGGGACAAACTATAAAAGCCTAATAATTACAAGGATATAAAAATTATTATCTTTATATAAAACAATATCTTATAGATGTCATAAAAAATTCTTTTTCAAGGCTTGATTTTATTAATAATGATCCTTATATTAGTAAATAATGATTTACTAATTTATAGAGGTGTCCATTATGTCATTAATTAAAAATTTTCCAGCAGACGGTATTGTTACCATTAACCGTGTTGTTTTAAAACCAGAATACACTATCGATGAATTACAGGAACGGGTTGCATTCCTGTGTGAAAACGTTAAAACCTATCATTCAGAAACCGGTTTCGTCGGTGGCTTTGTTGCCCTTAACACCGGCAGAATATCAAACGAAGGTTCAACCGTTGGACAGGCTGTCGATAGCCCAATGAAAGACAAAGAAGCCCTCGTCATTACTTTCTGGAAAAGCTTTGCAGAACATGAAGAGTCGCATAAATCTGAAACGTTCCAGCCTTTGTTCGAAAAAGTACTCGAACTTTGCGAAAACGGTAATGAAGAAATTGCTTACGATATGATGTGGTCGGGTGCAGCTTACGATGCCGATCAGGTTAAGGCGGCTAAAGAAGCAAAAGCGAAACACGCAGCATAAGAAATTTAATCGCAGAATGAATTCCCCCCCCTCAACTCAAGGATTGAGTTACCCCCTTTCAAGTCATGAATCCGGTTATTGTTGCTCTATTCCCCTACGTACTTTCCCTGCCGAAACCAAAAATTCTTTTTTAAAAGCACGCGAAAAAGCTGATTCAGATTTGTAACCAACTTTTCCTGCTACTTGACTTATATTTTCACCATTTCTGAGTAATGACCAAGCCAGTTGCATACGCCACCAATAAAGATACTGGCCGGCCGTCCAGCCACTGACTTTTTTAAACGTTTCCGCAAAGCTGCTACGCGATAAAGCGGCTTGTGCTGCCATAGAATCAAGCGTCCAATCTTTATCCGGCATTTTATGAATGGCATTAACGGCTTTGGCTAACCGTGCATGCCCGTAAATAGCCAAAATACCAACTTCATCTGCATTTGTTGATAAATATTGCCGTACAGCATAAGTAAAAAGTAATTCAGATAAGCGATTAAAGATAACACCCGATGCCGGCGCTGCCTGAATATTTTCAAAAACAATCATATTCAATAAAGATTTCAACCACCCCTCAGACTCATGACATCGAATGATAAAGACAGGGGGCAGCGCATCCAACAAGGTGCGGTAGCCTTGGTGTTCAAACCGTACTTCACCACATAAAAGCCCCGTACCATCCATTGTTTCTGATTCTTTAAAACCTAGATGCTGCTGTTCACCACTCAACTTTGTTTGCGGCAACATAGTATGCGTCAACTCACGTGGAAAAATAACCAAATCCCCGCATTCCAGTGTGCCCTTAAAATGCTCAGGCACATCTAACAGGCAACTTCCCAGTGTGACAATGTGAAAACAGGTCGCGCCTAATGTATGCTCATCTATGCGCCAGTTACCGCAAACCTTTGCATTGTGATAAATATCCACATCAAGTTTTAAAAGCTGAAGCACCTGTGAAAAAGCATCATTACTGGACTTTAAAGCATTTATTTCGTTATTTAAGTCATTCATAGTACAGATTATACGTACTAAGATCTTATAATCAATAACAACGAGGAAGATATTATGGCAAGCTTTACTTTTTACACCCCGGAAAATGCAACGGATGAAGTAAAAGAAATTTTTAGTGGCATCCAGCAAACATATGGTTTTATCCCAAACTTGTTTGCATACATGGCAGAAGCCCCTACCACCTTACAAGCCTATTTGAACTTAAATGATCTTGTTTCTAAAACATCATTCACACCGGCACAACAGCAAATAGCCCTGCTTGCTGTAAGCGTTGAAAATGAATGTGAATTTTGCTCCACAGCCCACCATGCTATCGGCAAAATGAGTAATGCAAATGCTAATACCCTATCATGCACCATTGCACAGTCTGAAATTAGTGACCCACAAGACCGAGCCCTGGTTCAGTTTGCAACAGCCATAACAAAAAGCCGAGGCAGACCAAGTGAAGACGAGATTAATGATTTTATGAATGCAGGCTTTAGCAAACAACAAATATTAGAAGTGATTTTAATTGTTTCTATTAAAACACTGTCTAATTACATTAATCACTTAACCAACCCAAAGCCAAACGAAGAACTTTTAAATATGATTTAGTGCCCGTTTCTTATCTTTATGGGCACTTATCCTTTAGGGTTTGCCCGTTTCTTATCTTTACGGGCACTTATCCTTTAGGGTTGGTGCCGAGATCATAGCGGAACGTGTATCAAGTTATGTACCAAGCTGTTGGAAAAACATCATAAGTGCCCGTAAAGATAAGAAACGGGCATAAAAAACCCGAGTGCCTTTTACGGCAACTCGGGTTCTTTAACTCAATTAATTAAGTAAAGTGCTTACTTAAATAATTTTGATTTATCAACCAAATCAACGTGAGCACGCTTGAAGCATGTCCATTTTTTCGTTTCTTTGTTGTAAATTGAGTTTACGAAGCAATGCCAGTTTTCTTCATCGACAAAGTTTTTATCTGTACGATAGTAGAAACCTGGGTAACGAGATTCTTGACGGAACTCGATATGTTTCAAATGTGCTTCAGCTGTCACTAAGCGATGGAAGTTTTCCCAAGCACGAAGTAATTCGTGAAGGTCTTTCGCACGCATTTTTTCAGCATCTTCTTTCATCATGTCCAGCTTCTCACCAGCAACTTTCATCATTTCTGCGTTAGTCTGGTAGTAAGTCGCAACACCCGCTACATACTCATCCATAATTTTTTGTAAACGGAATTGGAACATTTTAGGCGTGATGTAATGAGGATTAACATCAATCGCTGTTGTGTAGTCTTTATGTTCAAGGAAAGTACGAACTGGTTTGTAAACAGCTTCAACTAAGTCTTCAACTGAAGTATCTAATTCAGGTTTAAAGTCTTTGTTATCAAGTACATATTTAAGCATTGATTTAGCACACATACGGCCTTCAGCATGAGAACCTGAAGAGAATTTGTGGCCAGAAGCACCAACACCATCACCAGCTGTGAATAAACCGTTAACAGTAGTCATACCACGGTAGCCCCAGTTCCAACCAGAAGGAAGATGCTCAGGAATACCTTCGCCTAAACCTTCAGTTGTAGGTGCGCCAACATCAGTAGGACCAGAAGTCCAGATACCACAACAACCAGAGTGAGAACCTAACAGGTATGGTTCGGTAGGCATTAATTCAGAGTTTTTCTTCTCTGGTTCAATGTTTTCACCAACCCAAACACCACATTGGCCAACACACATATCAAGGAAATCTTCCCATGCTTCAGCTTCAAGATGTTTTACTTCACGTGGCGATAATGTTTCACGTAAGTTAGCAAGTGCAGTCACAGTATCCATATAAATTGGACCACGACCTTCTTTCATTTCTTTCAGCATTAAGTGGTTACGTAAGCAAGATGCAGGAACAGCCGCTTGACCGTATGGAGGATAATCATTCAGCATGTCTTTGTTACGAACCATGTATTTTTCGCCAAAAGCGTTAGTTGCTTGTGCTTTAAATAACAAGAACCATGCGCCAACAGGACCGTAACCATCTTTGAAACGAGTTGGTACAAAACGGTTTTCCATCAATGTTAATTCAGCGCCGGCTTCAGCAGCCATTGTATACGTTGAACCCGCATTCCAAACTGGGTACCAGGCACGACCTGTACCTTCACCCACTGAACGTGGACGGAAGATGTTTACACAACCACCAGCAGCAAGAAGAATTGCTTTAGCAGTGTAGACGTGGATAGTGTGGTTACGAGTAGAAAAACCAACCGCGCCAGCAATACGGCTAGGGTCGTTTTTGTCGTTGATTAATTTAACGATGAAAATACGTTCTTCAATGTTTTCCATACCGAGGGCTTTTTTAGCCGCTTCAGCAACAATCCATTTGTAAGACTCACCATTAATCATGATTTGCCATTTACCAGAACGTACAGGTTTACCGCCGTCTGCTAATGAAGGCATACCTTTAGAACCGTCGAAACGTTCGCCGTTTTCGTCAGTTTTCCAGATAGGCAAACCCCATTCTTCAAATAAATGAACTGATTCATCTACGTGACGACCTAAATCGTACGCTAAATCGTCACGAGTAATACCCATAAGGTCATTTGAAACCATACGAGTATAATCCGCTGGATCTTGTTCGTCACCAATATAGGTATTGATTGCTGATAAACCTTGAGCAACAGCACCTGAACGGTCCATTGCTGCTTTATCAACGAGTTTAACTGTAACGTTTTCGCCTGAAGCTTCGATCCAACGTGGTAGTTCATACGCTGTACCGCAACAAGCCATGCCGCCGCCAATAAGAAGGATATCAATCTCTTCTTCGATTACATCAGGATTACCAAATTCGGCCATCTTAATTTCCTCTATCTAATATTTAAATTTATTATCAAACGATGCTTATAGCTGGAATTACTTGCAGATAAGTTCGCTTGGATCGCCGGCACGGTAGCCGTTGTGTTGAACAAAAAACATATTTTCTTCGATTTTGCTCATGTCCGCTTCTGGTTTACCACCGTAAGGATCGATAGAACCTTCTGGAGTAGTACGAATTGGGAATTTGAAACGCTTCATAGTGCCGTTACGGAACTTGATAGTCCACATAATTGAGTCAGTACCACGTAAAGGCTGAACAGAACCGCCTAAAGGTACAACGTCGGCATAGTGACGACATTCAATTGCTTGTTGAGGACAAATCTTAACGCAGCTGTAGCATTCCCAGCATTGCTCTGGTTCTTGGTTATACGCTTTCATCGCATGACCAGTTTCAGAACCGTCTTTGTCTAATTTCATTAAATCGTGTGGGCAAATATACATGCAGGCCGTTTTATCTTGACCTTTGCACCCATCACATTTATCTGTACGTACAAATGTAGGCATAATGACTACTCCTTTCTTCTTTACATTTTTTTAGTTAACTAAGTTTAAAACTTTGTTTAATCGCCTCAACAAATACACCTGCTCAGGCAATATTAATTCCTAATATATTCAAGCTGACTTTCTACGAAATCGGGTGATTTGGCAGCAAGGCAACTTAAACCCTACGACCACGATAGACTCCATGAAAATAGATCTGACTACAGAATTCTAGGGATGGCTAATTTAGCTACTTTTACACGTAAAATAAAGCGGTTTTTCTCTTTAAAACCATAATATTACAATGATTAGCATAAGTTGAATTTATAGTGGATAAATACCAGAGAAGCAGTGAGTGTAAGTTACTCATATTGTTAAAGATCATTAATTTTAATAACCTTGGCATGGTTTTAGTAATACTAGCCAATAAAAATTTAATCCATTATTTTAAACACAGCAAGCCATCTTGGCGACTTCTCCATTCAAGTAAAATAAGATTAAAGTTATACAACACGGTACATCGGTGCAGCATGAACAGATCCACCTCACACAAAAATTATTTTTTAAGCTTTAAACTGAGACACTAGATTTTGTAAGCTCACCGACAAACGTGACAAGCCTTCACTGGCATTTTGAGTCTGCGCTGAATTGGCTGCCGAACTAACAGCAATTTCACTGATTTTCACCACATTTTGATTGATTTCTTCAGCCACAGAACTCTGTTCTTCCGCTGCGCTAGCGATTTGTGTATTCATGTCATTAATATGGGTAATGCTACTGACGATAGTCCCTAACACCGTACCGGCATCCGAGATTTTGTCCGCCCCTAACTGCGCCTGATTACGGCTAGAATCCATAGCACCAACGGCGGCTTGTGTACCCGATTGCAAGCTTTCGATCATTTGCTGAATTTCTTGGGTAGATTCTTACGTACGTGAAGCCAGAGTACGAACCTCATCCGCAACCACGGCAAACCCGCGCCCCTGCACGAGCAGCTTCAATAGCCGCATTGAGTGCCAACAAATTGGTCTGCTCAGCAATACCTCGGATCACATCCAACACAGCACCAATTTTTACTCCATCTTCTTCTAACTTGGTAATCACCGTGCTGGCCTCTTTAATTTCAGCCGCCAGTACATCCATTGATTGAATCGCAGCGTTAACCACATGAAGGCCAGTATCAGCCTGTTTCATGGTTTCATTGGCAGATTCAGCAGCCTCACCCGCATTACGAGCCACTTCCTGCACGGTCGCTGACATTTCGGTAATAGCGGTAGCCACTTGATCTGTCTGGGAGTTTTGTTTATGAATTTCTGTCGTGTTTTCCCGAGTTACCATCGACAGTTTCTCGGCAGCCGCACTCATTTCCGTTGCCGACCCATTCACCCGACTAACGATATTCTGAAATTTATCCAACATGCTATTCAGAGCCAACCCAGTCTCGCCAATCTCATCTTGTGTACTGACCGGCACCCGCAAGCTCAGGTTATTATCGGCCGCTGCTTGCGTCATGGTAGATGCAAGGGTTTCCATCGGGCGTAATATACCCCACGCAATCCAGCCAATAATCCCGGCCACTATAATCGTAAGTACCAATGCAATCAGAACGGTTGTCGTCATTAAATGATCAAGACCACCGATCTCAGATTCGATCGACGTATTTAATTCTTTATTTAATTTATCTAGCACGGTTTCGGTTTGATGCACAGAGGTGCGCATTTTACCCATTAGGCCTTCATTGCTATTAAGGCCTTTCTCCTGATTTATTTTCACTAAATCAAGGAAGCGATTACGGTACCGTCCCATCGTCTCATGTAGTTTGCCTTTTTCATCAGGAGAGCTTTCACTATCAGCAAGGTCACTATTAAAAATGCTGATATTTTTTTTAAATTTATCGAGATATTTAAGGTTTTGGCGTAGCATAAAATCTTTTTCATTACGACGTAGTTGTAACATATCGGCACGCAAACGTTGATCACCTAGCGTCTTAATTTCGCTTTCTGCCTGATGAACGGCTTTACGCAAACTGCCGTACAAACCATCTTTGGGATTTAAGCCTATCTTTTGTTGCAAGCTCACTACACTATTAAAACTATCATCGAAACGGCTGAGTGTTGTACTTAATATTTCAGCCGGACCTTTTTCCAATCCAGCTTCGCTGAGCGCAGCCGTTAACGCACCAACTTGGTTCTGCAATACTGATATATTCTTCTCAAATTTAACCTTATATTTTATATCTTTACGCGCAAGAAAATCCTTTTCATTACGACGCAGCATCAACATACCATACTTAATTTCACTGATGTCTAAACGAACATTCCCGAAAACTTTCAATTCTTTAGAGGTAAACTGCCCCAAGGCAAGAATGCTTAGCATCGAGACAAAAACAAGCCCCCCCGGCCAATATAAATTTGTGTTTGATGGTGAGGTTTATTTTTTTCATTTTGACCTACCTTCATTGCTTAACTCAGAAATAAAGTCCTTCATATATAAAACTCCTAACTGTTACCTCAACTATATCGGCAGGGGAAAAGCGCAACTTTAAATTTATTGCGTTTTTTGTATATTTTATACATTTTGGGAAAGTAAGGGTGGAGCGAACTCGAAGGAATTGTCTCCAAGCCAGACTTGATTGATTTTTGTCCGTATTCAAAACCCGCTATAAATCAACGACCATTCCTTTATTTCGTTTTACCATATGATCGGTATAACAAAAATAAGGCAGCCCTTTGCGCTTGGCTTCATACATTGCCGCATCGGCACGGTTGATTAAGGTCATACAATCCTGCCCATGCACGGGGTAAGAGACGATACCCATGCTGACACCTACATCAATCTCCTGACCAGCAAGTAGAAAAGGTTGGGCAATAACTACCGCTAACTTCTCCGCTAGCTGGGTTGCTCTTTCAGGTGATAGAGATTCAAGAATAAGCACATACTCATCCCCGCCTAACCGCGCGACTGTGTCCATTTCTCTCACATAGCCTTTTAAGCGGCGGGCAACTTCCTGTAACAATAAATCACCGACATGATGGCCGAGCATATCATTAACCTGCTTAAAGCGATTCAGATCCAATAGAATAATAGAGAAGGGAACCGCTTGTCGCTGACTGCGGGTAATCGCTTTTTTTAATCTGTCATGAAATAACACACGGTTGGCTAAACCCGTTAAATCATCATGTAAGGCCTGATGTTCGAGTACACTGGCCTGTATCATAACTCGACGAACAACAAAAATAGCAATAAATATTCCCAATAAAACCGCTAAACTACCGAGTAAAATCATTAAATTACGTGCATTTTTGTACAATACCTGTGCATTAACCAGTGCTGCTTTTGCTTGTGAACGCTGTAAAGAAACCAACTTAGCCACTTCCACTGATATTAATCGTTGTTTTGGAATGGCCTGTTTACGAATTTTATCCAGAATAAGCTGTTGATTGCTGTTTTCCAGCCCAAGTTGAACCACCGCATTCACATCCGGCTGTGTTTGCCGGGTTAATCGCCGAATATTGGCCAAAATAGCCAGTTCTTTTGGCGTAGTTGAAAGTGCTTCCAATTTTTTACGTGCCCCATAATATTCTGCCCCAAAATGGTTAAAGCGCATAAACTCATCATCTTTTAGAAATTCATCATCTAAAACAGCTATCAGGTGCATACCCAAAGCACGTTCTTGTAAGGCATTGTGCATCACCTGTGCGAGCTCTATCTTAACGTCACTGTTTTCCACAATATGTTCCATTTGTGACTTAACCTGTGCGATATGACTTAAGCCCACAAAAGTCAAAGCCACCATTAATAGAACCACCAATACAAAACCGACACAAATACGCACTGCAATCTGAGAACTATGCGTCTGGATATTCAATGCAAAACACGCGAAGAAGAAACAATTACCGAAATGGATTTAATACCTGGGCCACTGTTCCCAAAATGATTATTTTGGAACAATTTAATAAAAACAGAAAAGCACTGCACAATAGTCACCCCCACAATTTAAGAACAACAGGCTTTCCATGCCTATTCACTGCGTTTGTCAAAAATTAACTTGGGGATAAGGAAATAAACGATAACGACTAAATTGATCACTATTTAACCAAATTATTTTCGACCATACAAGTAAATTATAGGCATATTTAAAAATTTATGGGGAATATGTCATCCAAATTATCAGACAAAATAAATCTAAATCTAATGATTTAAGCAAATCAGAAATAATTAATACACAACAAGAAAACAGCATCTCACAGAAAATTGATCGATAAACAACCATAACTCACTATAATTGAGTCTAAATTTTGACCCCGGTTTTAAATTGAGTTAGTTTTTATTATTAAACGATCTCTACTATTCTAGCCTGTTACAATCTGGAATCGAGCCTACCCGTAACAGGGAAACGACACTCATTAATTGACATCGACATATAGAGGAATCACATGGACACTTCGCTTATTATTTTTCTTGTTATTATCGTTATTATCGTGTTTTATATCGTATCGATTTATAACCAACTGGTTAATTTACGAAACCGTTATAAAAACGGTTTTGCACAAATTGAAGTTCAGTTAAAACGTCGCTATGACTTAATTCCAAATTTAATTGAAACCGCTAAAGGGTATATGAAGCATGAACGCGAAACCCTGCAAGCCGTTATTGCTGCACGTAATACCGCAGCCAGTGGTTTAGCCGCTGCCGCCGCCAACCCCGGTAACCCTGACGCGATGAAATCATTAATGGGGGCAGAAGGTGCGCTAACCGGAGCAATGGGTAAATTCAGTATGGTAATGGAAGCCTACCCTGACCTAAAAGCTAACCAGAACATGATGCAGCTCAGCGAAGAACTCATTTCTACTGAAAACAAAGTCGGCTTTGCCCGTCAGGCTTTTAACGATCAAGTTATGGCCTATAACACTTACAAACAAAGCTTCCCTCAAGTGGTGCTTGCTACCAGCTTTGGCCATGCTCAGGATGCGACCTTACTTGAATTTGAAGACAGTAAAGAAATGCAGGCAGCCCCCAAAGTTTCTTTTTAATTCTTCTATCGTAATGTATGAATGGTATTTAACTTATGGATTTTTTTCAGTCACAAGATACGGCACAAAATAATACTCGACGTCTGATTATCTTTTTTGCATTAGCCGTTATCGGGCTCATTGTTATTACTAATTTATTAGCCATGTTGCTATTCGGCTTTCTCGGCACAGGACAACAAGGAATAACGCTTAACTCGGTAGCCACTCAATTTGACTGGCGTACTTTTTTAACCATTGGTGCGCTCGTATCCGTCGTTATTCTGGGGGGCAGCGCCTACAAAACCATGTCCTTATCCGGTGGCGGTACCACGGTCGCCGAATCGTTGGGTGGCCACCTTATAGAACAAAGTACTCACGATTTGCACGAACGTAAGGTACTCAATGTAGTAGAGGAAATGGCGATTGCTTCGGGTATGCCTGTGCCACAGGTTTATTTGCTCGAAGGCGAAGAAGGCATTAATGCCTTTGCCGCAGGCTACTCACCCGGTGATGCCGTCATCGGCGTCACTCGAGGGACGATTGCTTTTTTAAGCCGCGAAGAGCTACAAGGTGTGATAGCACATGAGTTCAGCCATATTGCGCACGGCGACATGCGCTTAAATATTCGTTTAATCGGTATCTTGCATGGCATCTTGCTATTAGGTTTAATTGGCTATTTTGTTTTACGTTCTGCTCGTGGTAACAGTAAAAATGCAGCTCCTATTTTTGGGCTTGGCATTGGTTTGATTGTTATCGGTTATGCCGGCACTTTTTTTGGTAATTTAATCAAGGCATCGGTGAGCCGCCAACGTGAATTTCTTGCAGATGCATCAGCAGTACAATTTACCCGCAACAAAGACGGTATTGCAGGTGCATTAAAGAAAATCGGCGGTTATGCTGCCGGGTCTGAGTTGGAAACACCCGAAGCCCCTTCGATGAGCCATGCTTATTTTAGTAGCGGCGTACCATCCATGTTGGGTTCTTTGTCGGCAACTCACCCCCCATTGGAAGTACGTATTAAACGCATCGACTCAACATGGAATGGAATTTTTGAACCTGTTACACACGAAATAGACGAGCTAACCGACAAAGGCACCACCTCAACCTCGAAAAAAGAACAACAAAAAGCACGCAAGGATAAAATGACCAAAACCGTCATGGGTGCAATGATTATCAATGAAATACTCAATAGCATCGGCCAAACAGACGCAACACAATTAAACTATGCAGCCACTTTAATTAATGACATTCCCGATAATATTCGTCAGGCTCTACACGAACCCTATGCGGCACGCGCCGTTATTTATTGTTTAATCATCGATAAAAATCCTGACATACAACAAAAACAATTCCAGCATCTGAAAGAATTTGCAGATAGCGGCGTATATGAACTTAGCTGTAAATTATTCAAAACTATAAGCCAACTTGATGTTAAATTTCGTTTGCCTTTAATCGATATTGCTTTACCTGTTTTACGCCGGTTATCAAAAAGCCAGTATCAAGTATTTAAAGAAAACCTAAACAGTCTGATTACTGCCGATGATAGAGTGGATATTTTTGAGTGGTCGCTTCAGAAAATTTTATTCCATAATCTGGAAAAAGAACTGGGTTCAGCAAAAACAGGAAAAAACCAGGCTTATAAAAAAATAGCAAAGTATGGTTCGCTCCGCAGCGTTAAAAAACACATTAACGTGTTAATGAGTATGTTGATTTATGTTTGCCAACCCGACAAAGCACAAATTGAGGCAACCTTATCCGCCGCGCAACAGGAATTACAAATAAAAGACTTAACCTTACTGCCACGCGAACAAATAAATTTTAATACCCTTGAAACCGCTATCGACAAACTAGCGTTGCTTAAACCATTACAAAAACCCCGACTGCTCAAAGCCTGCCTTATTTGCATGACCCAAGACAATGACTATTCAGCACAAGAAAAAGAATTAATGCGCGCTATTGCAAACACATTGGATTGCCCGATACCTTTGTTTGTTGAATAACTGCTCCTTGTTTAACATAAAAAAGCCCTGCTCAATATCATAGAACAGGGCCTACATGGATGTTTAATTTTAAGTTATCAAACGTTATCTCTGAGACTTAAATGTTTGATCCTTGCTAAATAACTACATCATTAGCAAACACTCTGGATAAACCTGAATTATTAGTGTTACCACTATTATTCGCAGCTTAAATAATAACCATATTTTATAACTTTATGCTTATGCCTGCAAAAAAACCCTTGCCGGACAAATCATACTTATTAAAAGTACTGGGGCTAATAAAACGAAAGCTTGATTCAACCTCTAAATCCATCTGCTTATATTGCATATAAACGCCGATGCGCTCCCATTGATACGCGATACCTGCGAAAATCTGATAGGCAAAACCGTCAACACGGTTATCGTTGTCACGACCAAAGGCATAACCGGCACCTAAGCCAACATAAGGTAACCAATGTGAACCTACGTTATAGTTAAAATAATATTTTGTATCAAAGAACGCCACATTTACCTTAAGTTTTCGATTTAAATTATTACCAACAAAAGAATTCTCGAAATACATGTGTTCAGCACCAATCGTTAAGCCATTGGTAAAATGGTATTCATATTCAAAACCTAAAACATTGTCCGACTTCGTGTCAAAACGATAACCAGCCGTCGCCGCATTATCCATTTCATAGACCCCTGCTTTAGGGATAATAACATTATTCCGTTGTTTAGCTGATGCCGATTGTAAAGGTAGGAGTAAAACGCCCATAACAATAAAAAAATTAAATGTTTTCATAACCCTCTCCTTAGGTATTAATTTGAATGTAGCGCATTCAATTATTAAACACAATTCAATAATTTAGTTACAAATAATTTGTATGTTAGTAGGAATTTAATGTTCAAATAACGTGCATTGATTGGAATAACATAAGAAATTCCAACAATACTCATTAACGGGAAGAAATAAAAAAGCCGAAGCAGTGAAACTGCTTCGGCTTTTTCTATATGACCTAAAACTTAAATTAAAGTGACTGGTAATAGTCAATTAAGATTTTAGCCACTTCAGGACGTGAAAATTCTTTAGGTGGCGCTTCGCCGTTACCTAACATTTCACGTACTTTAGTACCGGATAATAAAACAAAATCGTCTTTTTCATGATCAGGTGCTTCACACATCATCACGACTTTGTCTAATTTCTTGGACCAGGCAGTGTGATCCGCTTTGAAGATTTCAATCGCCATTGCGCCAGCAGGTACTTCATCATCAAAAATAGTTTGCGCATCGAAAGCACCATAGTAGTCACCCACACCCGCATGGTCACGACCAATAATAAAGTGGGTAGCACCCATGTTTTGACGGAAGTAAGCATGTAAAACAGCTTCTCGAGGACCGGCATAGAGCATATCGAAACCGTAACCGGTCACCATTGCGCTATTTTCAGGGAAGTACAGTTCAACCATTTTACGAATAGCGTTGTCACGTACATCGGCAGGAATATCACCTTTTTTCAATTTGCCAAGAAGCATGTGAATCACCAGACCATCACAACCCAAACGATCCATTGCCATATGGCATAATTCTTCGTGTGCTAAGTGCATAGGGTTACGAGTTTGGAAAGCAACAATTTTTTTCCAGCCACGTTCTGCAATTTCATTACGAATTTCTACTGCTGTTTTAAAAGTACCTTCAAAGTCTTTATCGAAGTAGCTGTAGTTGAGAACCTGAATAGGACCTGAAACCGCTGTTTGTCCCTGACTATTGAATGCCGCCACACCCGGATGTTCTGCATCGTCAGTGCGGTAAACTTTATCGGTCATGATTTTCATTTGTTCATCAGACACCTGCTCGATGGCCTCAACGTCCATAATCGCCAGTACCGGGTTACCGTCTACATTTGGGTCACGCAGTGCGATACGTTTTGCATCGCCAATGGCATCGGCATTTTCTAACAGGCATAAAACAGGTACAGGGAAAAATGAACCATCTGTTAAAGTCATTTTTTCAGCAGCACCCATTGCATCAGCAACATTCATAAAACCTTTGAGTGGATTGAAGTAACCACCGCCCATCATTACTGCATTACCTGCAGCCTGTGAGCTAATCGTGACTGATGGCAATGTTTCAGCTTCTGCTATTAATTTTTCACGTTCGGCTTTATCAGCAACAAAACGTGGTTGTAACTCATCGGAACCTATTGGTTTAATCATCCTGTGTATCCTCATTTGTGGGTCATGCACCGTGCTTTTATAAAAAGTTGGTAACATGTTTCGTCATTTTAAAAGCGGCAAACACTGAAATAATGCTTTAATCTCTTTCCAGTATTAATAAAAAAGTACGCCAACTATACAGCACTCACTATAAGCTGAATATTAAGGTAATTTATAAGGCTATAGATACGTTAAGCCTTTGAATATTAAGGGTGAATAAATTCAGCAAGCTGCTTAAATTCTTCTGAACGAGCACTTCCCCTGCGCCAAACTAAACCAATTGAACGATAACTGTTTTCCTGCAATGGTGTGAGCTTGATTTTGGTACCCCGTAACAAGGCGGAACCCACTGCCATTTCAGGTAAAAAGGTAATGCCTAAATCACTTTCAACCATTTGCACTAAAGTGAATAAACTGGTCGCGCTAAAACGGCTTATCTTGTCTGGTTTACGTAATTTGCAAGCCGACAAGGCATGGTCACGTAAACAATGCCCTTCTTCCAGTAATAAAATACTTTCGCTATTAAGTTTGTTAAATTGATAATGTTCAGCATCGACCAATATACTTTTAGCGCGGCTTGCCAACATAAACCGATCTTTAAATAAAGTAAGCTGCTCGGTATTTTTTAGCTCATAAGGCAATGCCAAGAGTAAAATATCCAATTCACCATTCATTAATTGATGATAAATTTTTTCAGATTGATCTTCTTTAAAATACAACTCCAAATGGGGGAAATTTTTTCGAATTTTTGGCAATACTTTCGGCAACAAAAACGGTGCAATCGTTGGGATAACACCCATTTTTAACATGCCTGTTAACGGTGACTGATAGTCTCTGGCAATTTCAAGCAAACTTTCTACGTCACGTAAACACAGCCGGGCTTGCTGAATAATACGTTGACCAATAGAAGTGATGGTTACACTTTTATTGGTTCTATCAAAAAGCTGGACATTAAGCGTGTTTTCTAGCTCTTTTATTGCGATACTAAAGGCGGGCTGAGAAACAAAACAGGCTTTTGCTGCTTTGCCAAAATGCCCTATTTCATTTAGTGCAACCAAATAACGTAGTTGTTTAACTGTTGGTAAATGCATCTTATTTCCCATCAAAAGCACGTTTTATCATTAATAGATTAACTATATCAATATAATAAATTTAATCAATTTTATTTATCGTAATAATTCACCTAAACTACTTCCCATCAATTAATTAATCATTATCCCAACGAGGTAAATTACCATGTTAAGCAATAAAGAAGGCCAAAGTATACCAACAGTAACATTCCATACTCGTCAAAATAACGAATGGAAAGATGTCTCAACCGATGAGTTATTCAGCAATAAAACCGTGGTGGTTTTTAGCTTGCCGGGGGCATTTACACCAACTTGCTCATCTAGCCATTTACCACGTTATAACGAGTTGGCAAAAACATTTAATGGTAATGGCGTCGATGATATTATTTGTATCTCCGTCAACGATACGTTTGTGATGAATGCTTGGAAGCAGGATCAAAGTGCAGAAAATATTACCATTATCCCCGATGGTAATGGCGAATTCACTGAGGGTATGGATATGTTAGTTGATAAATCTGACTTAGGTTTCGGTAAACGTTCGTGGCGTTATTCCATGTTAGTTAAAAATGGCGTAATCAAAAAAATGTTTATTGAAGAAAATGTACCGGGTGATCCGTTTGAAGTATCAGATGCCGATACGATGCTGAACTACATTAACCCAAAAGCTAAAAAACCAGATGTGATAAGCCTGTTCACTAAAAAGGACTGCCCATATTGCGCGCAAGCCAAACAGTTATTAGATAAAAAAGGTCTCAGCTATGAAGTGATTGAACTGAATAAAAATATCACCGAAAAAAGTCTGTCGACAATTACTAATGCCTCAACCGTTCCGCAGGTTTATATTAATGGCAAACAGATTGGAGGGGCAGACGCACTTGCGGATTATCTAAAATAAACCACAGCACAGTGTCGTTGTAGCCCGGATTTAATCCGGGCTACACACTGTTTGTACTCTGCTAATTTAGTATATTCGCTAAACATTAAAATAAAAACAATGACTTACATCATCTGGCAGTAATAAATATTGGACTATATTTTATACTCGCCCCTTAATTTAAGGTATAATACGCCTCCTGAAAAAATCCTTTTTTCAGCAAAGCCCCAATAACCTAGCTATTGGGCTTATTTCATTAATAGTGCAACAAACGGCAAGAGATTAAGACTATGAGTATTGAAGACACACAAGGCCCATTTGATAACATTCCTTTCAATAGCCCCGTTCTACCAAAACGCTTAAGCGGTAGCGATAAATTTAACTTTAGCTGCTACAAAGGGATCTCTTGCTTCAATGCTTGTTGTCGACAAGCTGACATCACCCTAACGCCTTATGACATATTACGTCTTAAAGATAACTTGGGGATGACCTCAACTGAATTTTTAAAGAAACATACCGTACCCTTTGAAATTGATGGCCAAGGCTTACCCGGTGTAAAACTGCGCACCGAAGATGATAACCCAGTATGTCTGTTACTTGATGGTGATAATGGCTGTGGTGTTTATAAAGACCGTCCATCTGCCTGCCGTTATTACCCTGTTGGCTTACTCAATATGCGCGCCTTTAAAGCCGAAAAAGAAGAACAGCATTACTTTATGGTTAAAGAAAACCACTGTACAGGCCACAATGAGAACAGAGAAATTACCATTGATGACTACCGTAAAGAGCAAGGTCTCGAAGAATACGATGATTTTAACTGGCAGTATTACCGCTTAATTTTAAAGAAGAAGTCGTCCGGTCCTACCATTGGTAAGCCATCCACACAAAGCTTTCACTTTTTCTTTACTGCCACTTACGACGTTGACCGTTTTCGTGAATTTATAAAAACACCCAACTTCTTAAAAGTTTACGCTATTCCAGATGATGAATATAAGGTCTTACTCGAAGACGATTACAAGCTAGGCAGTTTTGGTTTAATGCTCATGCATCAGGTTTTATTTGGCGAAAACACCATCCCACTGGTTGAAAATGCCTACGAAAGCCGTATTGAAGAGCGTAAAGATGTACTTGAAGCAAAAAGACAGTTAGAGGAAGAACTTGCTAGAAAAGAAGATCCGACAGATCAATATATTAAAGATTAGATAAAAACTCTTATATTTTAAGCATAAAACCCAAAGTAATAAAAAAGCCCTGAATTTTAGTCTGTAAAATTCAGGGCTTTTTTAATTCGGAGTAATTTTTCTCTGCGTTTCTACGCGTTCTCTGCAGCTAAATATTATTTACGATACAGCCCACGTCTGCTAGCACGTTCTGCCTGCTCAACTTGTTTCATTACCAAACCAATCGCATCGGCATAAGGCACCGTACCAGCTTTACGAATAATCGCCATGCCTTTTCGGCTTAATGCAAATTTAATAAATTTACGTACTTTAGGTGAACTGCTCCTGCCTTTTGTTACAAGATACAATGGACGATATAAAAGGTAATGTCCTTTCTTAATATTTTCGAATGTTGGTGCTTTACCCTCTAATCTTAAAACCTTTACATCTCGCCGCTTAGCACTACTAATGCCCGTTGTACCAATACCATTAATATTTTTTTGAATTCCTTTTTCTAATGGGCCTGATGATTTTACAACATACTTGGCAGCTGGGAATGTTTGATTAAAGTTAGCAAAAACCATTTCACGCAGTGTCCGCCCAACACCTGAAATTTTTCCTCGGCGCACATAAAGTTCGATCGGTGCATTATGGCCACCTAGTTCTTTCCAGTTTTTAATTTTACCTAGATAAACGCCCTGAAGTTGATCGAAGGTGATGTTATTAACCGGATTGCCTTTATGTACAATAACCGCCAATGCATCCCAAGCAACTGGTATTTGGTAGGCTCCCCTTTCTTCTGGGCTTCGGTCCATCGCAACACGACAGGCCCCACCAATATCAATTAAACCTTTCGTTGCATCACGAATACCTTTAGTTGCTCCACCACCACTGATATTCACTTTGATACCCGTCTTTTTCTCGTAAGCTTTCGCTAACTCCTTCATAAATGCCTTTTTAGTAATACCACAGCCCGCCCAGTTAATTTCGTTTGCTGCTGACGCCGCAAAAGCTGGCACCGGTGTAGTGCCCAAAACTAAAAAAAGCCCTCCACTGATGATGGCAGTGAGAAATACTGCAACTTTCCTATTCATGATATATTCCCCTAATATAGACGCTTATACTTATTTCAAATATTTCAGTAGCAAATACTTTAGATATTCATACACGGAATAAAGTTCAGACCTTATTTGCCAATAAATTTTAAATAGTTAAGCTGTATTTTTATTGTAATATTTTTTGGTTAAGCAACATTGAACCCAACCAGACATTTAGAGTAAAGAGAAGAGCGGTAAGTAACCTACGCTGCAAGGCAACCTTCTATCTCCAAAATGTCCTATAAAATTTCATTTAGATTAAAACCCTATGAAATACAACATGATAGGGGGCGAGCCTCAAATGTTCTTAAAGTATAACCTATTTCCAAAGCACTTGACTAATTAAAATACCATATTAAAAGACCGGTATAAAAAAAGCCTGCTTATGGATTTAAGCAGGCTTTAGCATTACAACAAGAACTGGAGGTTACTTGGCAATTTCTTCTAATTGTTTTGGTGTAATAATCTGCCCATCTAAACCAGATTGTTTACGATCTTTACCGTAAGCTACGCTCATTAATGTTGAGTAATACACAACCGGCATATTAAACTTGGTTTTATATTTTGCATTAATGTCGCTCTGATAGGCTTCAACATTGAGCTGGCATACCGGGCAAGGTGTAACAATCATATCAGCACCACCGTCATAAGCCGCTTCAATAATATCTTTGATTAAGGCTTGCGACTTTTCAGGCTCAGAAAAAGCTAATGCACCACCACAGCAAGACACTTTCTTGTCGTAGTTTTCAACCGGTTCTGCACCCATGGTTTCAACTAGCTTATCTAAATATTTTGGATTTTCAAAAGACTCACCATCAATACCAAAAGGACGATTAGTCTGGCAACCCACATAACCAGCAATTTTAATACCCTCTAATGGTTTTTTAACGTGTTTACCGATTTCATCAAAACCAAAGTCTTCAATAAGCACTTCAACCATATGACGTACATTTTGATCAGCCTTAACTTCTAAACCACCCGACGCTAAGGCTTCGTTAGTTTCTTTCATTAATTCTGTATCGCTGTTTAAACGTTCTTTAGTTTCGCGTGTTGCCAACCAACAAGCGGCACAAGTTGCAACAATATCCTGACCGGGACTCGCTTGCTCAGACAACGCCATATTCCGTGCGCTTAAAGCTAAACGAGGTAGCTCGCCACCTTCGGCATAACCAATGGAAGCGGCACAGCAGTTCCAGTCTGGAATCGTGTTTAATTTAATATCTAAAACATCACACATCGTTTCTACTGATGTTTGATAGTTCGAACCTGACGCTGCTTTTTGTGATGAACAGCCAGGGTAAAATGAATATTCTTTTTTCGCCATGAGCGCTCTCCTAGTCAAACTTCGTCATTTTAGCGTCTTCAATCTCACGCGCTTTTTTCAAAATCGCATGTAACCCACTGGTATCTTTAATACCGTGACCACCTAAGATTTCCATCGGTGATAGACGTTTTGTTTTCATCATGCTCATACCTAAAGGCATGGCTTTTATCGCCACTTTAATACCATTAACAAGGCCGTTCATAAAATAAAGTGCAATACCTAATTTTAATTCGTTAACCCGACCTTTTTTGGTTAAGTTATTCCAGAACATGGTTGCAAATTTACGTGTCGGTTGATTTTTAGGTGCGAGCCCTAAACGGTGTGCGTAATTTGCAAGGCCGTGCATAATATGTGTAATGGGTAATTCACGAGGACATCGTGCAATACAGTTGTAACATGAAGTACACATCCACATTGCATCACTTTGTAACACTTCGTCTCGTTTACCGGCACGAATCATCATAAAGATTTTCTGTGGAGTATGTTCCCAAGCATTACCTAAAGGGCATGAGCCAGCACAAACACCGCACTGCATACACATTTTAACCCAATGACCTTCTTCTACGTTCGCTTCAACTTCTTTAAGGAAGTTATTACGATAATAATTAATTGCATCTGTAGCCATGACTTCCTCCTAGAATTTAAACGGACTTAAACCGATTTTTTCAATCGTTTCAGCCATGTCATTGATTAGTTTCGGTGCGCGCTCAATGTCGGTAATCGCAATCTCGTAGGTTTCAACCCGTTCAGGCTCTAACGCTAAAGATTGTAAAGTATCAGCAACCTTGCTCATACGTGTATGTGCAATTTCAGAACCTTTAACAAAGTGACACTGATAGTTTTCGCCTTTTTGGCAGCCCATCAGGATAACACCATCGTAGCCTGAGTTCATCGCATCGGTAATCCAGATAAGGTTTACCGAACCTAAACAACGTACCGGAATAACCCGTGCGTAAGCACTGTATTCTGTTTTGTTCATTGCGGCCATATCGAGTGCAGGATAAGCATCGTTTTCACATGCCAATACTAAAATACGTGGTTTTTCTTCAAACTCGTCCGGGATATCGACATTTTTAAGTTGTTGACCAACCGTATCCACCGAATAGTTTTCGAACGAGATAACACGAACCGGACAAGCACCCATACAAGTACCACAACGTCGGCAACGTGCTTCGTTGAATAGTGGGAAGCGTTTTTCGTCTTCATCAATCGCGCCGAACGGGCACTCTACTGTACAACGTTTGCATTGCGTGCAACCTTCACGACGGAAAGACGGGTAACTTAAATCACCTGAACGCGGATGTGCTGCACGACCTTTACCAGCATTTTCAATTTCTTGTAATGCTTTCATAGTAGCGCCCACTGCATCTTCAATCGCTTGCGCGCCATCCATTGGACGACGAACAGGACCACAGGTATAAATACCGGTACGGCGTGTTTCGTAAGGGAAACAAATAAAGTGTGAGTCGTTAAACCCTTTAGTAAGATGTGGAATATCTTTACCTTGACGGTAGTCGAGGTTAAGAATGGAATCAACGTTTATGGTGAATTGACCCGGTTCATCCTGACCGACTTCGTCAATATCCACACCACCGTTTGGAACCATGCCGGTTGCAAGTACAACGAGGTCTGCTTTTTCTGCCGTGTCTTCATCAAGAATTAAATCTTTAAATTTAACCGCGAGTGCATCGCCATCTTGTACCACTTCGCTAACTTCACCCTTGGTAAAGGTAACACCATTGCGCTGACCTGCGCGGTAAAAATCTTCACCACTCACACCGGGAGTACGTAAGTCGGTATAGATAACGTTGGTATCGATAGCGGGGTTTTGTTCTTTAAAGTATAAAGCCTGCTTAATAGATGTTTGACAACAATGGCCCGAGCAATAATTTAAGTGTCCTTCTTTGTCACTGCGCTGGCCTGCACATTGAACAAACACTACGCTGTTAATTTCTTTACCGTCTTTGGTTTTAATCCCGCCACCGTTGGCCGCGAGTGCCATTTCATCGAGTTCAGCTTGAGTAACCACGTTAGATGATTTGCCATAACCGAGTTCAGGTAGTTGGCTTGCATCGTATTCGCTGTAACCGGACGCTTGAACAATCGCACCAAAGTTTTCAGTGGTCGTTGTTCCACTTTCTGTTGAAATATCTGCAGAGAAACGACCCGGCGCACCTGACGTTTTAGTTAAGGTTGAATTAAGGTGAACAGTAATGTTGCTGTCGGCTTCAATCGCCGCAATCATATCGGCAACGCCGGTATCCGCGGGCGCATCATAAGGTGCTTTCATCGGTAAGCCCTTATACATTCTTGCGGCTGCACCACCTAATGCGGCTGTTTTTTCAACCAAGTGAACAGGGTAACCTGTTTTAGACGCTTCAATGGCCGCCGTCATACCAGACACACCACCACCCACAACGAGCAATGTTTTATTGTAAACCGCTTCTTCACTGCCTTGTGGACGTTCCATAAACTTCACTTCATGCACTGCCATACGAACATAATCGTCGGCCATTTCCTGAGTGGTTTCACGAGCTTCGTCGGTATCGGGGCGAACCCAGATAACACCTTCACGGATATTGCCACGCGAGATAGCAACATCGTCAAAGTTAAATGCTTCGACTTTGGCACGTCGTGAACAGGCACAAATCGCAACATGGTTTACACCTTCGTTGTCGATGTCGTCCTGAATCATTTTAATGCCTTCGGCATTACATAAAAATTCATGTTCTTTGGCTACGTGTGCTTTTGCATCGCGTGTTGCAATTTGAGCCATTTGTGCTGTGTCAACACGCTCACCAATACCACAACCTTTACAAATATAAGCACCGATTTTCTTTTCGTCTGCCATGTTCTAACCCTCCGATCCAGCTACGCGGTTCACAACCTGCACGGCACGTAAGGCACTGGCGGTTGCGCTTTGAACTGCGCGGTTAACATCTAATGCGTCTGTTGAACAACCGGCTGCAAAAATACCGCCGTTTGATTCAGCTTGTTCTATATAGCCATTTTCATTAACAACCACCTTAACGGGGAAGTCACTAACACTGGGTTCCATACCAACTGCAAGCACGACCAGATCATGTTCGTTGTCATAACGGTGATAACCTTCTGTATCCACACCACGAAGGACCGGATTACCGTTACCTTTGTTTTCGTCAATACGGGCTACTTTAGATTTGGTAAAGGTAACATTTGGATTGGCTTTGACTTTTTGATGGAAATCATCAATCCGGTCGATTGCACGAATGTCTATATAATAGATAGTGGACTTTCCGTCATTGCCGTAAGCATCTTCAACATAATGTGTTTGTTTAAGGGATGCCATGCAGCAAATACGTGAACAATGTTTTAAGTGGTTACGGTCACGAGAACCGGCACACTGAATAAAGGCTACGTTTTTCGCTTCGGCGTTATCGCTTGGACGTAATAATTTGCCACCCGTTGGCCCGTGTGGGTCAGCCATGCGTTCAAACTCAACGGAAGTGATAACATTTTGAATACGGTCATAGCCATAAGGTTGAATCTTCGCTGCATCATAAGGCTGCCAACCGGTAGCCCAGATGATGGCACCCACCGTTAAAGTAGTGCTTTGTTCCTGCATGTCTAAATCAATTGCACCGAACTTACAGGCTTCTTTCGCCTTAGTCGCATCGGGTGTGCCGATGATGTCAGGGTCTAAAACATAACGCTGTGGATGTGCCATGGCACTAGGCAGGTAAGCCCCTTTGCGTTTGTTTAAATTGTAATTGTGTTCGTTATCGAATTCAGCTTCGACCGCATCACCACATGCACCACAAGCCGTGCAGTTTTCGTTAACATAACGTGGTGCTGTTTTTAAGGTAACGCTGTAGTTACCTTCTTCACCGTCAACGGAAGCCACTTCGGTCATGGTTAATAAACGCAGATTCGGGTTCATTTTCAATCGACGTTGATTGATTTCCATACCGCAGGTTGGGTGACACATTTTAGGGAAGTATTTATAAAGTTTACCGACACGACCACCAACACTTGGGGTCTTTTCCACCAAAATAACTTGTTTACCAAATTCAGCCGCTTCCAGCGCAGCGGTCATCCCGCTAATTCCGCCGCCTACGACTAAAATGGTCTCATTTGTAGCGATTATATCCGCCATCGACTCAGCTCCTAAACTATACGGCTAGCAACTGATTTTGTATCAGCGTAGCGATAATTTGACATTAAAATTCTGTGATTCTTAAGTTTTACTCTAAATAACAATGCGTTACGTATTTTCAATATAGCGTTATCTTATACCTTGCGGCTCGACCTGTTTTGCTATTATAAAGTGGGGGCTACCTTGACCGATCAGAGGCCGAAAAACAAGTCATAAATATCTTTATCATCATAAAATCATTTTATTTAACCGGTTGATTGCATAACTTTAATTACCCTTTTTGTGTGGATTTACCCGATCAAAAAAGTCGGGTAATTTTGAAAACAACCAACCTAACCTGAAATCGTGTTTAATGTTGATAAGCCAGCCTGTTGCAAGATGCAACGAGCAGAAAATTAAAAAATGCTAGATACTGTCTTGTGCTTTACTCCAACCCAAAATATCTAATTATCCGATGTTTGAGTGAGAGCAAAATTCTATGTATTTATCTTGAATGCCGGTTACAGATTCGGTGTGTTTTGTAACTTCTATATAACCGGTCATTCCCGAGGTCTGTTGATCGGGAATCCATGCTGCAACAAACCTAGATTCCGGCTCAAAAGACGACCGGAATGACAAACGTGGCAAGCCACGGGGATTTAAACCCAAGCTACACAATAAAAGAAACAGCCACGAACAATCTAATCAAGCTCTACAATAAATCGCTTCTTAATAAAAGTAAAATTAAATTTAGAAGCTTACCCAAACAAGCACAAACAGTTATAGCCTCTGTATCTTACCAATATGGTAATCTTTCAACAGAAACACCAAAATTCTGGAAAAAAGTTATCGTTCAAGATTGGGTTGCAGCAATAAAAATACTTAAAAAGTTTGGTGATGCTTACCCTTCACGCCGTAAACTGGAAGCGAATCTATTAAAAAAAATAACCGTACAAATAACGATTAAAAATAAACCTTAATTTGCAATATTCATAAACAAAAGTAAATAATCACGATGAAAGTAATACCACTCAATGTTTTTTTTATTAGCAAGTATTTCCACACTCCTTATTATATCTTGCACTCAAAATTTTACTAAGGTTTATCCTGTTGTCATATTAGATTCTAATTTAGAGATGAATTATTCTAACTACAGTCAAGTAAACAGTGTTAATCGCACTGTTCTTAAGCTTAAAAAAATGAGACCCTATTACCAGTTCATACTTGTAAATCATTTATGACTAAGAAACGACAAGGGTTCGTAGCAGTCGAAACGATAACAAATATGCATGTACTATCTGAATATCAAATCTGTCTGCAAATGCATTATTTGAAAATCAGTGAAACTTCTAAGAAATCATATCTGAAAAAACCTTATCAAGCGTTCATAATAAATCAGTTAGATTTACAAACATTGCGCTCATCTTTGAAACAAAAACTAGACGATAAACCCGAAACACTAAAAATGTTGCCTTTTTTAAACACATTGGTAAAGGGAAACAGTGTTATATCTAAAAATGCTGCTTGGTATTATAAGTTCAATATCCTTGCAAAAGGTGACTTTAATCATGATGGAATAGAAGACTTGTTGGTTGGGTTTACTGATCAAGCAAAAGAAGGGAATTACTTTTCATATTCTACTTTAGTCATAACAAGAAATACTTCATCGGGTTATTTAACCGTAGTAAATTAATATCTGTGTGTACGCACATGATATTAAATGCCAAGGCAAGACTGCCAAAACGTGAACCAGATCACATCAATGATGCCGTTCTGCCCCGCCCTTTGTCTGAAAACCCAGTGTGTGTATGCTAGTATCATCTATCTTCTTCAATAAATATTTCTGAGTTAGAACCCATATGGACATACTCTTTACCGATGGAACTGGGCAACAATATCAACTTAGCCGTAATCCACCACGCCCCTCTGACCTCAAAAATCCTAAACTTAAAAACCCGCATCAGGCTT
>CAYYLL010000019.1:0-52178 GCA_964472525.1 uncultured Thioalkalispiraceae bacterium | reverse complement strand
GCCATATCACTTCAAGGAAAAGAACCTGCTATCAACAGAGAGAAAATAATAAAAATTTTAACTACTTATAAATAAAGCACATAACAATCACGTCAACATGGACTAACAAAAGTGTCGCACCTTTCGCTGTGCTACAGGTGCAACACTTTTGTTAGCCAGTTACGCTAAACGTTACCCGCTAAAGAACGCACTTCTCGGAAGTTCGGGTAATCTGGAAAATAACTTATTAACGGTGGTTCAATTTTGCCTTCGCTTAATAATATTTTAAGTTGTTCCAGTTCATCATCCAGTCGGCTTTCACAAATGGTTAATGGTCGTGCAGAGGTTTTGAGTACATAAATAAGTGCGTCGAGCATATGGATTATGTAGGGGGTATTGACTGCCATAATACTTTACGTCCTTGCAAAGCTGGTTATAGAGTTTACAATTAATTAGAATACTGTCACCATAATATGTAGTGGTCAAGTTGAGGATACGCATTATGCTTATTAAAAGGATTTATTTCTGTACATTTTTTATACTATTTTCTACAAGTCTTCTTGCTTCAGAGGTAGAAGACTTTGATGTTGCATGTCAGATATTTACTGAGGCAAAAAATACGGGTTTTGATAAAGAAAAGCGCAGTGATTATATTGAAGAAAATATTAAAACTCGTACAAGTTCAAAGAAACTAAGGGATACCTACGATGTTATCTTTAATGTATCCCCTGATAAACGTTACACCATATTCAAAAAATCTGCTGAACATGCTACTAAAAAGTTATGGGATTGTCCGGCTGCAAAAGAGTTGCTACATTAGATAAAAATACGCATAGCGTCCGTCTGTTAGGTCTTGCTTTGTGCTTTTATAATCCGAATCAGCCGCAAAAGGTAAGAAGCAAGACTTGCCCCTGACGAATCCTTTGGGTAGATGGCTTGATTATTAACGAATGGCACCACAGTATACTAGGGACACTCGTTGAACGAACGACACGAATCACATTACTGATCCCATTAAAAAATAAAGATGCTATCAGTATACGTAAGGCATTTGCCGGACATGTTAAATATTTACTGAAACAAATAAAACTTTCTATGACATATGACCGTGGCGGGAGATGGCACAACATGTATTATTTACAAGAGAAACCGAAATGAAAGTGTATTTTTCTGATCCACAAAGTCCATGGCAACGAGACACTAATGAAGATACCAATGAATTGATTCGACAATATTTTCAAAGGGTACAGACTTTATAAAAATTAGTTCTCAGGAAATTCGAAAAGTACAAAATTTACTTAACGGTCGTCCTTGAAAAGTGTTGGGATAGGAATATCCTTTCGATGCGATGGATGAATTGTTGCGTTAGAAGTTGGGGGCCAAATTTTATTCTTTTATTTCTAAATGATTATCAGGTCTTACCCTGTGCCTTAACTCATTCTAAATTATAAAGCCAATAATTATTATTACCTTAATCGGAAATCTCGGATTTTGGATATAGCGTTTCATTTGAAAGAAAGCTTGCCTTGGTTCCTGAGTTCTCGCCAAAACTAAGCACGTTGACATGCTCATTTATACCGAGTGGATTTTTACCTATTACGATAAATTTACCAGTAATCACCTCATTCCTTATTTTAAGAGTGACTTGGTTTTGTTTGCAAGACCACATTCCTTCAAGCTTAAAGATATGTCTATTATTATATTGCCCAGGTTGCCAAGTTCCATGTTCTAAAATTAATGTTTTATTTGCTACTAATAATAAGCTGGTCGACTCTTCACTGCCACCTGCGTTGGCATAGTTTCCAGACACCAAACCGCAATCGCTACAGGCTGGCAGAGCAATAAGTGTAAGTAATAAAAATAGTAACTTTTGCATCATCTTAAGCTTTCCTTTTAGTAGTTTTTTGTCGATATTACATGCGATTTTAGCAAATTCTTCGAACCTAGGCCGTTACCCGCTCCTATTTGGAGATGCCAATGGTCTCTTTTAGTACCTTTAAAATTCTCATAAACACCATGAGTAAACCCCGCTTTTGAAGCAGAACTACGAACTTTGGTGTTTGTAAGTTTATTAAATCGTCGACCAGCAACATCGATTGCTAGATTTTTACCATGAAAACTATTTTTGCTGTGTCCATTGGATTCATTTCCACCAGTGATAAGCACCGATTTCAGCCCACATCCATCAGCAAATTTAATGAGAGCTTTAAGAGTGCTTCCCTTTGGAAGCCCTGTTCTCTTGCCATTCATTTGGATGGTCGTACCTTTTTTAGTTTTATAGGCAGGGTAGAGTTTATTAGTGGTTATATTGGTAAGCTGAGCTTTAGTCGTGGATTTTGCCATGATTACACATCCTTATGATTAATTAGTAACTTAATTAATAGCTTTTAATAATACTAACGACCACCATAAAAAGTCAAGGTCGGAGTAGACCGTTCCTCTTTATTTTTTGTTACTTATTGCTTAAATAAAGCCATCCCCTTTTCCCGAAAAACGTACCCCATGCACACCCTTAGGATCACACATTGGCACCTTTTTTAGGAAAAATTCTATTTCATTGTATTTTTCATTAGCATTTTGAGTTGCAAATAAATAAGATATATTAGAATTTTTTTCTAAAACATTTATATCTTCAGAACCACCTCTATAATTATACATATAATATTTACAAATACTTTTTGGTATATAAAATGCATTGTCATCAGATGAACATATAACTAATTGTTGTATATTTAATGTTGAGATTGAATAAATAGCGAGCACAACAACAATAAACGGTATGATTAAGGCTAATAAAAATATTTTTTTTACCATCACCCCCATAACATTTTTTTTATTTTACTAGAATCGCTGTAATCAACAAAACCAGAATGTTCTATTTCATTCGATGCAATTCCGCTTGCATACATCTCTAATTTACTCAAAAAATTACGTTCAAGTTGCCTTCTTACCAATTCATAGATTTTTATACTCAGGAGGTCTTTAGCTGTTGCATGTTTAAACTAGTGTTTTAAGGCTTTTTTTGCAAATTTTATAAATACCTTTTTAGCACCTGCACCAGGATTAAAGACACCACCAAATAGTGAATGAATAAATCCTATTGAATAAGAAGCATCAACAGCTTCTAACAATAACCCTTGTGCAAACTCTCTTATGCTATTATTTATCTCAAGGCTATCAACTAAATTATGATGATTCTTAAATATGAACTTTAGAATTATTATTGTTTCTGTCTCATCAAAAATGAGTTCTTCATCCTTTTTTTTAGGACTTGGCCTACAAATATAAATTAGAACAATAACTCAACATAGATCTAGAATTTTGGTTTTTATTACAAAAGCGATAAAGGTTACGCTTGTAAATTTATTAAGCGTTTCTCTAAATCATCAATATCTGGAATGATTAATGATTGGCCGTCAACCTCTGCTATTTCTAAAACAGACTGTCTATTTGCTGGTTTAGTCTCGATAGTTGTGATGCTATCACTTCTGATGACACTTAAGCGTGGAATGCCCTGAACAACAATGCCGACATATGGTACAGCTGCGTTACCATTTAAAGTATTCAAAATTGCAATACGGTTACCTTGTTGAATATTTTTTGTTTCTCCACTGGTACTCATACTGGCATCTTCAAATGAAATTAATGGAACCAGTCGTTCACGCCACGTAACACGCCCTAAAAACCAGTTGGGCGATCCGTCCAACGGTTCAGGATTTATAAAACCAATTACTTCGGCAACAGCGGCATTAGGCAATAGTATCGTTTCATCTGCTAACGTAATCATCAAGCAGTGAATCACATCAGACAGGTTGTCGGCTGTATTTACAATTTCTTTCCGCTGAGGATCAATATATGTTACATCACCCATTATTTACTCCACTTTGCATAAGTACTCGTTATAAATTATAAGTATCAGTTATCATAAGGTAGCTGACACTATAACCTAGTGTTAAATATGTTTTATTAAAAAATATTAATTTAATCATCACGTAGATAGTCGTATAATTTTTCTGCCAGTTTTTTTGGGTTACCACTAAAACTTACAAAACCTTTGTCTACAATATTTTCTGGCATACTGCTAATAACACAACTATCTGCAGATTGAGTCCAGACCATGGCTCCTTTTTTGTGTAACTGTTCGCAGCCTTTAAGACCGTCATTTCCCATACCGCTAAAAATAATAGCGCCGGCATTTTGCCCATAACGCGCAAGAATATCATTTAACACCATATTAATAGAGGGTGAATATTGCTGCTCCTGTTTAATTGGCTTAAGTTCAATAGCACCAATCGGGTTAATGGTTAAACGTTCGTTTACCGGTACGACAATCACTTCTTTATGCCGTATAACATGACCCACTGACGGTGTTAACACATCATAGTCCGTTACCTGATTCAGTTGTTCTGCTAGCAAACTAATAAAATTAGCACCTAGATGTTGGGTTAAAATAAAGGCAACGGGTAAATCAGGTGGCAAGTATTTAAAAAATTCTTTAACCGCATCTGGCCCACCTAAAGAAGCTCCTAATACCCAGACATTTTTGGCTAAACCGTCTTCTGCTCGACTCTCTTTGTCAGGAAGATTAATTTTTTGGCTTGAGGTTTGATTGTAATGATCTGTATATGTTTTTTCTGCAATTGAATTTTGCCCAACAGATGCTGATATTTTTTTTAATAATTTCCCATACCACCGTGCTAGAACCTGTGGTTCATTTAATGTTAAGACCGATACATCATTAAAAATAATGGGGATAGAGTGATTGTCTAATAAAGAATCTAGTATGTCTTCATAGTCACCGTGTTCATCCAGATCCAGTAAAATTACATCAACATTAATTGAATCCAGTTTTTTTACAAAGGTGGGCGTTAACGGTTCATTAATAACAACATTTAAACCCACATTTTCTAATGCTTCTTTAAGTTGTTTACGCTGTGAAACAGAATTGGATACCACTGCAATGCGTATCTGACTGAGTTCCTGAGACAGCATGGAAGATGTCAGGGATGATTTATCCGCGGGTCGTTTGGCGTATGTACTTGGCATTTCCATACAATATTTCGATATTATTTATCTGTGTTAAGCAATAAATGAATATTTTCCAACAACTCAACTTCATTATATGGTTTACCCATATACATGTTGACGCCAATATTCATTGCCCGGTCACGGTGCTTTTGTCCGGTTCGTGAAGTAATCATAATAATAGGAATTTCTTTTAAACGTTCATCGTTACGCATATTAATGGCAAGTTCAAAACCATCCATACGCGGCATTTCAACGTCTAATAACATAACATCGGGGATCACATCGAGGAGTTGGGTTAAAGCATCGACACCATCTTTTGCTTGTATTACGTCTAATTCATTACGTTCAAGAAAACGTGAGGTGACTTTACGCACGGTAATGGAGTCATCAACAACCATCACTGTTTGCAGTTTTTCTTCTTCAACAACCGGTTCAATAACATCCAACACTTCTTGTGCTTCTGATTCCAGGTAATTGCTGTCATCAGTTGTTAAAGCAATACGAATCAACACACCCAGGTCAAGAATAAGAACAACACTGCCATCACCCATAATGGTTGCACCTGATATACCTCGCAAAGTACTCAGTTGTGGCCCAACCGGTTTGATAACAATTTCACGACTGCCGACTAAACCTTCAATGTGCAGGGCAGCACGGTAATTACCACTGCGAACCATTAGTAAGGCCGCTTTGTTTCCTTCGCCGGGTAAACTTGGTGCGACACCATCCATTAACTGACCTAAATGAATGTAATGAAAGTCTTCATCTAGCCATTTGTAAGTTGAATGTTTATCGGATTGCAATTCAAGCAGTGTTTCATGTGCAATCCGTTCAACACCTTCAACACTTAATAATGGCACGGCATACATGCTGTCACCAACATAAACCATTAATGCTCGACTTACCGCTAAGGATAACGGCATACTGATGGTAAAACGGGTACCTTCACCATGCGAAGTATCAATATTAAGCACACCGCCTAACTGTTTAATTTCATTGTTCACAACATCCAGACCAACACCACGGCCTGCAATTTGTGTCACTTCTTCTGCGGTACTAAAACCTGATTCCAGAATTAAATCCAGTAAGAATTTTTCCGACACCTTGGTGCCTTCTTTAATAACACCTGTTTCTATCGCTTTATTACGGATTGCATCAAAGTCAATCCCGGCTCCATCGTCGGTGATATGGATAACGGCATCGCCGCCTTCACGACTCATATCAAAATGGATACTGCCTTGCTCAGGTTTATCCGCTGCCTTACGTTGTGCCGACATTTCAATACCATGTGCAATCGCATTTCTTAACATATGTTCAATCGGTGGCATCATTCGTTCAACAATAGTACGATCCATTTCAAGATCGGTGCCACTAAAATTAATTTCGGCTTGTTTACCTAACTCTGTACAGGTTTGGCGAACAATACGTTTTAAACGATTCACCTGTTTTGCAAACGGTACTAGGCGCGTACTCATGAGCCCTTCTTGCAATTCCGTATTTACACGCGATTGTTGTACCAGCAATGTTTCTGATTCACGGTTAAGCCCTGCCAATATGCTACGTAAACTATCAATATCGTTCATGCTTTCTAGCATAGAACGTGAGATTTGTTGCATTTGAGTAAAACGATCAAACTCTAATGGGTCAAAATCTTCATGTGCAGAAGATAACGTTTCTTCTTTACGTGTTTGAATTTGTGCTTCGGTTTCAATTTCGAACTTGCGTAACTGCCCCCGGAATCTGTCAACGGTTTCATCAAGTTCCTGTAAATTAAAACGAAATGAATTAACTTGTTGCTCTAAACGTGAACGATAAATACTGACTTCACCAGCAAAGTTAACCAGATTATTTAATGTATCGGCTCGAACTCGTACTTGTTCGGTAGGCGCTGTTTTTTGTGGGGCAGCCTCGGTGTCATCAAGTGTCGATAAACTATTTTCTGTTACGGGTTCAATATTGGTTACCGACTCGGATAACGGTGTATCGGTAGCCGTTTCATTTACTGGCAAGCTTGTATTTTTTGTATCTTCGGTGTCTTCTGTAACATCGATATCAACAATCGAAATGTCATCGAGTTCATCGGCGAGCGAAGTTAATTCTTCGGTTAATTCAATAGAAAGGTCATTCAAACCATTCGTTGCACCCGTATCATCATTTGGTTCTATGTCAACACTTAGATTATTTTCAACTGCATCAGTTGTTAAATCAATATCGACCACTGCAATATTATCGATCGGTTGCAAAATCTCGCCCTCATCACCCGCTCGGTTCTTTGCCCGCTGCATACCAATTTCATCAATAATAGGTTGACCAGAAGAAAGTGGTTGACGTGTTTTAAGTTGTTCAAGCATATTCACAAGGCTATCTTGCGCATGTTGTATCACGCTAAAGATATCATCTGACATTGCAGTGTCATAGGTAACAATATCGGTAATCAATGATTCTAACTGGTGGCTAACATCACCAATAACGGCCACACCCGACATTCTTGCACCACCTTTAAGGGTATGCAATTGGCGTTGTAAGGCTTCTATATATTCTTTGTTTTCAGGATCTTTTATCCAGGCATGTAAGGTATTTTCACTTTCATCCAGAATTTCTGTACCTTCTTCGATGAAAATTTCTAATAATTCCTCATCATAACCATCGTCTACTTCTAACTCAATGGAGGATGGGGTATTATTTAAACTGGGTTCCGTCTCTGATTCGTCTAAATTCAAATCTAACTCGACTGCATCAATATTTTCAACCGAATGTTGTGTTGCAATAGATGCCTGTAAGTTACTTATTAATAAATTGATACGTTGAACAAGGTCACTCGTTATATATAATTTATCTCCCGGTTCACCTAGCTGTACACATATCGCATCCATACGATTTGCAGCTTCTTCAAACAGTTCAATGCCATCATTCGATACCAGTAACCCTTCAGACTGTAAAATTTTAATATAGTGTTCTAACTGCAAACATAAGTCAGAGACAACCTGTACCCCAGTGGTTCTCGCACTCCCAGTTAAAGTATGCAAGGCTCTAAATAATGGTTCGGTCACTTCATGAATATTATTTTCATGCCAATCTGCTATATATTGCCGTAATGCCAGTAAGTGTGCCGCAACTTCTTTACGGTAAATTTCCAGTAGTACAGAATCAATTTCAGGGCGAGGTATTCTAGACAAAGACTCGTCAACGGTTACCTCAATCGAGTCCATTGATGGTGAGTCTAAAACCGATAAATCCGGCTGAACAATACTTGCAGATGAAATGGTTTCGGTCAGTGGTGTAAAAGATTCACCTCGGCTTAAAGAATCTGCGTGTTCCATTAATGAGAAAATATTTTGATCTGGACGTTTTGCTGATTTTAATAAATCATATAAAACTGGTAAGGCAGCAAGGCCTCGTTCCATTAAGTCCAATAATTCTGCTGTTGGTTGAATTGTTTTATCAATCACCCGATTCAACATACTTTCAAATGCCCATGCAAACTCACCTAAGTCATTGGCTCCCACCAATCGGCCACTGCCTTTTAAAGTATGGTAGGAACGCCGCATGTCTTTAAGCGATTTCATATCATCCAGATTGGTTTTCCACAGGGGGAGTAATTTTGAAATATTTTCATATTCTTCTTCTGCTTCTTCCAGAAATATTTCAAAAATTTCTTCATCTATCTCAATAGGTGCAGATAATGTTGTTTCTTCCTGTTTAGTTGGAACATTTTCAGGTGTTGAAGGTGTCGTGGCTGTTTCTATAGGATGAGCTTCTTCCTGCACTGAAGAATCAGGAATGTCATTCATTTCTTCCGGGTGGGCAATCGATACTCCCGTTACATGTTTTAATAATTCATCACGCGCCCATAATAAGTTCTTTTCAATGCCTTCACTAAAGACTTCTTCATTAGCCGCAATCCGTTCGATTGTTTGTTTCATGTCACTGGTAATTTTTAATATTGTTGCATCAGCTTCATCGTCAAGGCTCTCTTCAATATTTTTAATTACTTCAATAACTAAACCGGACACATCGTTGCTTAACGGATCGGTAAACCATAAACCTAATGCTTCATCCAGTCGCTCTATTTCCTGACTAGTTGTTGATTCAAGTGAACCACCAAGATCAAGTTCTAAAGTCCCATCCATATCCAGTGGTGATATTTGCCCGGTATTATCAAGTTCTAAACTTGGAGCATTCTTATCCGTTTCAGAGATAAAACCTAAATCCAACTCTAAATCTTCTGTTGAGGCTTCAATGTCTGGTTGAGTTAAATCTGTAATTGTTTCTGCTTCATCAAGATCAGGTTGCCCAAAATCTGTTATTGTTGCATCGACTCCCTGATTCATTGCTACAATTTCAGCTTCTGATGGTGCCGCTAGATTAATCACCGTGTCATCCGTTGTTTCAACAAGGGTATCTGCATCAATGTTAATAAGATCCTGACTGGCGTTTGGGTCCCTAACAGTCGGCTTATCGTTGTCGAATGTTTTACCAAGCTGTTCCAGACTAGTAGCAGCTACATTTAATATTGCGGTGGGTTCACCCCAACTATCGACCAATGATTCCATATAATATTCAATGCTACTGATTGCATCGGCAAGATAGTCTAGTGTTTCTGACTCTGGAATTGTTTTTGATGGGATCAGTTTATTTTCGACATAGCGTTTGCAACCTAACAATAAATCAGCGGCACGATCTAATTGTAAAATATTTAAACTGCCTCGTACCTTATCCAATAATGCAGGAACCGAATTCAATACTTCAGGGTGATTAAGTTGGCGACTAAAGTCACTCACCGATTCTTTTACTGCGGCAATATCAATTTTAGCTTCTGCAACAACGGATTCCAGTAGTTCTTGCTGCTCAGCCGTTTTAGGTTGTTTAATGGTTACACTACTATCACCCGAGGCCGTCGCACCAACCTCTTGCGTAATCTCACCCATTGAATTAAGTGTATGTTCAATACCAATGATGGCTGCTGCTATTTCCATTAATTCATTTTCACTAACGACATGGCTGCCATCAATGATGCTATCAATCATTTCAACCTGCTTAAGTAAGTCTTTACGTTGCGGACCAAGGCTTAACATACCTAATGTATCAGCCATGCTAGTTAGCTTTTCACTAACCGGTTTAAGAACTTCAGGATTTTTATCATCACTACGCATGAAAATATCAAGCGTGTCTTTAACCTGTTGCAAATCTTCTTTTAAAACACCAGACACCGTATCCATTAATGCAACATTAGGCGCATTCAAATCTGCACGAGCCTTTTCAAGCGTTTTAGTATCCGGCATCACATCCGCTAAGTTAAATAAATCCTTTATCTTTTTTGTTTTATCTGCTGTTGCCGTGGAACCCGCAACATAATAAAGTAAATTTTTCACTAAATCAGTTGGTGGCTCCATCGCCAGAGTAACTTCACCACCATCAATAATTTGTTTAATAGTACGATCGACTTTACCAATTAAAGATTTAACGGCAACACTGGCCTCGACACCGTTGTGTTTTAAACTATCAATTAAACCATCAGCAACCCAAAGCATACGACTGGTATTTTGTTCTTCCGAAACATTACGCAAGTCTTCAAGCACATTCGAAATAAGTCCCAGACTCTTTGCTTCATTCTTTTTATTAAACCAACCTAATAGCCCTAGATGAAATTGATGACGTTTTGCTTTTGCGAGTTCTGCAATGTGTTGTGTTTGCTCACCTTCTAGATGCAGTTTAGCTTGAGAGTCAGGTGGATTAATACTTAGGTCTGGATTAAATAATGCGGTTTCGGATAATAACGCTTCGTTACGCGCGGCACGCATATCATTGAATAACGGTAACAAAACAATAGGAGCATCGTTCTGTCCGGCTTGTAATTTTTCAAGATAGTCGGGTAGTTGAATACTGCCGCGAATTAAAACTTCAAACGCTTCATCTTTATTTTTAACTTTATCACTGTGGATAGCTCTAGCCAGCAATTCCAGTTCTTCTGCGAGTAAAGATGCGCCGTATAACTCAACCATTTGCAACGTGCCATACACTTGATGCAAATAGTTAATACAAAATAAAATTTTTGACTTATCTTGTTGATCTTCGATATAAGACTCAAGTGAGGTGCGTGCCTGTTCCATGGTTTCATCAATTTCTGATTTAACCCAATTTAGCGTATTAATATCTAATTCATTATTAACAGTCATACTGCACTCAATTAATCGTTTTATTCACGGCTGCGTCTGAAAGCAAGCGTTGATTGAAAAGTAACATTTTCCATCTTGGGATGGTTCCAACCTAATACTTCACCTGCACCCAAAATCAATATTCCACCTACTTTTAAGTATCTGGCAAATTCATTTAAAATTTTAATTCTTAATGCTTGATCAAAATAAATCATCACATTCTGACAAACAATAATATCAAAATCTGAAAATGGAAATGTATTCATCTTTAATAAATTTAATTTTGTAAAACACACTCTTTCTTTTATATTATCTTTAACTCGATATTTATCTTTTTCTATTTTTGAAAAATAATAATTCAAATATGCATCAGGTAAATTTGTTAATCGATTTACCGGATAGTGTCCTTCGCGTGCCGTTGCCAGTGCCGCTAGACTAATATCGGTTGCATGTACCCCTTGCCGATTTTTAATATTATTCATCGTACAAAAATGTTCAAACCACAACGCCAGTGAATACGGTTCTTCACCGGTTGCGCAACCTACACTCCACACTTGAAGGTTGAGTTGTTTGTTGTCAAGTAGATTGTTTTTTTCAATATATTCTTTTTGTATTAGCTGAAAGATACTGTCATCTCGCCAAAAACGTGTTTCATGTACCGTCAACCGGTCAACCAGTATTTCCCATTCAATCAGCCCCTGTCGTTCATCACTAACAAGTTCAAAATAAGTTTGGTAATCGGTAACTTTTATTTCCCGCATACGAATTGAAAGTTTTGACAACAGGAATGACTTTCTATTTTCAGGTATACGCATACCTGTACGTAACGTAACTAATTCAACCCAGTTGTTAAATAAAACGTCATCCATGTCGGGCAGTGATTGATAATGCCATTCAGCCTGAGTAACATTTTTTCCTGCACACAAGTCAACACGATGCAAATCATCGGCTTGTTGTGCTAGCTGCTCTGATTTCGTTAATGCCATCAATCTTTACAATGTCCAGATGATATGTTTTAAGCTGTATTAACCACCATCAATAATCAAAGTTATTCCGGTAGTTTGAAACCGGCAACCGAACGGCGCAGTTCATTCGCCAACTCAGCTAGGTTACCAATGGATGCGGCGGTTTCATTTGTACCGGCCGATGTTTGTGTTGTAATTTCTTGAATAACATTCATCGTGTCAGAAATATTAGATGCCGCATTCGCCTGTTGCGATGCCGATTCAGAAATATTTCGAATCAAGTCCGCTAGATGTTCCGATACCGTTTCAATTTGTTCAAGTGCCTGACCCGCATCCTGCGCTAACTGCGCACCCGATACCACACCGGCGGTACTTTGTTCCATGGAAGCCACCGCTTCTTTGGTATCTGACTGAATACCTTTTACTAGCGCTTCGATTTGTTTTGTTGCATCCGCTGAACGTTCTGCAAGTCGTTGAACCTCATCCGCAACAACCGCGAAACCACGACCTGCATCACCCGCCATTGCCGCCTGAATCGCTGCGTTCAATGCCAGAATATTCGTTTGTTCTGCAATGTCGTTAATCAGCTCAACGATATCTCCAATTTCCTGCGAGCTTTCACCGAGTCGTTTAATCCGTTTTGAAGTTTCCTGAATCGTTTCACGAATACTGTCCATACCATTAATGGTTTTTTGTACCGCATCAGATCCGGTATTGGCCATCGTTACAGATTTACGCGCTTCGTCTGCCAGTTCACTCGCATGTGTTGATACGCCTTCAATAGAAACTGCCATTTCATTAATCGCGGTACTTGCACCTGTAATTTGCTGCGCCTGATGGTCACTCGCTTCGGCAAGATGCATCGCCGTTGCCTGCGTTTGTTGTGCCGCAGAAGATACCTGCAATGTTGTTTCATTAATCGCCGAGACCAATGAACGCAGTGCATCAATTGCGTAGTTAATGGAGTCTGCGATTGCACCTGTGATATCTTCGGTTACGGTTGCCATTACGGTTAAATCGCCATCCGCGAGGTCACCCATTTCATCGAGTAATCGTAAAATCGCTTCTTGGTTAGCAGTGTTGGTTTCTTCTTCTAACGCACGCTGACTTTCTGAAACATTCAAACTCATTTTTGAATCACGCCAGTAAACAAAACCAACTAGAACCGCAAACACTAATGACAAGATCCCAAATATCGAAGCTGCAACAATAGTCCAACGTGTGCTAATCGTATTCTGATAACTTTTAGCAACTTGCTTAATCTTATTTTGTATTGGCTGACTTGATTCAAGTACTTCCTGCGCCGAAGCTGACACCTGAAACATTTCAGGTGATCGTTCTAGAATTGCGCCCACCTGATTACGAATTTTATAAAACTGTTTGGCCACTCTTTGTAGTTTTTTACGTGCAGTTCGTTCGATAATTTTTTGGATACGTAAGTTTGGATTACCTCGTAACATGTCTTGTACGACTCGACCAAACAATGCCGCATCACGACCGAACCGGTCTGCTGCGGTTACTGCTTCTTCACCACCTTCGAGTACTTTACCCACGTTACTTGAAATACGTTGGGTTAACATTAATTGACGTGTTGCAATATACACCTGATATGGAGGTGCTTTTTGCTTTGTCATGGTGTCCACAACTTCATCGGTTAGAGCTAATAATGAAGGTATTTGTTCATCGATACTTTGAATGTATGAACGGATAGAATCGACCACTTCACGACGGTCCAGAATAATATCAACATTTTGCCGATAGCTTTGCCATAAGGTACCTAGCTCGGTTAACGGTGACATCGCGCCACTTGCACTGAGTGGTGTAATGCCTTGCTGATATTCCAGAATAGCCTGAAATTCATCTCGCGCTTTTTTAAGTAAAGGGAACGCCGTTAAATCACCACGTGCGGCCTGTGATGTCAGTGTTGCAATTTCTTGGGATATCACGCGTTGATCACCAATTTTACTGATGTAGGTTTTATCCAGACTGGCTTCTTTTGCTACAAAAATATAGGTCACACCTAAAGCAATTACCGAAGCAATCAGAAATGCAAATAATACAAGCATTATTCGAGCAGTCGATATACCTGCCATACTATTTTTGCTTTCTGTATTCATCTTAAACTCCTGAGTACGTTTACTTTCACATTATTAATAATTATTCTAAAATTTAAACACGTGCTGCAATGTTTAAAAACTCGCTACTTTGAGCGAGTTTGGCCACACTAAAAACACCCCATTCGACTTCGTTTTGTAAAAATGAACCTTTTAAATACTTTTTCAATTTACCCGATGTATCCGGTAAATTCTGACTATGTTCTTCTGTGAAAAAATGCCGCATACCATATACTTCATCAACTAATAACCCTGAGCTTAATTCGCCATGCTGTAATACCAGAACACGCGATGATTTTCTTAGTTTCGAAATTTCATTATTTATAAAGCCATTTAAATCCATAATAGGCAGTAAGTTACCACGAATATTCGCCAACCCTTTAACCCAGCGCAAGGTGCTGGGCACCTTGGTAATATTCGGATATTTCAAAATTTCTGCAATATCGGCCATAGTAACAAGCAGCCGTATACTTCCAACCCGAAACCCAACACCCGACCATGTACGTCGTACTTCGGCCTTTTGCGGCAAGCCAATCGCACGTTGCTGAGAACGCGTTTGAATTTGCTTTAATAATGCAAAAGAGGATAAGGGGGCTATGCTATTCATTACTATTTAATTTAACCTTGGCCTAACGCAGATGCGATTTTATTCATAAAATCTGTTTCATCGACTGGCTTGGAAATATAATCTTTTGCACCTTGACGCATTCCCCAAACACGATCGGTTTCCTGATCTTTAGTCGATACTATAATAATGGGAATATGCTGTGTTTCAGGGTCTTTACTAATGGCGCGCGTGGCTTGAAAGCCGTTCATTCCTGGCATCACCACATCCATTAAAATTAAATCAGGCTTCATCGATTTTGCTTTTGCAATTCCGTCTTCTGCCGACATAACCGACTCAACATTGTGCCCATGTTTTTGTAATATCCCCTGTAACACATGAATTTCTGTTGGAGAGTCATCTACTATTAAAATATTAGCCATAATACAACCTCAATCAATTAATTAGCCAAACAAACCTTAACTGGCTCGCTCATCTAGGACATGTCGTTTTATTGCACCTAACAATTCTTCTTTTGTAAAAGGTTTTGTTAGGTACTGTTCTGAACCCACTATCCGCCCCCGGGCGCGATCAAATAAACCGTCTTTACTTGAAAGCATAATCACGGGTGTTTTTTGAAACACCTTATTATTTTTTATTAATGCGGTGGTTTGGTAACCATCTAAACGCGGCATCATGATATCAACAAAAATAATATCTGGATTATTATCTGCAATTTTTGATAATGCCTCGAAACCATCGGTCGCAGTAATCACATCACAACCGACTTTTTTTAATAAAGTTTCTGCTGTACGACGAATTGTTTTACTGTCGTCGATAACCATCACTTTTAAATCCTGATAAAGTTCACTCATACCTGTTTTCTAAATTCCAAAATTCTTTTCCATTTTAAATTCTTCATATCACTCAAAGAATATCTAAACTTAACCTATAACCCTAAATTTAAGTGTAACCAAGCCGTCATCATGAAAAATGTAAACAATAAAAAATACACCCTGCTAAATAGGGAGTATTTACAAACAAATATTTAACATATTTTTTAAGAACAATCCATAAGTATTTATATTACTTAGGATATTTCCTTTTTCAATATAGTCAAGCTAAGTCTAGCAGGACATCACCAAAGCATCCAGAATTGATTATTTTTCATCCAAAATAATATCAGAATGACCTGCCTGATTATTGAATATCGGCACTCTAATAGCATAACTTTAATACGGTCTTTTTACCCAATACTGCCGTACTATACCAAAATAACCACATTCCCCTCTAAATTACGCTATTTAAGCTATTCTTTTATGTTAACCTAAAACCAACAAGCCATTCATTGAAATAGATTAATTTCCCTATATGCCCATTAAATTTGCCGTTGTGATGGACCCGCCAGAGCAACTAAACCCCATCAAAGACAGCAGCTTAGCCATGCTCGAAGAGGCGCAGAACCGAGGCTGGCAAACGTATTACATTAACCCACACTCTCTCGCTTATAATGAGACTGCCACAGCCACTTGTTTACCGATAAAACTGCAATTAAATCAACAAGATTGGTATCAACTCGACCAAGCTGAACCCCGTTCTCTCGCTGATATCGACATCATTATAATGCGCCTCGATCCCCCTTTTAATATGGCCTATATTTACGCCACCTATTTGCTTGAACTGGCAGAAAAACAGGGGACATTAGTCGTTAATCGGCCTCAAAGCTTACGCGATGCCAATGAAAAACTATTTACTCTGCAATTTCCTCAATGCTGCGCACCCACTCTGGTTGCGGGCGATATGCTACAATTAAGGGCTTTTCTTGACCAATATAAGGATATTATCGTCAAACCACTCGATGGCATGGGCGGTGCCTCCATCTTTCGTATTAAACAGAACGATCCCAACATTGCGGTTATTTTTGAAACCATGACTCAGCACGGCCAAACCCCCATTATTGCGCAACGTTTTATTCCCGAAATAAGTGAAGGGGATAAACGTATTTTACTGATTGATGGCGAACCGATTCCTTACGCCCTAGCGCGTGTTCCCGCTAAAGGTGAAACTCGCGGCAATCTTGCAGCCGGTGGCAACGGCATTGGCGTACCGCTCAGCGAGCGTGATGTGTGGATTTGCAAGCAAGTTGGCCCCACATTATGTAAAATGGGCTTAAATTTTGTTGGCATTGACGTGATCGGTGATTACCTAACGGAAATCAACGTGACTAGCCCAACCTGCATCCGCGAACTGGATAAGCTGTATAACTTAAATATCAGCAAAACCTTACTCGATGCGCTTGAAGAAAAAATAACAACTCATTAGTTTAAAGGTGTAAAACGTGTCATACCGTCTTTTATTTAACCGGCTAAATTCAATACGATGGATGCCATCCCTATTCAAATCAAAGTTCCGGTTAACACTCAACTTCCTCTTATTACTGAGTGTAAGTGCTTGCCAACCGACAACCCAAATATACAAAACAACTATTTTTTCTTTCGGCACCCTGTTCCAAGTCGAAGTGAGCGATGTGAGTAAACCACAAGCCGAGCGAGTATTTAAAGCCATCGACAATGATTTACAACGTATGAATATATTATGGCATCCTTGGCGTGCTGGGCCACTCGGACGAACTAACAGCTTATGCGAAATGACCGGTACTTTTTCTGCTCCTGCGTCGGTTATTCCATTAATATTAAAGGCTAAACAGCTTGAGGCGCAAAGCGATAACCTGTTTAACCCCGCCATTGGCAAACTGATTAGACTCTGGGGCTTCCAACAGGATGAGTTTGATAAAAACAAACCCCCTAAAGCTGCGGCAATACAAGCATTGCTAAAAGCAAACCCTCGAATGAGTGACATTACGATTAAAGGGGTTCGTTTTACCTGCAAAAATTCTGCTGTTCGTATTGACCTTGGCGGCATTGCAAAAGGCTATGCTTTGGAAAAAATCATCGAAAATCTAAAGCAGAACTACCAGGTTAAAAACATAATGATCAATGCTGGTGGCGATTTAAAAGCCATTGGCCAACATGGCAATCGCCCATGGATTATCGGCATACGTGACCCGTTATCAACCAACAGAAACACCGCGATGGCCACTATTAAAGCAAAAAGTGGAGACAGCATCTTCACCTCCGGCAGTTATGAACGCTATTACCTAGCCAATAATAAACGTATCCACCATATTATTGACCCGCGCACTGGCTATCCCGCTAAAGACAGTTTATCGGTCACTGTGATTGATCCCGATGCCACAACCGCTGATGCCGCAGCAACCGCTCTGTTTGTCGCAGGCCCAACACAATGGGTTAAGATTGCAAAAAAAATGGGGATTAAATATGTTTTGCTGATTGATAACAAAGATAACGTCTACGTTACCCAAGCAATGTTAGATCGTGTTAAGTTTGTGAAACAACCTAAAAATTTATTTATTGTACGCCTTAAAAGTTAACATTAAATTGCCTAAATTATCTATTTCACATTGCCAACCGCTACCCACAAAAATAGTCGCGGTTGTTTCCGTAATCAGTGCTGGGCCAATAATTATTTGCGAAAGGGCGATAGCGTCACGCGGATAAATGGCCACACCGTTATCAACGCCGCGGCTATCCTGGGTGTCACAAGCCTTATTGTCAGGTGAAACGTTATTGAATAATAAAGTTTCATGTTTTACTTTTAAACTGACTCGCACATTCACTAGTTCAATGGGCAGTGCTAGCGTATGACCATAACGTTGCTGATGACGAGCTACAAAGTCCTGTAGGCATTGCTTGATAGCAGAAGGGGTTAAATACGCATACGCTATATCCAAAGTATAAGACTGCCCTTGATAGCGGCAATCTAAATGGGTTGCTATATTGATATCTTCTTTTGTAACGGCTTCTTTTAATAGCTCCGTCTCACCCTGCGAGATTAACTGCATTAACAGTTGAGTAATGTCATTCTTAACCGCCTCACTCAATAATACATTGAATGTACGTGATAACTCTCGTCCCTTCGGCGCCACTAGCATACCCAACGCAGATAGCACCCCTGAATGAATCGGCACCATAGCAGTTGGAATTTGCAATGCCTCTGCCAATGCACAAACATGTAGGCCACCCGCGCCACCAAAGGACGTTAAACATAAACCGCGCGGATCAATACCACGCTGTACCGACATTACCCGAAGCGCATTAGCCATATGTTCATTGGCAATCCTAATAATACCTTGTGCGGTTTGCTCGCAACTTAAATTTAATGGTTCAGCCAAAATGTTGATGGCGTTATAAGCCGCATCCCTATCTAAAGACAGCCCACCCCCTAAAAAGGCCGCGGGCAGTAACCGCCCAAGCACCAGATTGGCATCGGTTACCGTTGGCTTAATGCCACCTTGTCTATAACACACCGGGCCCGGATCAGCACCGGCAGATTCAGGACCAACCTGCAATAAACCACCGTCATCAATAAACGCAATCGAGCCTCCACCCGCTCCAATCGTGTGCATATCCACCATTGGAATGGCCACAGGATAGCCTGCAATAACAGATTCGTTGGTAAGCTGTATTTTGTCTTCAATTAAGGCAACATCGGTTGATGTACCCCCCATGTCAAAAGTCAGCAAACGTTTAAAATGTGTCTGCTGCCCAAGGTACTCGGCAGCAGCCAAGCCACCGGCGGGGCCCGATAAAAGTAATTGTACCGCTTGTTCACCCGCTAATTCCGCAGCAATGGTATTGCCAGCACTTTGCATAACGGTAATCGAGGTTCTGGCAGCAACACTATTGGCAATGCCCTGTTGTAAACGCTTTAAGTAACCTTTTACCAAGGGCCCCACATAAGCATTCAACCAAGTTGTCATGCCGCGCTCATATTCTTTATATTCTGGCAAAATATCAGAAGAACACGAAATAAATAAAGACGGTAACGCTTTTTCTAATGCCTGTGCAATTTGTTTTTCGAAACAATTATCCAAATATGAAAATAATAAATTAATTACCACCGCTTGCGGCTTTAAACCACGAACATGTGTTATCAGGTTTTTTATGTCTTCGCTGGTTAAATCATCTAGCACTTCAGCGGTTGCCGAAAGTCGTCCTCCTGTTTCAAGGCAGTATTTTGCATTAACGGGTGGTGCGGTGTATTCAGGTTGCAAATGATATAATTCCCGACGCGTCTGCCGACCTAGGCTTAACATGTCTTTAAAACCTCGGTTGGTAATAAAAACGGTCTGAACGCCTTTGCCTTCTAAAACTGCGTTGGTTGCCACCGTTGAGCCATGCACGATATATAAATGATCATCACGCCCTAGCTGGGTAAGTTGTAAATCATTGATGCCCGCGAGTATGGCTTGTTCAGGCGCATGTGGTGTGGATAAAATTTTATGGGTCTGCAATTGATTATTTTTAAGTAAAACAAAATCGGTAAATGTTCCACCAGTATCAACGCCTAAGTAAATATTCATAGTCACGGATTATAAAGGGTTTTAGAGTGTCCTGACGCTAAAATAATCTTTAGAAGGTATTTGATTTATCTGGAATTTGATTCAATTGAGTATCCCAATACCACCTGATTCCGACCCTGATGTTTAGCCCGATATAGAGCATGGTCAGCCCGACTTAATAAAATTTTATCGGTATCTCCTTTATGCCAGTCAGTTAAACCAATGCTGATAGTCAGCGGAATGGTAATATCACCAACATGAAAAGGTGTGGCATTTACACAATGACAAATTCGTTCGGTAATTTGTTTGGCAACGTTAATACCCGCATGCGGTAAAACAAGCAAAAATTCCTCACCACCATAACGCCCTAGAATATCGTCAGTACGCAATGCTGCTTTCATTCTTGCTGACACACCAATTAGGATCTGGTCACCAACCAGATGGCCATACATGTCATTGACCCGTTTAAAAAAATCCAAATCGATCATTGCAATACAAAAATAATATTGTTTTTGTTCTGCCTTTTGTAAATTACTCTGCAAATAATCCAAAATTTTAGCCCGGCTAGCAACCTGAGTTAATTCGTCCAGCCCTATTTTAGACGTTAATAGTTCGCGTTCATCGATTAACGCATCGATTGAACTTGTCATATCATTGACTCTTTTATTGTAAAAAACCTCAATCGCCAAAGACATATCCAAAGCAGAAATTTGGGCAACCAGCTTCACTAACGGCAAAAACTGCTTATTATCCGCTGAAATAATGTTAGCCAAATAGTTAAACAACAAGTCATCTAGCGTACGGAAAGCCATTTGGTAATAACTCAGAGGTAAACCAATCAACGCATGGACTCGACCAACCTGTAAACGCTCTTCAAAATATTCATGGCTATCGAATTTAACACCGTATGATTCCAGATATGCCAGTTGTGTTTTTTGTAAATTAGGGATTTCGGCATGTCTAAGTAAAAAAGCTTTTACATCGGGGAAAGACAAGAGTACCTTATAGAAATCAGCAACTATTTCTTTTCCATAAGGCTGAATAAGTTTGTCTTGTAATAATTTAACCAGAACATGATCATCATTCGACAAGCCCATCATCGCAACTCGTAATTTTCGCTGCGTAGTGTTAAACCCATACTTGTCACAGAGCGTATTATGCATATAATCCACTGATAAATTTTATTTTTCAGGATTGAAATAAGATATATTTAATACTTATCGGTTACTCCTTACTTAACTTAAACTAAAATGCAGAAAAAATTATGTCCACTCCCTTACTTATGAGTATAGAACATTTATCCCGACATTACGGTGAACTAAAAGCAGTCGATACGGTTAGCTTTGAATTGAACCGTGGTGAAGTACTCGGCTTTTTAGGGCCCAACGGTGCAGGTAAATCGACTACCATGCAAATGATTACAGGAAACCTCGCACCAACTGCCGGTAAAATAACCATTGATGGTATCGACTTGCTCGATCAACCCAAACTCACAAAAGCAGAAATCGGCTACCTGCCTGAACAACCTCCTTTATATATGGAATTATGCGTTGAAGAATACCTTAACTTTTGCGCCAAAATAAATGGCATTAGCCGCAACGCACAAAACAGTGCAGTAAAAAAAGCGGTCGAACGCTGTGGACTTGGCGAAGTAAAATCGCGTTTAATTTCGAACCTGTCAAAAGGCTATAAACAACGCGTGGGGATTGCTCAGGCCATTATTCATACTCCCTCCATTGTTATTTTAGATGAGCCCACCGTGGGCCTTGACCCGATACAAATTCGCGAAATTCGTAAATTAATTCTTGAGCTAGGCAAAGAACACAGCGTTATATTGTCCACACACATTCTCCCAGAAGTGCAGATGACCTGTGATCGAGTACAAATTATCAATAAGGGTCAACTGGTGTTCAGTGATTCTATCGATAATCTAAACCAATCGATGCGGGCAACTAGCCTTATCGTACAATTTGAAAACAAGCCAGATGATACGCGACTCAATGCCATTGATAACGTCAACAAAATTGAACATCTTGACGATAACCGTATTCGCGTTCACTTTAATAATGCACCCACACAGCAACCCAGTCCCGCAAAACAAATCGCGATTGACGCGGCCAATAATAACTGGGGCTTACTTGAATTATTCCCTGAACAAAAAACACTGGAACAAATTTTTGTGGAAATCACCTCGTCTGAATTAATCACTGACAACGATGGTTCCACTATCAAAGAGGATGCTGCATGAATATTTTAACCATCGCATCGCGTGAGCTACGCAGCTTATTTTTATCGCCATTAGCATGGTCTATTCTGGGTGTGGTGCAATTTATTTTTGCTTATATTTTTCTTGCCCAACTGAATATGTTTATACAAATTCAACCCCAATTGGCCAATGTTCAAGGTGCTCCCGGCGCAACAGAGTTTATTGCCGCCCCATTGTTTGCAACTTCGGCCATTATTTTTATGCTAGTGACACCATTAATAACTATGCGCGTGATTGCAGGTGAACGTGCAAATAAAAGTCTGGCGTTATTATTCTCTGCACCGTTATCCATGACAGATATTATTGTGGGCAAATTTTTAGGCGTGGTTGGTTTTTTAATGTGCATGGCCATTCTACTGGCATTAATGCCGTTATCACTTGGTTTTAGTGGCAGCCTCGACTATGGTTTATTTTTCTCAGCTTGGTTAGGACTTATTTTACTGGTTAGTAGTTTTGCTGCTATTGGTGTGTATATGTCTAGCCTGACCACCCAACCCACGGTTGCGGCCATTAGCACCTTTGGTATTTTGTTGATGTTGTGGATACTCGACTGGTCCAGTAATAAAGTCACTAATGCGGATGCCAGTGGTACGCTAGAATATATTTCCATGCTACGTCACTTTGAAGCGATGGCAAAAGGTTTATTCAGTTCAGCCGATTTTATGTATTTTATTTTAGTCTCCACAACTTTTCTAGTTTTAGCTATTCGCCGTTTAGATGGTGATCGCCTGCAACGTTAAATGGTGGCAACGTTAGTCATAAACAACATTTGTTCGCACATAGAGAATTTAATTTAAGGTTTAAACATGGAAATAACAAAAAAAAATCGCCGTAATTTAAAACTGCAAAATATTATTTTTATTGTTTTATTTATTACTGCCATGATTTTACTCGCTTGGTTAACACAAAAGTATAAATTTGAATCTGACTGGACAGCCACCCATCGCAATACTTTATCTGCAGCCAGCATTGAATTACTAAAAAAAGTGGATGGACCAATTAGCATTACCGCCTTTGCACGCGAGGCAGACGTTTCTCAACAACGAATATTAATAAAAGATTTAGTGCATAAGTATCAGAAGCATAAAAGTAATATTGAACTGGCTTTTATTAACCCGGAGATTGATCCAACCACCACTCGCAAGCTAGGTATTCGGGCAGAAGGCGAAATGATTATTAGTCTGAATGGTCGAACAGAACATTTGCTCTCGATAAAAGAACAGGATCTGACAAATACATTACAACGTCTATTACGCAGCGGTAATCATGTTATTCAATTTTTAACTGGACACGGCGAACGTAAACCAATAGGTAAAGCCAATCATGACTACCAGTTGTTCACTAAAAATTTACAGGACAAAGGTTTACAAATTAGCACGTTGAATTTAGCGCAAACTCATGCCATTCCTGATAATACCACCACATTAGTGATAGCCGACCCGCAAGTGGACTACCTACCCGGCGAAGTTAAACTTATTCAGGCTTTTATAAAACGTGGCGGTAATTTACTCTGGTTACAGGAGCCCGGTAACCTACACAAGCTTGGCGCACTTACTAAGCAACTTAATATCGAATTTATTAAAGGTGTTATCGTTGACCCCACCACACAAATGCTCGGTATACCGGCAACCTCCGCGCTCGCCGAAAGTTATCCCAAACATGCGATTACTCAACACTTTACCTTAGGCACACTTTACCCGCACAGTGGCGGTTTAAAAATACGGGATGCTAAAAATACCACATGGCAAATAACCCCGTTGGTTAAATCAACTGCACGTAGCTGGTTAGAAGCCGGTCAATTAAAAGGTGTTGTCGAATTTAATCCGACAATTGATACCATGGGGCCTATCAGCATTGCGTTGGTACTGGAAAAACACGTCAATAAAGATAAAACCCAACGCATCGTGATTGTGGCTGATAGCGACTTTATATCAAACCAGTATCTTGGAAATCTGGGTAACAAAGATATGGGACTAAGAATTTTTAACTGGTTAAATAATGACGACAAACTGATTAGCATTGCCGCAACAACCGCCCCCGATCAGCAATTGCAAATTGATACGATGCTCTGGGCTATTATTGGGTTATTTTTCCTTGCAGGCTTGCCCCTTATTTTTATTGTGAGCGGTATTGTTATATGGCGCAAACGCCGTAATCGTTAAACTAAAAACAGACTCAATATGAATAAACGAAATGTTATTAACCTCGGGCTACTTGTTTTTATACTCATCGCCGTTGGCTTTGCGTTACTGGATTCACCGGATAACAAACAAAGCAAAAAAACCCCCATTACCTCACTTAAGCAAGCGGATATTGTTAATATAACCATTAAACGCCAAGGTAAGACCGATATCTATCTGGAAAAACAGCATAATAAATGGCGTCTAATCAAACCTTATAATACCCCGACTAACCCATTTCGTATGGATACATTATTACGCCTAGTTAAAACTTTACCGCAAGCAACTTACCCGCTAAAAGCAACCACACCTTACGGGCTCGACAAACCTAAACTGGAAGTTATTTTCAACAAAGGGAAAGATAATACCATTAGCATAAAATTCGGGGACTCTGAACCCATTAAAAGGCACCGTTATATTGCTGTAAAAAATAAACTTTACTTAACCAACGATACTTATTTTTACGCCTTAAACAGCGTTGCAACCGATTATATTAGCCATAAATTACTTGCCGACAACTTTAAAATAACACGACTTGACTTACCTAAACTAAAATTAAAACTGGATAATAATATCTGGAAGGTAACCCCTACACCGAAAGATTTTAGTGTTGATAGTGTTAATGAATTAATTAGTGAATGGGAAAATGCACAAACCATTGATATTAACCCCATCAATAAAAAGACCTCTATTTCAACACAAACCATCTCACTTTATAGTAGCGAGGCCACAAAGCTGATATTTTATATTGCAAACAACGATAAAGAGTTTGTCTTGGTCGACAAATTAAAAGGTTTACAATATAGCCTTCCAAAAGAAAAACAAAAACAACTATTTACGTTACCGGTTCCCGTAACAGCCGCTCCAACATCGGCAAAACCCAAAACTATACCTTTACCTCCAAAGAAAAAATAAAAATGCCGGAATTACCCGAAGTTGAGACCACTTGCAATGGTATTGCCAAACACCTTGTAAACAAAACCATTGCCAAAGTTATTATTAGGCAGGCTAAACTGCGCTGGCCGATTCCGCTAAGACTCAAAAAAGAATTACCGCAAAACAAAATTATTTCTGTACAACGCCGAGCTAAATATATTTTAATTGCAACCAGTACCGGCACATTGATTATCCACCTAGGTATGTCAGGTAGTTTATGTATTGTAAAAGCCAGTACACCTTTTGATAAACACGATCATTTCGATTTAATACTTAAAAATGGCCAGTGCTTACGCCTGCATGATCCGCGTCGCTTTGGTGCCGTACTCTGGACTCGCAAACCTGTTCTCGAACATAAGCTACTCTGCCAACTTGGGCCAGAGCCTTTATCAACTGCCTTTACCGCTGACTCTCTTTATCAACAATCACGTAAACGAAAAGTCAGCATTAAGCAATTTATTATGAATGGCCATATCGTGGTTGGTGTAGGGAATATTTATGCCAGCGAAGCTTTATTTTTTGCCGGTATTCACCCCCGTAAAGCCGCAGGAAATATTAGCTTGCCGTGTTATCAAAAACTGGTGGAAGCCATTCAACAGGTTTTAACCGCCGCCATTAAACAGGGGGGCACCACATTAAAAGACTTTACTCAAAGTGATGGCAAACCCGGTTACTTTCAACAGCAACTCAATGTTTATGGGCGTAAAAATAAACCCTGCCTGATTTGCACAAAACCGATCAACCATTGCATCCTAGGGCAACGAGCAACGTATTACTGTACGCAGTGCCAAAAATAATAGTGTCCATTAAGAAAACCTCCACCGCAAGCAGTGGAGGATTCTTCTTATTGATAAGTAATACGGCAACCATATGCAACTATATCTCCACTGACGGGTGCATCCATATCTGCCCGAATAAAATATGAATAATTCATATTGTCTACAAGCTGTGTACCCGATTGCGGTACAGAGGCAACTAACTTTTGTACTGTTACCCATCCATTCGAAGGCGGCCCCTTAAATACATTTTCAGCAGTTCCTGTAGATAAAGACGTTCGTTTTAAATCAATCGAATCAACTCGATGATTGGCAGTACCACCGTCTTGATCATAGACAGAACATGACATCGTTAATAAAGTGCGTCCCTGTGGTAAATTAACCGACATATAGGCAATGCAGTTTGTTCCAGAAGTGGGGGTATAACCGACACCTCCATCTGCGAATCTTATTAATTTACAGCTGCCATAAGAACCTGCATCGACTAGACCGGTAAGATTTACCGAAATCACGCTGGTCTCAATTGCTTTTATACGATTATTATTGTCATCCACCCCATTTTTTATGGCTGTAAAGTTACCGTTCACTTCTGCTGCCACCGCCGGTGTACCGGAGGTAAATGTATTTGGAATAGTGACGCTGCTTGCCACCGCCGTATTTAAAAATCCACCCAAACTCAGGCCTAAAAACAGAATACTTATTTGTTTAATCATCTTCCTTCTCCCATTAAATATTTATAAAATTATTTCCAGTTATCCTTATCCCAGGTTAACTGGTTCCAGTTGCTATTATTGCTAGCCGATGTGCCACCGCCCGTGCTTGCAGGAGTGCTTCCACCACCACCACAGGCACTCAATGCCAAGGTCAAACTAATCAGTACAATAAATCGCTTTAGTTGTTGCATATTAAAAACCTCCCTTATTTTTTATCGGTATGGATATCAATAAACCGTCTTGCAGACTTTGTTTACTCTCGTACGGCTAAATTTAGTGATTTCATCATGAAGTATCAATCCCCCGATCGGGGACCCCTGATTGCCCCATCACTTTACATATCTTCCTTATTCCACTATGTTTTAACCATAGTTTTATAATTTCTTGATTTATATCAATATGTATTGGCAGCAGAAAAGATAAAGTTCCGCATCACAATTTATGGTCCTTTTAATATGTCACCCAGATTTCATTACTCCCGTGTTATTTTTTTACTTTGGATAATGCTGCATCCATCCATTTCAAGTGCAGCACTAAAGCCACTTCCTGCCGACTGGAAAATCCACGTCATAAAACTCTTCCCACGTGCAGATCGTGTAACTGATCAGGATAAAAAATCACATATCGCAACTGTTTATGCCGGTAAAACCATCGTTGGTTACAGCTTTCAAACAGCGCAGCAAGTTGATATTCCAGCCTATTCAGGCCAACCCGTTAATACATTGGTTACTATTGATGCCAAGGGTATTATTAAAGATGCCTGGGTGGTCGAACAGCACGAACCTATTTTACTGCTGGGTCTCCCAGTACAAAAACTCTACGACTTTGCTAATCAATATGTGAACAAATCAGTCGCTGATCGCGTTGAAGTGGGAACCGGTGAAAATACCGTTGATAGCATAAGCAGTGCCACGGTCACGGCGATGGTGGTAAATCAATCCATTATGCACGCGGCTAAGAAAGTAGCTGAAGAAGTGGGGATTCTGAAAAAAACGGCTGCTGACTCAATGCCCCATGCCATTGTTAAAATGAATCAGTTTAAGCCTGAAGACTGGAAAACACTCATTAAAGATGGTTCCATTCAACACCTGCACCTGTCACGTGCGCAAGTAGACGATGCCTTTAAGGGCACTGCCGCCGAGAATGTGGATGCTGCAACGCCCAATCAAAAACAGGATACCTTCATCGACCTCTATTTTACCTATCTGGATGCGCCAACGGTTGGCAAAAATCTGTTGGGTAAAGATCAATATGAATGGCTGATAAAGATGTTAAAACCCGGTGAACAGGCAGTTGCAATCATGGGTAGCGGCATGTACTCTTTTAAAGGTTCCGGTTACGTTCGAGGTGGGATTTTTGATCGTATTAAAGTAAGCCAGGGGATGATTGGGATTAACTTCCGTGATCTGGATTACTATCGTCTGTCAGATATCTATGTCAAGCGTCATCCTGACTTTCATGAAATGGGAATTTTCATTATTCGGAAGCATTATAATTTTGATCCAGGTGCCATATGGGATCTGGAGCTGCTAGTAAAACGTGCCACCGGCCCACTTGACAGTATTTTTCACGCTTTTAAGGCAAATTACCGTATCCCTGAAAAATACATTACCCGTCCACCACCTCCTGTTGTTGAAAAACCATTACCTGTATGGACTAAGATCTGGTATCAGCGTACTTTCCAGATCTCTATTGTTACTTTCAGCCTGGTATTGCTCATGGCTATTATTTTCATGCAGGACTGGCTAGTTCGCCGTCCACGTCTGTTGCACAACCTGCGTCGAGGCTACCTGCTTTATACCCTGTTTTACCTTGGCTGGTACTCATATGGCCAGCTTTCAGTAGAGAACGTTTTTACCTTCACACGTGCATTAATGGGCAATTTTCGTTGGGATGTTTTTCTGATGGATCCGATTGTATTCATGCTCTGGGGATTCACCGCCGCCACTATTTTACTTTGGGGGAGAGGCGTTTTCTGTGGTTGGCTCTGTCCCTTTGGTGCGTTGCAGGAGTTGATCAACGAACTCGCTCGCAAACTTAAAATCAAACAGTATGAGTTACGTTTTGCCATTCATGAACGGCTTTGGGCGATAAAATACATTATATTGTTGGCACTTTTTGGTATCTCTTTACAATCTGTCAACCTATCTGAAAAAGCTGCAGAAATAGAGCCTTTCAAAACCTCTATTATGTTGGCGTTCCACCGTGAATGGTGGTTTGTCACCTATGCGGTAACGCTCCTCTTTATCTCAATCTTTACCCGTAAAGTCTATTGTCGCTATATCTGTCCATTGGGTGCCGCATTGGCGATCCCTACCAAACTACGTTTATTTGACTGGCTCAAACGCCGCAAAGAATGTGGCCAACCCTGTCAGCTTTGCGCTGTGGAATGTGAGATTCAGGCTATTCATCCCGATGGCAAGATTAATGCCAATGAATGCCACCACTGTCTGGATTGCCAGATGACTTACCAAAATGAAAACAAATGTCCGCCTCTTGTTAATAAAAACAAGAAGCGAAACAAAAGAAGGTCTGATCCTTCAAAAATTTCAGAAACCAAGTTAGATATCAACTAAAACCTAAGGTCAGGAGCTTTAACATGAGTGATAATGAAAAAAAACAAGACAAGAAAAGTAATTCTTCATCAATAAGTCGCCGTAAATTTTTGGGTGCGGCAGGCGCAGTAGGAATAACGAGTGCTGCGGGACTAGCATCGACAGTAATGACACCCAATGCTTATGCACAAGCCGCTAAAGATGCTCAAGACAAATTTAGCAAAATGCACGTGAAACCGGGCGATCTGGATGAATACTATGGTTTCTGGAGTGGCGGCCAATCGGGGGAAGTCCGTATTATGGGTCTGCCTTCCATGCGGGAGATTATGCGTATTCCAGTTTTTAATATCGATTCGGCAACAGGCTGGGGATTAACTAATGAGAGTAAACGAATAAAAGGTGACTCGGCACATTTCCCCAATGGTGACCTACACCATCCGCATATGTCAATGACAGATGGCCGCTATGATGGCAAGTACCTTTTTGTTAATGATAAAGCCAACACCCGGGTAGCACGTATCCGCTGTGATGTTATGAAATGTGACAAAATGCTGACTGTGCCTAACGTTCAGGCAATTCATGGCTTACGTGTCCAAAAAGTACCCTATACAAAATACTTTTTCTGTAATGGTGAGTTCCGTATTCCGCACCCAAATGATGGCAGAGATATCAACGATCCAGACAAATATTACACCATGTTCAATATCATTGATGCAGAGAAAATGGAAGTTTTTGCACAGGTTATCGTTGACGGTAATCTGGATAATGCTGATGCAGACTATCAAGGTAAATATTTTGCAACCACTTGCTACAACTCTGAGAATGCCACTAATCTGGTTGGCATGATTAAGAATGAACGTGACTGGGTCGTTATATTCAATCTGCCTCGAATTGAAAAAGCCGTTAAAGCCGGAAAATTCACCACCATCGGTGATTCAAAGGTACCAGTAATTAATGGCCGCCATGGTTCGGATGTAACACGATATATTCCTATTCCAAAAAGTCCTCATGGGGTAAATACTACTCCCGACGGTAAATACTTTTGTATCGCAGGAAAACTCTCTCCAACTGTTTCAATTGTTGATATTAAAAAGCTGGATGATTTGTTTGCCAATAAAATTAAGCCACGTGACACGGTGGTAGGTGAACCGGAACTTGGGTTAGGTCCTCTGCATACCGCCTATGATGGACGTGGTAATGCTTACACTACTTTATTTATCGATAGCCAGATCGTGAAATGGAATATTCAAGAGGCCATACAGGCTTATCAGGGTAAGAAAGTTAATTACATTAGGCAAAAGCTCGATGTTCAATTTCAGCCGGGGCACGATCACACGTCAATGGGGGAAACCCGTGATGCTGATGGTAAGTGGTTGGTGTCATTGAGTAAGTTCTCAAAAGATCGGTTCTTACCTGTGGGTCCGCTGCATCCTGAAAATGATCAGCTTATTGACATTTCCGGCAATGAAATGGTACTGGTTGACGATGGTCCCGCTTTTGCAGAACCACACGACTGTATTATTGTTCATCGACGTGTTCTGGAAAATAAAACCAAAAAAATATGGGATCGAAAAGACAGTTTCTTTGCCGGTACGGTTGCAATGGCCAAAAAAGACGGTATCACGCTTGAAAAGGATAACAAGGTAATCCGTGATGGCAACAAAGTACGAGTCTACATGACCTCTACTGCACCGCAATATGGTATGGAGCAATTTACCGTTAAGGCGGGTAATGAAGTAACAGTGACGGTTACCAACCTCGATATGGTGGAAGATGTTACACACGGATTTACCGTAACAGGACATGGCGTGGTAATGGAGATTAGCCCTCAGGAAACCGCATCGATCACCTTTACGGCCAAAGATCCGGGTGTATACTGGTTCTACTGCCAATGGTTCTGTCATGCTTTACATATGGAAATGCGTGGTAGAATGCTAGTAGAAAAAGCATAGTTAGAACGTTTGTTAGAGTCTCGCCCTGTTACCAAATATGGTATCCGGTAACAGGGCACTTCTTCTCAGGGTGAAGAACAGGGCTAATATTTTTTAGTTACGCCATATTCCTGAATTAAGGGGGATATCCCAAGCTTTTTTCTCATCACACTGATAGTTTTAATATATCATGCACCATGATGTACACTATTAGAATTGACCACATTTAGAATTGACCACATAATGATTAAATTAATAAAGCAACTTGGCTATTTTTATATCATTAGCGTATTTCTCATAAGCTTTCCAGCACTAGCAAAAGTCAGGGGCACAACTGTTAACGAATTTGCAGCCACCTTGCAACAGGCACACAATGGTGAGCATATTTTGCTACAAAAAGGCCACTATACTGGTAATTTCATCATTAACAAAAGTATTACACTAGTATGTTCACCGGGCACTATTCTTGATGGTGATGGCCACGGCAATACCCTAACCATTACGGCCAAAAATGTTACCGTCAGTGGTTGTCGGATCATTAACTGGGGACACAACCTAACGACGATGAATGCGGGTATCTACGTTAAGCCATCAGCAACTCATGTCCTTATCAAGGATAACTATCTACATGGTGATGCCTTTGGTGTCTACCTTGACGGTTCTACGAATGCAACCGTTGAAAATAACAAAGTTGAGGGCAACCTGAAACTACGCTCGCAAGACCGAGGCAATGGTATTCACCTATCTGGCAATCATGGTGCAGATATTAGCAATAATGAAATTTGGCATACGCGTGATGGTATTTATATCCAAGCAAGTAACAACAATACCCTGCGTGATAATGAAATGCATGACCTTCGTTATGGGATCCACTATATGTATTCGTACAACAACACGATTAAAAATAACTACACACACAATACGCGTACCGGTTATGCAATGATGCAATCGAAGTATCTCACTATTATTGGTAACCGTTCTGATCATGACTATAACTACGGCATGTTAATGAATTTTATTACCCACTCCACTATTTCAGGCAACACCTTCAGCAACGTCAGCCAGGGCGTTAATCCGACAGGTCAACAAGCCATTAATGGTGCCGAAGGAAAAGCACTGTTCGTCTATAACTCACTGTTTAATACGATCAGTAATAACAAATTAGAACAAAGTGATATCGGTATTCATTTAACGGCAGGTTCTGAAGATAATACCTTTTTTGGAAATCAATTTATCAATAATAAGCGGCAGGTGAAGTACGTGGGTAGACTTCGTCAAGAATGGTCACATAAAGGTCGGGGTAACTACTGGAGTGATTACTTAGGTTGGGATCGCGATAATAATGGTATAGGTGATACTTGGTATGAACCCAATGACAGTATTGATAAGCTGTTATGGAAATACCCATCAGCAAAACTATTAATGAATAGTCCCGCAATTCGATTACTAAAAGCCGTACAATCTGAATTTCCAGTATTAAAATCTCCCGGTATTCGGGACAGTTACCCATTAATGGCACCATCAACCGGCACCGCTTCTGCGGTGGCCGTTTACCAATGAGAAGTCTATGGCAATCGTAGAAATTAATCAGGTTACACAAAAGTATCAAAATGTGACTGCGCTAAAGAACTTGGACCTGAGTATTCACTCAGGGGAAGTATTGGGGCTGTTCGGTCATAACGGTGCAGGTAAAACCACAACAATAAAATTGATACTGGGCTTACTATCCCCCACCGTCGGTAAAGTTCAAATAATGGGTAAAGCCCCGGATACGGAGGCCTTTAATCCATTACGTTTTCAGCTAGGATTTTTACCAGAAAATGTATCGTTTTATCCACAATTAAAAGGATGTGAAGTCCTATATTACTTCGCTAAGCTAAAGCGAGTCAGCAAACTGCGCTGCGATCAACTGCTTGAAAAAGTAGGCTTAAGCCATGCAGCTAATCGTAAGGTAAAAACCTATTCAAAAGGAATGAAACAGCGTTTAGGTTTAGCGCAAGCAATTTTGACCACACCTAAACTATTATTGCTAGACGAACCTACGGTAGGGCTAGATCCCATTGCTACTCAGGATTTTTACACCACTGTTGACGAGCTCAAAAAAGAAGGTTGCGCCATTATTCTTTCTTCGCATATTTTACCGGGGCTAGAAAAACATATTGACCGGGCAGCGGTGCTAAGTAATGGCAAATTACGTGCTCTTGGAACCCTTGCACATTTAAGCAAGCAGGCACAGCTACCTATCCGAGTATCCATTAAAAGCAGTATCGATTACAAACATCTCTGTGATCAAACTAGGGTATTGATGTACGATCACCATCGCGTAAATGGGTCATCCATAGAAGGGTTTACCACTGTGGCAAATAAAATGCCATTACTCAAGCAGTTGATGGCGATGCAAGATGTCGATGATGTGGAAATTAACCTACCCACATTAGAACAGCTTTATGGTTACTTAATGGATGAGAACCCCGAGTCAAAAGATGAGCAAAAGGAGATACCGTTATGAATGCCATTATCTGTGTCGCTCAAAAAGAGCTGAAAGATGGGTTCCGTAATCGTTGGATTGTGGCAATTGCACTTATATTTGCTCTATTAGCATCAGGTATCGCCTGGTTTGGTGCAGTGGCTTCGGGTGTAATCGGGTTTACCTCCATCCCTAATACCATTACCAGTCTGGCAAGTTTAGCGGTGTTCATTATTCCTCTGATTGCACTATTGCTAGCTTACAACGCTATCGTCGGCGAAGATGAGGAAGGAACCTTAATGTTATTGCTCACCTATCCTTTATCCAGAGCTGAATTATTGATGGGAAAGTTATTGGGACATACCTTAATTCTAACCATTTCCACCGTAGCAGGCTTTGGAATTTCTGCTCTTATGATAATACTGTTTGCAAAAGGGGTCGATGCAGGGGCATTGGTTAAGGCATTTAGCTTATTCATCATCTCGTCCATTATGTTAGGCATGGTGTTTTTATCCATTGCCTATTTAATTAGCGCCAGCGTGGTAGAAAAATCCAAAGCTGCGGGTATAGCACTTATCGTCTGGTTTTTTTTCGTGCTGGTCTTTGACCTTGGTTTACTAGGGTTACTGGTGATCACCGCAGGCAAATTGCAGCCGGATGCACTCCCCTATTTAATGTTACTTAACCCCACCGATTTGTTCCGTTTATTAAATATGATGGGTTTCGAAGGCGGGACCAGTCTAATGAGTATTGCGACCGATCTTAAACTGAGTTACAGCGCTTTATTTGGAATTATGTCGGTATGGATAATAGTTCCCTTTGCCGCTGCTTATTTTGTATTACGACGAAGATCTGTGTAACGAGGTTAGTGTGCTAAATCAGAAAACTAAACTGACATTTTTATACCTGATAATACTGCTGATGGGGCTAAGTGCCTGTAGTGGCTCCAATGATTCAGTCAGTAAAAAACATGACCCCGTCACAATTAAGCCAGGAGAGGAATGTCATCTGTGTGGGATGGTTATTTCAAAATTTGCAGGTCCAAAAGGTGAACTTTATGACCGCAGTGGCCATGTGCAAAAATTCTGCTCCACCCGGGATATGTTCTCGTGGTACCTGCAACCTGAAAATCTAAATAGTACTCAAGAAATTTATGTCCACGACATGGGGCAAGCATCTTGGAAAAACCCCAACGATAAGTATCTGATATCGGCCCGTACCGCTTGGTATGTAGTGGACTCTGACATGAAAGGTGCAATGGGATCAACGTTGGCCTCGTTTAAACAAAAAGCTGATGCACAAAATTTTATACTCAAACATGGTGGGAAGTTGCTACCCTTTAAGGATATTACCCTAGATCTAATGACAAAGATAAATCGACAAATGATGTCTGGGTTAGGGGTAAAATAAACGCAATGCCAATACCCCTTTTGTTAAACATGACAACCTTCTTATTTTTTTTAAATTTGTAAGTTATTAATCCCTCAAGGTACCTCTTGACAGATACCCGAGGGAAAATATGAAATATTATTGAGCCTCCAATAATGTCCCTGCTCGCCAGTTATACATTGCTGGCGCACTATGAAAGTTGCCACCGCTAACGCTGCTATAGGTTCCACTAGCAGTATTGCTATGGCCACCACTGACACTGCTGTAGTTATTGTTGGCCTTGTTGTTCTTACCAGCACTGACACTACTGTAACCCGCACTTGCGATGTTGTTGCCGCCACCACTGACACTACTGAACCCTCCACTAGCGATATTACTATAACCACCACTAACACTACCGTAGGGTCCACTGGCCGTGTTAAATTCCCCGCCGCTAACACTGCTATCGCTTCCGCTGGCGGTATTGCTACGACCACCGCCAATACTACTAAATGTCCCGCTAGCAATATTCTTAAAGCCACTACTGATGTTACTGAATGATCCACTGGCGATGTTTCTACTGCCGCCGCTAACGCTAGCATAACCTCGGTTGATAGCATTTTGATAACCGAATACCACCCCACCATACTGGGAGTAGCTGTTTTGGTCTCCAACGACTAGATTGTGAGAACCTGACTTGTGGTCTCGCGTCCAAATTTGGCCGTTAGTCGTGCAGGTAGTCTGGGTAGTGTACTGACCATCGGAACACACCATTACACCGGATATATTCGGGTTGTTATAACCAACAATTAAATTACCCAGTCCATTAACCGTTGTTTCGTTTACCCCGTTAACCACCTGCACATTCACACCCGTAAACTGCGCCATGGCGTAGCCATTGGCATCGGTGGTATAAATGAGGTTACCATCTAAGGCCAGTACCGAGTTAGCTTGTACCGTGGCCATTTTATTTTGTAATGTAGTGATCTTTGTATTTGCCGCGTTCAGACTGGTTTGCAAAGCACTAATGGTTACCTCCAATGCAGTAATACGACTATCGTTGTCATTGATTGAAGTCTTAATGGCAGTAAAATTACCATTCACTTCTGCCGCCACCGCCGGTGTGCCGGAGTTAAATGTATTTGGAATAGTGACACTGCTTGCCACCGCCGTATTTAAAAACCCGCCTAAACTTAGGCCTAAAAAAAGAATACTTATTTGTTTAATCATTTTCCTTCTCCCACTAATATTCCTAATATTATTTCCAGTTATCCTTATCCCAAGTTAACTGGTTCCAGTTGCTATTATTGCTGACCGATGTACTACCGCCCGTGCTGCTCGCAGGACTACCACCTCCGCCACCACCACAAGCACTCAATACCAAGGTCAGACTAATTAACACAATGAATCGTTTTAGGTGTTGCATATTAAAAGGCCTCCCTTATTTTTTATCTATATGGGTAAAAAATTATACTGCTGTCTCTCATACTGCTAAATCTAGTGACTTCATCGTGAGGTATCAATCCCCCGATCAGGGACCCCTGATTAAGTCTTAGCACTCTACTCTTTTGGAATCAGTCCAATCGGTAATAACGTTTTGCAGGGGCTGATTAAAACAAACAATCTTTATGATCCAGATCAATTCTAATAACCGGCTGAATCCACATTAAATATTGCAGGGTAATTATTGGCCTGAGAGTGAAGTATTTCGTTTTTTAATTGCGGAATATTTACCTACCTGATATTTAATAATAAGCTCTGCAAATATCTTCTATAATTTGTTCTAAACTCTTTATAGTTAAAGTCATCCAATAGCAAAAGCAATGCAACATCAAATTTATAAAAAGCCGCTCTATCAACCCGCCATTATCGGTTTTGGATTTAATATTGTCGCGATACTTGTTGCGATATCAGCTCCGTTGGGTAGCCGTATTGGTTGGTGGGATTATAATTTCGCCGTTATCATTCTTAAATGGGCAGCCTATACGGGGATTTTTGGTTCAGTACTGTGCTTGCTCGGGCTTATCACAGCACGCCCCGGTAACAGACGTCGTGGGTTTGTTTATAGCTTGTTGGGTTTAATTATTAGTGTACCTATGTTGTTCTTTTTACAATCATGGAAAGAAGCCAAACAAACCTCCGCACCTATTTCAGACATTAGTACCAATACCGAAAACCCACCGTCATATTGGTCTGCACCCAACGCCCGAACATACGGTGGTTTTGAAACTGAAACCTTGCAGGATGAATTTTATCCTGACATTAAGCCCCTAACCTTACCCGTGCCAGCAGACAAAGCCTTTGATCTTGTTATTGAGGTTATCCATCACAAAGGCTGGAAACTCTGGGAGCCCGACAGGGATGCGTTACATATAGAAGCAACTGCATCCACGTTCTGGTTTGGTTTTAAGGATGATGTGGTTATTCATATCACTGCGATGGATAAAACTCATAGCCGGATAGATATGCGCTCCACTTCCCGTGCCACCGGTGGCGATGGAGGCACTAATGCCAATCGAATACATTCATTTTTTAAAGCATTAATTAGACATATCCAATAGTAAGTGCTTACTTTAAACCATTGAACCCACAAATTTGCATCAGTCTGGTGCGGCAAATATTTATAATCACCAATATTAAAGTCTTTCTCGGCTTTAGCCGCTATGCATCAAGTATCTAGGATCTTTCAGCCTCTTTATTGAAAAGAGCTTGTAATCAACAATTATATAAATCAGGAAAAAACACATGTTAGGTAGATTTAAATTCGGTGGTTTGTACTGGAAACTAGTCGCACCGATTAGCACTATTCTCGCTTTGTCCATTATTGCACTAACCCTCTATATCCCCGGCCAAATCAAGCAACAATCTATTAATGGTGCGATAGAATCGGCACAGCAAACCGCCATTCAATTTAAAGTGCTTCGAAAATATTATGTACAAAATATTGTGCGCAAGGTTAAAGCCGGTTCCAAGATGAAGCCTGCTATCAATCATAAAAATAACCCGAATGCGTTCCCGTTACCCGCCACGATGATTCACGATATTAGCAAATTATTAAAAGATAAAGGTACTACGGTAAATCTTTACAGTGCTTACCCTTTCCCTAATCGACAATCACGCAAATTAGACAAGTTCCAGTTATCCGCGTGGACCTTTCTGAATAAAAACCCAAATAAGGTCTATGTTAAGGAAGTTGAACATAATGGGAAATACGTTGTACGTGTTGCCATTGCCGATAAAATGGTGGCTCAGGGGTGTGTCAATTGCCATAATAGCCATCCAGACACACCTAAAAATGACTGGAAACTGGGTGATGTCAGGGGCGTTCTTGAAATAGACAGCGATATTAGCAGTCAAATTACAGCCAGTAATTTCCTTAGTGACAAAATTACCTTCGCACTGATTATTATGCTTCTTATTACTATAATGGCCATTTATCTCGTATATAAAAAGTCTATAGCCAAACCGATTGCTTCGTTACAAACGGGTATCGATGAGCTTGCATCCGGTAATACCGACTTAACCCAACAACTTGAAACTAAAGGTAAGGATGAAATTGCTGGGCTTGCTACCGGTTTTAATCATTTAATAGCCAACCATAAAGACTTTGTGACTAATATTAATAACACCGCCCAACAACTTAAAAATGCCGCGTCATCCATGGCCGATGTAACAGACTCAGCACAAGCTGACTCACATCAACAGAACATGCAAATCAATAATATCGCAACAGCGATTAATGAAATGTCATCGACTGTGCAGGAAATCGCAGCTAAAACTAGCGAGGCGGAAACATCAGCTCAAAATGCCGAACAATCCGCACATTCAGGACAAAAAGTAGTGCAGGATAATATTAATATTATTAAAGCCCTTTCAAATGATGTGCAACATGCCGCTAAAGTGATCCAAACTTTAAAATCAAACAGTGAAAGCATTGGTTCGGTACTGGACGTTATCAAAGGTGTAGCCGAACAAACAAATTTACTGGCATTGAATGCCGCTATTGAGGCTGCGCGTGCGGGTGAACAAGGTCGAGGCTTTGCAGTTGTTGCCGATGAAGTGCGAACCCTCGCAAGTCGTACCCAACAATCAACCATTGAAATTCAGGAAATGATTGAAGGTATTCAAAGCGGCACATTGGATGCGGTTGCGGTTATGGATAAAGGGGTTGCTACAGCAACAGCAAGTGTTGACCAAGCAACGCAAGCAGAAGGCTCGTTAGATGTTATCACCCAATCGGTGGCTAATATCTCATCTATCAACACTCAAATTGCCACCGCATTGGAAGAACAAAGTGTGGTATCCGAAGAAATTAACAAAAGTATTCATACCGTCAATGACCTCGCTGCACACGGTGATAATAATTCATCACAGATCAAAGCTGCCAGTACTGAGCTCAATCAACTCGCTGAAAACCTACACATGTTGGTTAGCCAGTATAAAATTTAATTCGATATGACTAATCTGTACTGACTCGACAATCTGGCTATTTAATAATAACAGCCAAACCTTCACCGCGAGGATCACTGGCTGCCGTTATTTTATGATTCCGATCGATAACAAGCTGCATATTCCCATACGAGCCATTTAATTCTTTTAACGTATAGTGCATACGCTTTAAGTTTTTACGTATTTTATTGTTAATTGCAGCTTTCTCAATTTGAATGACATCCGGCAAATATTGATGATGATAACGTGGCTGACTCACGATAGCTTTTGCAGACTTACCTTCGACAAAACCAAGAATACCATGCAGCACCATGGTAATAATACGACTGCCTCCGGGAGTGCCGATGATGGCATAATCACCGTTGTTGATATTCTCGACTATCGTAGGTGACATGCTCGATAACATCCGTTTGCCCGGCTCAATTGCATTATTTTTATTACCCACTAACCCATACACATTCGGCGTACCTGGCTTGGAAGAAAAGTCATCCATCTCATCATTGAGTAACACCCCAGTACCCGGGGGCATAAAGCAGGAACCAAATGGATAATTAATGCTTAAGGTTGCCGAAACTTTATTACCGTCCTTATCCACAACCGAAAAATGGGTTGTATGCTGCCCTTGTGGCACTGGCACGGCAGCCTTTAATGCTGAACTGGGGGTTGCCATTTTAGTTGAAATTGTTTTTGCTAACTGTTTAGCATAAGACTGACTGATTAATTTTTTAACCGGTACAGTAATAAAATCTGTATCACCTAAAAATTCGGCACGGTCGCGATAAGCACGACGCATTGCTTCAACGATAATATGTATACGTTGTGCAGGTTGTATTTTTTCCAGATGATACTGCTTTAGTACATTCAGCATGGTTACTAATGCTATTCCACCCGAAGAAGGCGGTGCGGCGGAAATAATTTTATAGTGTTTGTATTGACCAATAATCGGCTGACGTTCCTTAGCACGATACGCACTTAAATCTTTTAAACTCCACACCCCATTAGCCGCACGCACGCCCTTTACTAATGCCTTTGCAACCCTTCCCTGATAAAAACCAGCTCGACCTTTTGTCGCAATCGTTTGCAATGTTCGAGCTAAATCAGGTTGTTTTATAAAATACCCAAGATGCGGTACTTTGTTACGATACAAAAATACTTTGGCCGCTGCGGCTGACTTCCTTAATTCTTTCAAACGAAAACTGGCCATACGTCGGTACATTGGGCTCACTTTAAAACCACGCTGCGCCACCTTAATAGCAGGTGCTAATGACTGACTCAAAGGTAGGCGGCCATATTTTTTAGCGATATACGCTAGTGCAGCAGGCTCCCCGGGAATACCCGCAGCAAGTGCGCCATTAATGGATAAACCTTTTATCACATTGCCTTGTGCGTTCTGATACAAGGTTTCGGTTGCGGCTAGCGGTGCGGTTTCACGGCCATCGATCATAATATTTTTTTTAGTTTTTGCATCCTCTAGTAACCAGAATCCTCCGCCCCCTATCCCCGAACTAAAAGGTTCAACCACGGCCAGTGTTGCACTGATAGCAACGGCAGCATCAAATGCATTACCACCTTGCTTTAATATTTTTTCACCCGCGAGTGTTGCAAGGGGATGGGCAGTTGCAATAGCAGCCTGACGAGATGTATTGGCATTAACCATAGAAAGATGAAGTAAAAAAAATAATGCCGCAAAAACATAAGGAAAAGAAAAATACTTTTGACCACGATTTTTCATCAACAAGCCTTTTGTGATTTGTCATTACGATCGAGCGTAATGACCTGTTTTAACTTTATAGAAATCAGGTTTTACCCACTAATACTTCGTATTTTGACATCAGTTCATCCTGGGTTTCTTTTTTATTAGGGTCTATCAGTATGCAATCAACAGGACACACCTCAATGCACTGTGACTCTGGGAAATGGCCAACACATTCGGTACACAAGTCAGGATCGATTTCGTATATTTCTTCACCTTGAGTAATCGCACCGTTCGGGCACTCTGGTTCACATACGTCACAATTGATACATTCATCAGTTATAAATAAGGCCATGGGATCTCTTTTTGAAAGCTACGTAATAAAACAAACTGGAATAGCTATTTTAGCCTAATTGTTCTTTTAACGCAGCCACAACATTAGGATTAACAAACTGAGATACATCGCCGCCCAAGCGTGCAATTTCCCGCACTAAACTTGAGGATATAAATGTATATTGTTCGGCAGGGGTTAGAAATACCGTTTCAATTTTGTCGCTTAAATGCCGGTTCATACTGGCAAGTTGAAACTCGTATTCAAAGTCAGACACCGCTCGCAATCCACGCAAAATAATAGTCGCCTCTTTTTGCTGCATAAATTTGACAAGCAAAATATCAAAGCCGCAGACTTCAACATTTTCCAACGGGCTTAAAACATCTGACGCTAATGATACTCGTTCATCGAGGGTAAAGACCGGCGACTTGCTTGTTGCCTTTGCCACCGCCACAATAACTTTGTCGAATAAGTAGGTGGCGCGTTCAATAAGATCGGTATGCCCATTGGTAATAGGGTCGAAGGTGCCGGGATAGATTGCAATTTTTGTCATAATTAAATTATAGAGCAGTCTCTACTCATTAATAAACAAATAATAGGCCACATCGCCCGCTTTTTTACTGCGATGACTGCCCCAATTGGCAGGAATAAGGGGCAAATCCTCTTTTGCAGGCGCTTCAACATAAATCATCGCCCCCACATTTAAACAATCTTTTTCTAATAACACTTTGAAACATTGCCCCAAAAGATCAGATGCAAAGGGGGGATCCAGAAAAATCACATCAAATTTTTGTGTATTTTGTTTTAAAAAAGAAATTGCGTCCGTCTGTAAAAAAAAACCATGGGTTGTTTTTAATAATGCCGCATGTTGTTTTAATGTCGAAATTATTTTTGCATCACTGTCACACATCGTAACGGATGCCGCACCACGCGATAATGCTTCAAAACCCAATGCACCGCTGCCAGTAAAGGCATCCAGACAATTAGCTCCCCGAATAATGGGTGCCAACCAGTTGAATAATGTTTCTCTCACCCGTGCTGGTGTTGGGCGGATAGCCTCCACTTTAGGAAAACTTAACTTTCGTCCACGCCACTGTCCACCAATAATGCGTAATATATTGTCCGTTGCGCGTGCCATGCACTGTTTACTTTTTAACGGTCTTTCCGACGGTTACCGTAATTAATTTATCAGGGTGGATACGATGTTTAAACGCCTCTTTAATGGTCTCTACCGTAACGGCATTTATTTTATCGTTAAACGTATTCAGATAATCTAAAGGTAAATTATAAAAACCAATCACAGATAAATATCCAGCAATATCTTTATTGCTGTCAATTCTTAGTGGAAAACCACCGGTTATATTTTTCTTTGAATGATTTAATTCTTCTGCTGTTGGCCCTTTATCAATAAACTCACGGAGTATTTTATTTAAAAGTTTTAAAGCTTCTTGTGCCTTGTCATTGCGTGTTTGCAAACCCATAATAAAAGGCCCAACAGCTTGCATGGGTACAAAATAACTGTAGCTACTATAAGCCAAACCACGCTTCTCACGTATTTCTTTCATTATTCTCGAACCAAAACCACTGCCACCTAAAATATGGTTACCAACGTATAAACTGTAGTAATCTGCATCACCGCGTTTCATGCCCGGTTGTCCAACCAGAATATGTGTTTGTGTTGAAGCATACTCAATATGTATATTTTGCGCTTTGTTTGGCATCGCTACGTCAGATAGTTTTGCAGCAGCTTTACCACTTACTAAATTTTCTGTTATTTCTTCGACTAATGCACGTGCTTGTTGCTGGCGGACATTGCCCACGATAGCAATGGTTAGGTTATTTGCAACATAATAGCGTTTATAAAATTGTTTTAAGGCTTCAGCATCAATATTTGAAACTGTTTCTTTAGTACCAATAGTTGGGTGAACATAAGGATTACCTTTAAATACCGCAGCATAAAATGCTTTACTGGCAATACTACCCGGTGACTGCAACTGATTTTGAATGGAAATAAGTTGTTGTGCCTTTTGTCGTTTTATTTCAGCTAGTTTAAACGCTGGTTGTGACACAACGACTTTAAATGTTTCTATCGCCTGAGTTAATAGTTTTTTGTCCGTCAAACTACGCAAACTGATAATGGCCATATCACGTAGTGCTGAAGTTGAAAAATTTGCCCCAACAGATTCAAAACGTTCGGCAATTTCATCGGTTGACCATTGACCTGCACTTTGCGACAACATCGTATTGGTGAGTCGAGCAATCCCTGGTTCTGACTTATCACGTGCGCTACCCGCATTAAAGACTAATCGAATATCAATCATTGGTAACTGTGGTGCATACACAAACATCACTTTTGCACCTTTTGATGATTTCCAAGTCTGAATTTTAATTCCATCACCCTGACTACTGCTAACGACACCCGTTTCCTGTTCATTTGATTTAGAACATGAAACAGAAATAAAACCGATTAGTAAAAATAAAAATAAATTCCGTAATGCCATTATATTATTCCTAAAAAAGTATGTTCATAATCTTTCATTGTTAACTTGTCATGCTCGCCTCTGTGCGGGTATAACATCCTAGGTTTTATTTGTTTTTTTGTGGTTCTAAAATAGCAACCGTCTTTTGTGTATCATTAAAATATTTTTTTGCAACTTTTTGTATTTGCTCGGCGGTGACTGCTCTGACCTTATCCACATATTCACTTGCCAATGTCCACGGTAAACCCACTGTTTCCAGTTGCCCCAGAATCATTGCCTGATAAAAAATAGAATCTTTTTCGTAAACATTGCCTGCCACCACCTGAGCTTTAACCCGCTGTAACTCTTTTGCGGTTACCTGTTCAGTTTTAAGTTTTTCAATTTGTACGTAGAGGGCTTTTTCAATATCAGCCACAGTAAATTTTGCTGACGGAATAGCGTCAAAGGTAAATAGACCAGACTTGCGTGAAATCAAATCGTAACCGGCATCAGCACTCGCAGCTATTTGTGTACCACGAACCAGTTCTTTTGGTAAACGTGCGCTGTCACCACCACTGAGTATTCCAGCTAAGACTTCTAGTGCATAGGGTTCCCAGTCATTTTTTGCTGTTTTTAACGAAGGAACTTTATAACCAATAATTAAATAAGGAAGTTTTGCTGCCACTTTAACCGTTAACCGATGTTCACCGTATTGTGGTGCCTCAATACGCGGCTTTAATACAGGAACATCTTTGCTGGGTTTGACTGGCCCATAATATTTTTTAGCCAACGCAAACACTTGCTCAGGTTCAACGTCACCCACCACCACCAGGGTTGCATTATTTGGCGCATACCATTTTTGATACCATGCTTTTAAATCGGCCACTTTCATATTTTCAAGATCATTCATCCAACCAATAACTGGATTATGATAGGGGCTGCTAACAAAGGCTGCCGCATTAAACTGTTCGAAGGTTAGTGAACGTGGTTTATCGTCGGTGCGCATACGTCGTTCTTCCATAACCACGGATAACTCTTTACTAAATTCTTTTTTTGGCAACGTCAGATTGCGCATTCTATCGGCTTCTAACTCAAAACTTACCGCTAAACGACTTTTTTCAAGTTGTTGGAAATACGCCGTATAATCTTTACCCGTAAACGCGTTTTCACGGCCACCATTTTCTGCAATCACTTTAGAAAACTTCCCCGGCCCCAGTTTTGCAGTACCTTTAAACATCATATGTTCTAATACATGCGATAACCCGGTAAAGCCACCGACTTCATAACTACTACCCACTTTATACCAAATCTGTGCAACCACCACGGGCGCACGGTGATCAGGCTTAACTAAAATCTTTAAGCCATTATCCAGCGTTGATTCGAAAACCTGTGGCTTTACTTCTGACGTTTCCGCCAGGCCAACAAAGCCAATACTTAATAAAAATAACAGTATCACTCGCCGGACTACCGGGCGAGTCACTAATAATAATTTGCTCATATAAATCCTTTAAATTATTCTATATTAAGACTAACGGCGAGCCAGTTAGTTTGATAGGATGGATACCTTATAATAGTATCAACCTTACGACTCAATAAACAATGTTTAGTTTCAAAAAATCAAAATTAAAAACAAAAGAAAGCAAAACCGACACTAGCAATAATAATGGTTTCTTCGGCCGATTAAAACAGGGCTTATCGCGGACACGTAGCAGTTTAACCGGCAATTTAACAAATGTTTTTAGTGGCAAGGCCATTGACGCTAACCTGCTTGAAGAAATTGAAGATACTTTAATCATGGCGGATATTGGCGTGACCGCCACCCGTCAGATCATTGATGATTTAGAACGGCGTCTGTCACGTAAAGAACTTAAAGATACAACCGCACTCACTACCGCCTTGCGCGAGAATATGGCTGCTATTTTACAGCCCTGTGATAATGCGTTAACCATTCCAGAAACAACCCGGCCATTTGTTATTCTTGTTGCCGGTGTTAACGGAGTAGGTAAAACTACCACCATCGGTAAACTTGCCAAACGACTACAACAAGGTGGCCAGTCGGTTATGCTTGCAGCCGGTGATACTTTTCGTGCCGCGGCTGTCGAGCAATTACAAACATGGGGCCAACGTAATGATATACCCGTTGTGGCTCAGGCTCAGGGTGCAGATAGTGCCTCGGTTATTTTTGATGCCTTTGAATCTGCCAAAGCTCGTAATATTGATGTTCTTATTGCCGATACAGCCGGACGTTTACATACCCAATCACACTTAATGGATGAATTGGCGAAAGTTATTCGAGTATTAAAAAAGATCGATCCCGAAGCACCACATGAAACATTATTAGTTGTGGATGCTGGCACAGGGCAAAACGCACTCAATCAGGCAGAACAGTTTAATCAAGCCGTTAATTTAAGTGGCATCTGCCTGACCAAACTTGATGGCACCGCCAAAGGCGGGGTTATTTTTTCTATTGCACAGAAGTTAAAACTACCCATCCGCTTTATCGGTGTGGGTGAAGGGATTGATGACCTGCGCGTATTTGATGCTAATGAATTTATTGATGCTCTTTTTAGTGAAGAGTCGGCAAATAAAGACGAGTAACCGGTGCAATGATTCGATTCAGCCATGCATCTAAACGTTACCCCGGTGGTTATGACGCCTTACAGGATATTAATTTTCATTTAGCGGTAGGTGAAATGGCCTTTTTAACTGGCCACTCCGGTGCAGGTAAGAGTACCTTACTCAAATTGATCGCCTTAATTGAACGTACAAGCCGTGGTCAGGTGATTGTTAACGGGCAAAATCTGGCAAAAATTTCACGTCGTAAAATTCCTTATCACCGTCGCAATGTGGGGATGATTTTTCAGGATCACCAACTACTGTTTGACCGCACCGTATTTGATAATGTTGCATTACCACTGGTGATTGGTGGTTTATCCCATAAGGAAATTGGTAAAAAAGTACGTGCCTCACTCGATAAAGTTGGCCTACTCAATAAAGAACAGGCTTACCCGATTACTTTATCCGGTGGTGAACAACAGCGGGTGGGGATTGCGCGTGCCGTTGTTAACAAACCGCCTTTATTACTGGCGGATGAGCCTACGGGTAACCTTGACCCAGAATTATCACATGAAATTATGGGTATCTTCCAACAATTTTCACAAGTAGGTGTCACGGTACTGATCGCAAGCCATGATATTGGTCTAATTACTCACCTACCTTATCGTGTTTTAACTTTAAAAAATGCCCGCCTGAGCCATGACTCTGATAGTCATGATTCAACACTGGCAACAGGCCACTCGCGATGAGCAACTGGCTACAAACTTATTTATTAAGACATTTACAAGTCTTCTTTTATAGCCTTGGCCAACTTACGCGCAGCCCTTTTTCCTTATTAATGACCTCGGCTGTTATCGGCATTGCACTTGCCTTACCCACTGGCTTGCATCTTATTTTAAAAAATATGCAAAGCATCAGTGGTGACCTCGACAGTGCGGCCAAAATTTCTTTATTCTTAAAAAAATCTACTACTGATCCACAAGCACAACAACTGATCAGCCAGTTAAAAGCCATGCCGCAAATTAGTAAAATAAAATATATTTCGCGTGAACAAGCCTTGCGGGAATTTAAGCATTTGTCAGGGTTTGGTAACGCCTTAAAGGCATTAAAAAAGAATCCACTGCCCGCTGTCATCGTGGTACAACCTTCCGTGTTACAATCGAATGCGCTATCAAATACACGAGCTACCCAGCAACTGGTTCAACAACTACAAAACAAACCGTATGTTGATATTGCGCAACTGGATATGCAGTGGATAAAACGTCTGTACACCATTATGGATATTATCCGTCGTGGTGTTATTATTTTATCCGCACTGCTGGCACTTGCGGTGTTGCTGGTTATTGGCAATACAATTCGACTCGCCATACAAAACCGCCGCGATGAAATTGTTATTATCAAGTTGATTGGTGGCACCGACGCCTTTATCCGTCGACCCTTCCTTTATACCGGCTTTTGGTACGGCTTATTTGGTGGACTCATTGCCTTATTTCTAGTGATGGCGTCCCTGTTGTTGCTCAGTGGCCCGATTGAAGCGCTCACCGAGTCCTACGGAAGCCTGTTTTCAATGCAAATCATTGACCTCAATAGCGTTATTTGGCTCATTGGGGGCAGTATATTATTGGGCTTATCCGGCTCATGGGTTGCCGTGGGGCGACATTTGCGCGAAATTGAACCAACATAATTCATTATTTACGCTAAACTAAATGATAATATTAAACAGTCATTTATAATTAACTTGTGCAGTAAAATACGCTAAAACTCTATGCCCGATAAAATAAAAAAAATAATGATCGTTGACGGCTCATCCGTCTCACGCACCCTGCTTACCCGCATGTTAAAAGAAGAATTAACGTATACAGAAGTGGTTGGCGTTGAATCGGCTGAAGCCGCACTCGCCGAAATGGAAAATAACAGCTTCGATCTCGTCACAACCGCATTACTACTCCCCGATATGGATGGTTTGGGCTTAAGCCGTACCATCCGCGATTCGAATAAACATACCTACACACCCGTTATTGTGGTGTCTGGCGATGCAGATTCGCGTTTATTGCGTGAAGGGTTTGAGGCAGGCGTTACCGATTACTTTGACAAGTCCGATGGTTATAAAGCTTTTGGCACCTTTATCCGTTCTTTTATGCAGCGTAACTCTGGCTTGGTTGGCAATATTCTCTATGTTGAAGATAGCAAAACGGCTGCCACGGTCACCATCAAAATGCTAGAAAAACAGGGCTTGAAAGTAACCCACGTCACCACCGCAGAAGAAGGGCTCACCATTCTTATTGCCAGAGAACATGACGGTGAAAATGATTTTGATCTGGTGATTACCGACTTTTACCTAATGGGTAAAATGACCGGTGGCGACTTACTCCATGCCGTCCGCGTAAAATTACATCATTCCCAACAGGAGCTACCAGTACTGGTTTTAACCAGTAGTGACGACGAACAAACCCAGGTCGAAGTCTTCCATGCCGGAGCTAATGACTTCGTAACCAAGCCACTGATTGAACAAGTCATGATTGCACGGGTTCGCGCCTTGCTGCTTATCAAACACCAATATAATGCACTCAAACTACAAGCTGAAACCATGCGCTGGATTGCTGCCACCGATAGCTTAACTGGCGTGCGCAGCAAACGCTACTTACTGGATAATGGTGAAAACTATTTACGTGAATCAAAACAGCCGGTTTGGGGTATCTTAATCGATATTGACCATTTCAAGCATATTAACGACAGCCTTGGGCATATTACCGGCGACCATGTACTGGCTGACCTAGGCGTTAAACTCGACAGTCTTTTTGTTGACGACATGGTGGTGCGTTTTGGTGGTGAAGAATTTTGTATTTTATTCTGTGAAAATGACTACGAAAATGCAGTCCGACGCATCGAAAACTTGCGCGCAGCGGTCGAAGAACTCAAACCCGGCGGTGTCGATATTACCGTCAGCATTGGGATGTGTTGCAGTGACGACCATCCTTATCAGCCACTCAGTCGTTTCTTGAGTTTAGCCGATAAAGCCCTTTATTTTTCGAAAGAAAATGGCCGCAATCAAGTATCGGTGAATACCACCGAAGGTCCTCTGCAAATCAATGCGGCTGCCCTTAAATCCGCTAGTTAACGGCAGCTCTGTCGATATTATTGTTAACCGTACTATCTACAAACAATTGATTTATATCAATAAAATTTCTACTTTATGCTTAAATGACACTGAACTTAATCAAAAGTTGGCACTCCAACTCTGTGAGTGCTAAAATACAATTAACTTACGATTTGAGGTATAAAAACCCGATGAATAATGAACTACAACTTGCTATTCCCTTAGGTGATTTGGCCGCATACAACACGGCAACTCGACAAATCCCTATTTTAAGCGCTGAACAAGAACATGAACTTGCTATGCGTTTATATGAAGACAATGACTTAAAAGCTGCACAAAAACTGGTGGTATCACACCTGCGTTTTGTTGCACACATCGCACGCAGCTATTCCGGTTACGGTCTTTCAGAAGCCGACCTTATTCAGGAAGGTAGTATTGGTTTAATGAAGGCCGTAAAACGCTTCAATCCCTATAAAGGTGTTCGACTCGTTTCGTTTGCCGTTTACTGGATCCGTGCCGAAATCCATGAATTTGTATTACGTAACTGGCGTATCGTAAAAATTGCGACTACCAAAGCACAACGTAAACTCTTTTTTAACTTGCGTAAATCCAAAAAACGTTTGGCATGGTTTAATAAAGAAGAAGTCGAATCTCTTGCAAAAGATTTGGGTGTCAGCACTAAAGACGTTTATGAAATGGAATCACGATTAACTGGCTCCGACATCGGTTTTGACAACAATAACGACGACGATGACCATGATTTTGTTTATCCATCACCGTCCGCTTATCTTGAAGATATGAGCCATGAGCCATCTGCCTCGGTTGAAAAAGATGATCATAACGAGTATGAAAATACACGTTTAAAAAATGCGTTGGAAACACTCGATGAACGCAGTCAGGATATTGTTAAACGCCGTTGGTTAAATGAAACAAAATCAACCTTACAAGATCTCGCGACTCAATACAGTATTTCAGCCGAGCGAATTCGCCAACTTGAAAATAATGCAATTAAAAAGCTACGCCTTGCAATGGCCTAAAATTTTTAAGCATTCAAACAAAAGCCCATCTTGATGATGGGCTTATTTTTTCCCGCAAGACATAATCTTTAAGCTCCACATTAACTCGGTATATAGTTAAGAGCAGCTTAAAAACAGAATACCCCCTTCCATTGATTCACTTTAACCATATAATCCATTAAGCTAAATGTTAGCAAGCAAGAGAACAATCTTCGAAATGGAAACAGTGTTAACAAGGCACGCAACCTTAAGCCATACTCAAAATCATATCCACGTTGACTTCAGCGTTCCTCACCAAGTGATTAGTTCTGCTGTACTTAATGGTGGCATCGTTCAAGCAAATCATATAGTCAATATGAAAGTCTCTAAAAACTGCGTATCAACTGAATTACCAGAGGCAACACTCTCAAAATATTGCACAGATTCCGGTTGGGCTGGAACTACAGTTGGCATGATGACCGCAGCTTCAATGAATTCATTTCGTATGAATAAAGAGTCTGAACAAGGTATTGATATTGTCGTTCTGGTTACATCCGGCCTATCTAATTCAAGACGCGTAGGTGATCGTGCCGAGCATAGAATAATGAATTCACACTCAGGTGAAGCAGGCACCATCAATATAGTGGTTCTTACCTCTGCAATTTTAACCGCATCGGCAAGTGTCGAAGCCTTATTAATTGTGACAGAGTCTAAATGTGCAGCGCTACAAGAAGCTAAAATAAGGAGCTCAGTTTCAAATAAAATAGCAACTGGCACAGGTACAGATTCAGTCGCTATTGTCAGTGGCCACGGACCTGAAACAGTTACCTATTGTGGCAAACATGTCTTATTTGGGGAAATACTGGGCCGCATGGTAACTAATACTGTTGCCTCTTCTATCGAATGGGCGCGTTCAAACTCGGCAAAAATTAGAAACATTGGCACAACCTGTGAACAGGCTGAAAAAGGGGAGGAATTAAACGTTAATTAAATTATCAAAAGGTTTACTATAAATTGTACTGACTCATATCTGATCTTACACATTTAGATATATGTTTATACTGGAACATACAATTTGTTTGATATACTAGATTTAAAGAAAAGCAGACATTAGATTCATTTATCTTAATAGGCAGCAAACGGTCGATACTGTTGAAAAACTCAGTATTTAAAATAGAACTATTCTCTTCTTACTACAA
>CAYYLL010000018.1:0-56903 GCA_964472525.1 uncultured Thioalkalispiraceae bacterium | reverse complement strand
CTATCTTTTTGTTTTTATTATATTATTCTAAAATATTCGTGGGGATTCGTCAGGGCCTGGCCCCCCCGTTCACATTATGGGCACAGTCCACACTACAGGCTTTAAAATTGTGTTATTTTTTGGCGATGAAAAAATATACCCACCGTTACTCCTTTATATTATTAGCGTTGCTCTTGCTGAGTGCCTGTGGGGGCGGAAGTGGTGACACCGCAGGAGGCAACAGTACTGCAGCCTCCAAGCCATCGCTTTCCGATAGCGGCGAGGTTGTGTCAACTGGGACTTATAACCAAATAGGTAATACTTGGCGTTATCAAAACTTGCGCTTACCCAACAAGACCGGTGGCTTTGCCTATGCAACCTACTATCAGGCAAACGGGGCGGGGCCGCACCCAGTCATTGTGATGACTCAACCCTATGATGGAATAAATTGGACAGGCGAAGCGGTCGATAACCGTTGGGCGGCGGAATATAATACGTATGTGGCTGCCGGAGGCATCCCCCCCATGTGTGCGCCCGATGTGGATGGGCCCAACTATAACAGTAAAACCTCATCAACAACTTGCTACACGCTGCCCAGTAATGCACAAACGGGTGACCAAGCGTTTATTTATTTATGGAATAATTTTAGCGTGCTGATGACGTATGGTCGGTTTTATGCCGGTGGTTCGGTAGCAAACGATATTGAAGATACCGTGGCCGGTTTGCGGTTTTTAGGGACACGTGGAGAAATAGACCAAGCTCAGATTGGCATTGTGGGTGGCTCATGGGGTGGATTTGAGGCCTTATATGCTTCTTTAAATGCGCCTGCTAACGTGAGACCTGCTGTTGCGGCACCGTTTGCACCTGTGAGTGACTTTTTTGGGCTAGTCAATTTTGTTAACACAGATTTACCCAATTTAGTCAGCGCCCCTGTTTTAAAAAAATACAACCAATTTTATAATCCATATCTACGCCGTTTTTTTGCTAGCACCGGAAAAGCCCCTAATACTAATTATAGTGGTTATACCCTCAACGACCTGTCAGCCTTAGTGAGCAGTACCGCCATGTTAATCCTTCACGATGACGGTGATACAATTTTACCAGCAAAATTTTCACATAATTTTGCCAGCGCCAACCCCGCAAGGGTTGAAGGTTTTTGGTACAAAAGACTCGATGCGGCACCATGGGAAACGGTTGTCACCGAGCATGGGCAAATTGGTAATTTTATTACGATACCTGCGTATCGTACCTTTTCAACCTTGTACCTGTTTGGCAAATTGAATAATGCCGGGCAAAGTCCGTTATATATCCCATATGGCAAACAGGACATGCAGACTTTTTTCAACAATATTCATACTTACCAGCTTGCGGCGCGAGACGTTAGTTGGCTGGCACCACGTTTGATTGAAATGTGTGATCCGGCTATCTCCATGTACGAGTTAACCGCGGGTAATCTCGCCCCGATCACCAGCGGTGCAAACTATATTGCTCAATCATTGAATGTGGTTTGGGGAACAACACTGACCGCAACCACGGTTAAACAATATTTAATCAATAATGGCTTGCCGCCAAAGTAGTTATTTATTTTTGAAAAATAAAAAAAAGGGTTAGAGGAATAAACTCTAACCCTTAAGCGTGTTGCACTTTTTAGGAATTTTACTTTTTGAAACAGTATCAACTTATGTCTACAAGCCACTAAGATAATCGATTTGTATGACAAACATATTACAAATTTAAAATTTTAGGGCAGCAATGATCTTGGGTATTCAGTGATCCTGGTATTCACGGAGCTATAGGTATTTAAAGATGTAAGGATTCTATCACTGGCATTCCTGATTTAAATAATCCTGCAATGTGTGGCCTTTAATAAGGCTGTACTTTTGGTTACTTATTTTACAATGAGTGATACGGTCGAGCCTGAAGTGACGAAATGAATCGCGTAGCTCGCACCAACCCACAGCCGTCCAGACTTTTCCCCAATAAAATAAGCCTAATGGATGAATAGTGCGGCTAGAGGTTTCTCCATCGGCGCGGGTATAGTGAATAAATATTTTCTTTTGCTGACGAATAGCGAGTCGCATTTTTTTTAATTGCTCGCTAGCCTGACCTTCCATTGGAAAGTCGGGTACGAGCATATCCTTCCGTTCAAGTTGTGGTTTAAGTTTTTCGGGAAGAACATGTTCAATTTTTTGTAAAGCCTGATGTGCTGCACTGGCAAGATCTTTATCTGTCCATGCACGTACCATGCGCGCACCAAGTAGCAAAGCTTCAATTTCTTCTTCGGTAAACATGAGCGGCGGTAATTGAAAGCCTTTTAATAGCCGATAACCTCGTCCTGCTTCTGCTGTTATGGGAATGCCGGATAAGCTTAAGTCCTGCATATCACGATAAATAGTACGTTCGGAAACGTCTAGGCGATTAGCAAGTTCGCGTGCGGTAATTGTGCGCCTAGGGTGTAAGTTTTGTACTATCCGAAAAAGTCTGTCTGCACGGCGCATTTTAAAACTATCAAGTTAGAGACTTTAAAATCAGTAACGCAGTTCTAATGCGTCACATAAAAATTGCATATAAATATCGGCGGCTGAAAAATAGCTAAACACATTATCACGAAAATCGCTCGCTAATATAAATTTGTTGCTGACAGGAGCAATGGCAATAAAATCTTTTCGCTTTAAGTCTTCAATTAAGGGGTGTGTTTTATCATATCCTTTTGGAGGGCGTATCAGCGTGTCGCCACCTAATGAAAAGAGTTTATTAAATTTTTTATCTTTTTTTATTTCTAACCATAACGATTGTTTTTCACAAATCCAGTCACGGATATTGCCGAGTGACTCGGAGTCGGGTCGCCAGATGCCCACACCGATAAAATTATTGCCAGGCTCGATATGCACATAGAAGCCGGGAGAATGAACGTCTTTGGCGCGTTCATGGCGAAACTGAATACCAATATTTAATTTATAAGGTGACTTGTCTTTGCTAAAGCGCACGTCGCGGTAAATACGCATCAGTGAGCCCCCCACTTTCTTTGGCTTGGCTTGAAAGTGGGGGGATATCATCATCAGCTCGTCGGTAAAATTGTGAATAAAATTGAGAGCCGGGGTGCGAACTACATCTTCATAATCTTGTTTATGTGCATTAAACCACTCGCGATCATTGTTGTGTGCAAGTTTTTTAAGAAATGTTATTGTTTTTGTTGTGAAGTAAGGGTTCGCCATGTGTGACTATTCTTTTTTAAGGTAAGTGATAAGGCTGAGGATAGCACCTTGTGGATCACTGATCACGGCAAAGCGTCCAACTTCCGGGATATCTTGTGGTGCAAGTACCACTTTCCCGCCCAGTTTCTTCGCTAGTGCAGACCGTGCGTCAACATCATCAACGGTAATATAGCTTCCCCATGCGGGTGGCATGGCTTTGAAGTCGTTGGGAATAGCCATGATCCCCCCTACTTCTTTGTCGCCTGCTTTTGCCATGACATAGCCCATGTCACAGGTGGGTACATCTTGCATACTCCAACCTAATAATTCACCGTAGAATTTTTTTGCGCCGTCAATATCGGTGGTCATCAGTTCGTTCCAGCTAAAGGCACCGTGTTGTTTCATTGATTGTTCCATTGCATATCTCCTTGTTTTGATTTAAGTCTGGCAGAGTAGCAAGGCCCTACTGACAACAGTATGTCAGTAGGCGCGGGTAAAGAGAGAATTATTTTTTTTGAATTTACATTCCCGTCCGCTTGCGGTGGGCTCAAAACTGTTGGGGGTCACAAAGAGGAGAAGCGATGCTTTCTCCCGTTGATGATATATTATTGAATAATGGTAAGGAGAGTAAGGCTAATAGATAGCCAGACAGTTTTTGCCACTTGCTTTTGCTTTATAAAGTGCTTCATCAGCAGCGGCCATAAAATCTTTTAAGGTGTCAAAATCATTTTTATCCATATGGGTTGCTAGCCCGATGGAGATGCCCATTGCTAAATTGATACCTTTTACCTTGAGTGTCACCGACTCTTTAAACAAATTAAGTAACCGTTCTAATACAGTTTTAGCAATATCAGACGTTGAGCCTGGTAACATCAGTAAAAATTCATCACCACCATAGCGTGCAAGCATATCGGTTTCCCGGATATTTTTTGCAAAAAAACGTGCAATTAATTTAAGAACTTCGTCACCTATTAAATGGCCATGGTTATCATTGATCGTTTTGAAATTATCAATATCAATAAAAGCTAACGATAAGGGCCAGTGATTGATATTGGCTTCTTCATATTCGGTTTCTAATAATTGGTCAATATATTGTCGATTATAAACCTGGGTTAAATGATCAAGCCGACTGCTTTTTTCAATTTGTTCAACTTTATCGGTTATATTTTCAATATAATGTCGAGCATCTTCAGATTGTTTGATGGAATGAATGCTGCGGTCTAATAATAAGTCACGTGCTTCGTCGAGTACATGCTCACGTGTCGTATCGTCTACTAATGATATTTCAAACATAGCTGAAATTTCAGGTAAGGCACTATCAATCTCAACAATCAGTTGATTAAATGCATCATTATCAATTTTAAGAATGGTCTTTGTGACTTCTAAAAGGGAGAGCAAAAGATCACCGGGGTTATCGTCTAGCCAAACATCGGCAAGGCTGCCAGACAGGTTTAAACAATAATGGAAATAGCTTTCGGTTTTATCCTGTGGAGCTTCGGCCATATTTAACGAATGGCTAAACATAACAGACTTAACAAGGTATTCAGGTAAACGCCATGACTGTAGTAGCCAGGCACCAATAAGGGGGTGCTCGATATGGAGAGCTTCGTTTTCTAACTGAATCCAATCGCTGTGGTTTAAGCTATGACCTTTTTCACGGGGGTAAGGTGATTCTTCTAAACACTGTATAACCAGAATACCAATGTCCTGCAATAAACTTGCCAGGAAAAGATCGTCTAGCCGCTGTACACGTAATCGGATGCCGAGTAAGCGGGCAATGGAGGCGGCCAGAATAGAGCGCCTCCAATAATTCTCATGATTAATCTGATCGTTTGCACCTAAAGAGTGCAGCAATGAAAAGCTCAGTGAAATAGTGAGTGCTGCATTAAAGCCCAATAAGGTTAATGCTTCACGCAGGTTATTTAATGAACGGCGCTGTGAATAAAGGGGTGAATTGGCGATTTTTAATAATTTGGCGGAGATAGCCGGATCGCGGGAGATAATACTAGCTACTTCATGTAGCGAGATATCTGGATCTTTACTGGCCTCAATAATCTTTAGGGCAATGGCCGGTAAACTGGGCAAATGCGTACATTTCTTCAGTGTCTGTTGCAGTTTAGCGGGTATTAATGAACGTAGATTCGGCTCAGTCATGTTTATATTTTACACTTTGATTTAAAACTAACCAATAATCACGCAACTGTTTAAATATTGGCGGCAATATCGTAAATTTTTTCATTTTATGGTGTGCCTGATTCTACCTTAATTGGTGGTCAAAAGTTAGTTTTTGACTAAAGCTCTTACCTCAAAGGCCGTTAATATATTGTAGGATTTAACCAAATAGGATGGTTCATTGGCATCATGATAAGTGGAACGGGTCAAACAACACGAAAAAATCCTGTTGTTGATGAAGGTGGAGATAGTATTACCGATAAAGTGCCAAGCAGAAATTGGGCATTACTAACGGTTATTATTGGTATCGTCTTATCACTTATATTATTTTCTACGATGGAAAGTTGGGAACAACGTCATCTTAAAAGCAAGTTTATCAATACAACTATTGGTTATGATTTAATATTTAAAGACAAGCTACACAAATACATCCATGAACTTGAAACGGTTAAGCATTTTTTTAACAGCACAGGGGATGTGTCTGCGGCTAAATTCAAAGCATTTACGGTTCATTTTGTGAACGATTCTGCTGTGCAGGCTCTCGAATGGGTGCCACGAATAACAGACGTGAATAGAACTAAGTTTGAATTAGCTATTCGCAAACAAGGCTATAAAAATTATTTTATCAATGACGGTGCTGCCAAAGGGTTGTTGATTCCTGCAAAAAGACGTCATTATTATTATCCTGTTGCCTATATTAACCCGATGCAAGGTAATAAAATGGCACACGGTTACAATTTGGGTGCGAGCCCTTCGCGTCGTCATGCGCTTGAAGAGGCTCGGGATACAGGTAAGGCGATTGCCACCAAGCCTATCAGCCTTATTCAGGCAAAAGATAAAAAGCGTCATGGTTTTTTGTTATTTCTGCCTTACTATGGGAATCATGCTGAGCAGGCCATGCCTGTCACAAAAAAAGAAAAACGACAAAATCTGAAAGGTTTTTTTCTGGGTGTATTTTATGCAGACGCTATTGTTGAAGCCGCATTAAAAACAATTAAAAGTCATGGTCTGAATATACGCTTTTCAGATGCAACTGATCCAGAGAATATCAAATTACTTTATAGCCATCGGTCACGTTCAGATAAACTGAATAACACCACAAAATCCGATCATAAATTAGAGCGTTATAGCCAGATTCATTTCGCTGGTCGAACATGGCAAATTCAATATACACCCGTAAAAAAATTCTATGATAATAATTCAAATTGGTATTCTGAATTTTTTCTTGCCAGTGGATTAATTTTTACACTGTTTATATCCATTATTATAAATATACTTCATCGACGCAGTATTGAATTAGAAAAATGGAATAAATTAAAAACACAACAACTTACAAATATTCAAACCGCCCAAAATACATTACTGGATGCAATGGGCGATGCACTGATTATTATTGATCATAAAGGCGTAGTTGAAGCGTTTAATCAGGCAGCAGAAAAAATGTTTGGTTATACCAGTGCAGAAATTATTGGTGGTAGTATTAATAAATTGATGCCAGAAGATTTTGCTAAGCAGCATGACAGATATATCCATACCGGCATCATAAAAAATCAGATTGTAAAAATTAATAACCGACGCAATATAGAGGGGATCCGTAAAGATGGTACGGTCTTTCCTATTGCGTTAACCGTTAAAAGCATGGACATCGGTGGCAAGCCTAAATTTACCGGTGTGTTACGTGATATGACTCAACGAGTACACAAAGAAAAAGAATTAATACAGGCTAAAGAGCAAGCCGAAATTGCGGCACAGGCCAAGAGTGATTTTTTGGCAACAATGAGTCATGAAATTCGGACTCCGATGAACGGTATTCTTGGGATGGCGCAAATACTGGAAGAAACAGCATTAAATGCCGAACAACAAGAGCAAGTGGCAATTATTGACAGCTCGGCAAAAGCATTACTCTCTATTATTAATGATATACTCGACTTTTCAAAAATTGAAGCGGGTAAATTGGACATTATTCCAGAAACATTTAATTTAAAGGATATTGTGCAAAACACGCTGAACTTATTAAAGAGCCATGCGACTGAAAAAAAATTAAGTTTAAATCTCGTTATTGATGATCAATGTCCAGTCTATTTTCTTGCCGATGCAGGGCGTATTTGCCAAATATTAATGAATCTAATTGGTAATGCGATCAAGTTTACTCCAAAGGGAAGCATAACGCTCCAGATACAATGCCTTGAAAAAGATACCAGGCAGGCACGGTTACGTTTTGAAGTTATTGATACCGGAATAGGTATTAGCGAAGAAGCGCAAGCGAGCTTATTTGAGTCGTTTACTCAGGTTGACAACAGTATGCAGCGAAATTTTGGTGGCACCGGGCTTGGCTTGGCTATTAGCAAGCAATTAATAACGTTAATGCAAGGGAAAATAGGGGTCGAAAGTAAAGCAGGACAAGGCTCAACATTCTGGTTTGAATTAGAGCTGCCTCTTTCTGATGGAGGCACAAAAAATAATACCTTATCAACAATAAATAAACTGGATATAGATGCCAAAATATTATTGGTTGAAGACAATATTGTTAATGAAAAGATTATGTGCGCGATGTTAGGTAAACTTGGTATTCGCTATGAACATGCCGAAAATGGAGAACAAGCGGTTAAAAAATGGGCTGACGGTCACTTTGATTTAATTCTAATGGATTGTCAAATGCCCATTATGGATGGCTTTGAAGCGACCCGACTTATTCGTAAAAATGAGGACCAAAATAAAATTCCGATTATTGCATTAACAGCCAATGTTTTAGATACGGATAAACAGCGTTGTGCCGAAGTTGGAATGGACGGCCATGTAGCAAAGCCGGTTGTCTTTGAAACACTTAAATCCGTGTTACAGCATTGGTTAAGTAAAAAATAAAATCAGGTTGCTTGATAAGCCAAAGTTATTCAATATTTTGGTTTTTTATTCCTGAGTGATTGTTTTTTAACTATCACGTAAATGTTATGTAAATGCCATGCTAAATGATAGCATTCCGATTCACTGCTATTAGCAGCATTATTTTTTAGCAAAGTATAAATTTATATGAAAATAATTAATCAGCTTTCCATTAAATATAAAATGTATTTATTGGTTGCGCTTATGGTTGTTGCGGTACTGTTTTTATCCTTGGTATCGAACAATGGATTTAATACTCTCCGTTATGAGATGGGGGGATTAATTTATTCAACCCAAATTGAACGTTATGCCAATAAATTAATGCTTGAAGAGCAAAAGTATCGTTTGAATGCTAATGGCTCAGTTTATAATGTGATTGCAGCAAATCAGGCGTTTGAAAAGGCACTTCGGGATGTCGATAAAATCTACCTTATTCTTAATCGTCTTAGTGAACAAAGTGGGAGCGACTTATCAAGGACGCGTATACATAAAATTCGTGAGGAAACAGATAAATATAAAGATTTGTATTTGAAATCCGTTTCATTATTAAACGGGTTGAATAAGCAGGCAAATCGATTGGAATATGAAGGTGAAGCTATTACCGTACAAATCCAGCGGTATGTTGCAGCGAAGCGTGTGGAAATCAAAAAAAATCTGGATCAAAAAACAATTCAGAAAATCAATAACGGTTCTAATATCTGGCAATATACTTATGTAATGCGACTGGATGAAAAAAAATACCGCTTGAGTCCCGATGGTGCCGTTTATGATACCTTTAAGAAAAATTATGCTTTTATGATGAGTGAATGGGCCCGTCTGAAAGAAAATTCAAATCAGGCTTTTGAGTTTAAGCAACTTGAAAAATTCCACTATTCTGCACAGAAATATGAACAAGCCATGCAGCTTTGGGTTCAGTTAAATAAACAGTTGGTAACAAAAGTATTACCAAAAATGCAGCAATTGGAGCATGGCATTATTAGTAGGGTGATTCAATCGGCTGAAAGCTCAGTTAAACATATCGCGAAAAAACGTAATTCAATCGCGCTAACATTAATGATTGTTAGCGTAGTGACCATTCTATTAGGGGTATTGTTTGGGGCCTCCATTGCACGTTCAATTTCATCTGTGGTGACATCATTCCAGAATGGTTTATTAAATTTTTTCCAGTACCTTAATCAGCAACAAAAAACGGTTCAACCTATTGAGGTGAAAGGCACCGATGAAATCGCGGTGATGGCACGGGTAGTTAATGAAAATATTACCAAAATTCAGAATGTATTTAATAGAAAAACGGATTATCAGCAGGCATTGCTAGAATGGTCCAAAGTGGATTATTTGGATGATACTTTTACTATTCATAAAGCAACTGAATTGTCGGCCAAAGCGCTTCATGTAGAGCGAGTGAGTATTTGGCTCTTTAATGATGAGCAAACAACGCTGAGTTGTGTCGATTTATATTTAAGTGACAAAAATAAACATGAAAGTGGCCATGTTGTTTTAAAGCAGGATTATCCCGCTTATTTTAAAGCAATTTCGAATGGAGAAATCCTGTTGGCGAGTAGAGCCAGAGAAGACATACGTAGTTGCGAATTTACACAGCATTGTTTTGAGCCACTGGATGTTTATTCCATACTAGACTTACCGATTGTGCAGGACCATCGAACAGTTGGTGTTATTCGTCATGAAAAAACCGGCGAAATAAAAGAGTGGGCACCGGATGAGCAGGACTTTGCCAGTTCCGTTGTGAGTGCCATTTCTTTATCGCTGGAAATTAAAAAGCGTCAACGTGTTCAGGATGAATTAGAAGCACAAAAAGAAATTCTTCATTATCATGCACACCATGATCGGCTGACTGATTTACCTAATCGTTTTCTATTTGACGATCGTCTAGAACAATCGATTAAACAGGCACAACGTAGCCATACAAAGATAGCGGTATTGTTTCTCGACTTGGATCATTTTAAAGGTGTTAATGACTCCATGGGGCATAAAGCGGGTGATGAGTTACTGATCGAAGTGGCCAAGCGATTGAGGCTGAAAATTCGTCAGACAGATACGTTGGCGCGCTTAGGCGGTGATGAATTTGCCATTGTGTTAGATCAAGTGAACAATAACGACATCATCATGAATGTGACACAAGGCTTGTTAAAAGTTCTGGATGAGCCGATTGAAATACTGGGCAAGTCTCTCTATGTCACGCTGAGTATTGGTGTTGCGATATACCCAGATGACGGTGATGGAGCAGAGCAATTGCTGAAAAACGCCGATGCCGCGATGTACCATGCCAAAGACGATGGCAGAAATACCTATCAGTTTTATACTCGGGCCATGACCGAGAAAGCGTTTGAACGCATTGCGATGGAAGCCAGTTTTCGTAAAGCACTCAGCAGAGAAGAATTTGTGGTGTATTACCAGCCTCAGGTCGATGCACAAACTGGAGAATATATCGGGGTGGAAGGGCTAGTAAGATGGCAGCATCCGGATATGGGCTTGATATCGCCAGCCAAATTTCTGAGTTTTGCCTACGAAACCGGCTTGATTATCCCGCTTGATGAATGGGTTATGAAAACAGCCATGACACAGTTTGCTTCTTGGCAGCAGGCCGGATTTAATCCCGGGATACTCGCGTTAAATTTATCGATGGTTCAACTGAAAAATGAAAATTTTGTTAATACCCTACAAGAGTTGATGGTCGAAACAGGCTGCCAGCCGCAATGGCTAGAGTTAGAGGTAACCGAAGGCCAGATTATGCAAGACTCCAGTTTGGCCATACAAATATTGGAGCAGATTAAAGCCTTAGGTATTAGCTTGGCGATTGATGATTTTGGGACCGGTTATTCGTCGCTGTCACAACTTAAGCGTTTGCCTATCAATAAACTAAAAATTGATCAGTCCTTTATTCGAGATTTACCGGATGACGCAGATGATGTGATGATATCAAAATCTATTATTGCCCTAGCTAAAAATATGGGGTTAACGGTGATTGCAGAAGGTGTAGAAACAACTACACAAAAAGATTTTTTGTTAAGCAATGGATGTCGCTATATACAAGGATTTTTATACAGTAAGCCCAAACCCGCATTTGATATTGGGCAGCAAATAAAAGTAGCCAATCAATAAATAGCCCCGCAGCCTTGTGAGCTGCGAGGCCCTCCTCGTTGACGAGATATAATTGACTTACATAACAATCCAAAACATAAAGAAGATTGAATTATTGTCACTGGCACTGCTCGTTGCACCATCGAACTTGTTGTAGGCAGTGTATTGCACTTGCAACTCAATATTCTGCCATGGGAAATAACCAACATCTAATTTATAACCATTGGTGTCTAGATTGTCACCGCCGGTATTTGTATTAAACAACTGGACACCATGGCGCCATCGTCCATCCACGTTATATTCTAAATCCAGGTTGGTAAATTTCCATTTAGGGCTGTTACCCGCAAGATAAGTGCCGGTGGAACTCAGATCCGTTCGGCTTTCATCTGTGTAGGAGCCATGCACAACAATGGAATTGCTACCTGATAAGGGGCGCTCATATTGGAAGTCAATGGCCGTGTCTAGATATTTTGATGTCGGACCACCAATTCCCGAAGAGGTACTTGTTGCGGTTGGGTAGACACTTGCTGATATGCCATAGGTACCGAGCATCAAGTAGCCTTTATCAAAATTAGTTTGCCAAGCAAATCGCCAATAAGGTGCGGTGCTTTCAAGCACATTGTTTGCGGCAGCAACACCGTTTGTATTGGTATTGCGGTACAAAGCTATTTTGCCATAGTAGTGATTATCGAGCATCGCATAAGCACCTAAACCGCCTACTGCACCACCGAGCGAACTGATAAAACTGCCTGCTGCGGGACCATTAGCAATATCCGAGCTTGAGTAAGGAAAGCCCCATGCTGGTGTACTATTCCATAGGTCGCCAACGGTTGGGTTGTTGTCTAAGGTAAAACCATAATCCAGGGACTTGTTGCCCATGGTCGTAGAGCTGGCATATCTTAGATCCGTATTATCCATAGCGAAACCACTGTCGCCATTGGCATAAGTAAATTGGCTAAATATCCCCATATGGTCTGAGAGTCTGCCAGCAAGAAACAGGCTTAATTGCTGAGGTAAACGAATATCATCATTTTGTTTACCTGCTATACCTTTGTTGGTATGGGTCAATGACACTTGCACCATCGCACTTAACCCAGGTAATTCAGGCAGCGACAAGCTAGTTCGATTGTCATCTGTATCTTTTTGTGTCAGCTTTTTCCCCGTGGTTAAGGTGTAGCCTTTTAATTTAAAGTTACGCCCAAAGGAATTAAGGGCTAAATAATTGCCATTATGGCAAGAACTGCAAGGTAGTTCGGTTTGCCGGGCAAAAACCGGCAATGCTGAGGCGTCTTGCGAAAGGAAAAAAAGGTACACGCCTAGAACAGGCAATAAATATTTGACAAATTTCATAATAATATCCCTCTGTTAAAATATGATTGGAAGTTGTTTTGATCGATGTATTGACCAAACAAGATAAATGATCACGTTAAAGTGTAAATCTAAACAATATTTTACAAATTGATGTCGATCAATAAAAACATGGATGTTGTATATATGCCACATCATGCCCTTTGGTAAGTTTGGTGTAGGGTATTAAATTGTAAATTGCAGTAAAAGAGTTATTTATAAATACAGTGGGAATTTTTATTTTTCTGAAACGTCTTTTAGTATTAGTAGCACAAAAATACATGGAGAGCGTAATGAAAATTTTAATATTATTACAGATCAGTATCCTGGCTCTGTTTACCTTTATGTCGATTGTACAAGCCGAAGTGAGCAGTGAGGAAGAAGCTCAAAAACTCATCAATTCTATTAGCGAGCAAATAAATAAAAATCGTCACAATGCCTTGTTATACATAAAAAGAGGCAACCTCAATTTTTTAATCCATGATTTTGACAGTGCAGTTGATGATTTTTCATCCGCCATTAAATATGACAACTCACTGGATGCCGCTTGGTATGGTTGAGGCATGGCACAAGGTCGTCGAGGATATATTAAAGAAGGCATTGCGGATTTATCGGTATATCTTAAGCGAAACCCGAACGATTCCAAAGCCTTTACCAAGCGAGGCGTGCGTTATTTATGGCTTGGTGATCAGAAAAATGCACTGCAAGATTTACGCAAGGCGATTAAATTAAAACCGGATAATGCCGAAGCACATGATGATCTTGGTGTTGTTTTTGCGCAAATGGGTAACTATAAAAAAGCCATTAAACACTTTCGCAATACGGTGAGTCTCGACCCGAGCTATCAAAAGGGACACCATAATTTGGCGATGGCGCTGTATATTACAGAAAATGACAGGATGGCACTCGACAGCGTCAATAAATCGCTCAGTCTAAAACCAGATTCACGTGATTCTATGCTTTTAAAAAGTCGTATACTTACTGCGATGGGTCAATCTGCTGAGGCCAAGCGTATTGAAAACGAAGCTATGTTTTTACCTGGACCGAACTGGCATGAGTCTGCACCCATTAAATAATTCAATATCGTTATTTGCGAGAAGCAGCCTGCGATGCCACCATATCACAGGCGGATAGGTCATACGGACTTTCAGTCGGCCGCAACCATTTGGTGGCCTTCACCTTCTGGCAAATGAGTAGCGGCTCGTTTACCTTCACTTCCTGCGACAGACGAACAAAGCAGGCCAAACTTGAAATGTCGAAGCCTAGTCATGTCCTTGTAGCCTTCCGCAGTGACATTGCCTTTTATGCCATCATAATCAAGACAAATTACGATGGTATTTTTTACCATACACAGAGTGTAGAACCCATCTGCAGGCTACAGGTCAAGGTAATTTGTTTTAATTATATGAATGTAAAAGTTTATTTAAGCGCTGTGTACTAAATTAAAAATCTTCCAACTCCATTTCACGATAAACAAAATTGGCATTCGCGCGTTGGTTAAGTTTATACAGGCGTGTAGTGCGCCAGTCTTTGAAATCTGCTTGGTTGACTGCACTTAATAAGTCGACATCATTGGCAATGGCTTTACGCATAGTTGCGCGTAACCGCTTAATATATGATTGTGTTCGTTTAACCATTGGGAAGGGAGCTGTTTGTGTGCTGCCATGACCGGGAACCATTAATTTAGCATGGGCAAATTTTGCTAGCAGCCAATCCTGTGCTTCGATGGCGCGTAAAGAGTGGCCGTCTCCCATATAAGTGGTGCGCTGATTAAAAGCTAAATCTGAAATCCAGACTACTTGTTGCTTTGGCTGATACACGACTAAATCACCGAATGAATGATGCTTACCCACGTTGTAAATTTTAAAAGTCTGGCCGCCGGTTTTAAGGGTGTAACTGGAAAAGCGTTTACCGCCAATGGTAATGTCGGGCGTAACGCCGGCAAAGCCAACCATGTCTGGTTTGATAAACGTGCGACGAAAAGCGGCTGAGCCATCAATTTTTTCTGAATTAATGTAATCGAGTGTGCCGATATGTGCGATCACTTTAACCCCACCGAGCTGACGAAAAGCATTGGCACCAAATGAATGGTCTGGATGGTTGTGGGTTAGAATAAGATATTTAATCGGCTTATGGGTTACGCTGCGAATGGTGGCAATCATACGCTTGCCTAATTTTGGTGTACCCAGCGAATCAATAACGACCACGCCATCCTTTGTTACAACGAAGCCGGCATTGCCATTCCAGCCACGATTGTATTGATCCACCTCTGCGATATTGCCAAAGAAAAAATAGGTATTGTTTGCCAGCTTAAAAAAGGGGAGTGGAGCATCGGCCTTGTCTGTTTCCTTTAGCACCATGTTGGGTATTTCTGTCGTGTCGATGGCTTTTTTAGGCAGGGAATAATATGACGGATTGGTACCGAAACCATGTGCGGCAAGCACAGGCTGTTTTTCCTGTCGCTTATCGGCTGCCGCAAATGTAGCATTGAAAACTATCAGAGAGATAGCGGCAAATAAATAAACTTGGTTTTTGCTCATGACTAACTTACCGGTTTTAGTTTGCTTATGTGTGGTAATAAATGGAAATTAGCGAGTGCGGCGAGCAAGGCATCCGCGACACTGGCATCATCATAAACCATACGATAATATTCAAATTTCATGGTTACTCTACTGCCAATACACCGCCAATACCCATTAATGTGCCACCAATTAGGTAACGGATAAAGTCTTTTATCGACTTAAACCATTCAAATCGCAGGTTGCCGGTAAAGAGGCTATAAAGAAACGAGCCCACAATCACACCGACAAGGATCGCCACACCGAATGTAATCAGTGATAATTCCAATGAGTGAACGAGGTAATAAAGCGTTTCGCCCATGGGGTTAACAAACGTAAAGGACATCGCGCCTACACCGGCCGGTGGAGAGTCCATAAAACTGGCCGCCAAGGGATGAAGCCAGCTACTATCGGTTACGCCAAATAGGCTACCCAAGCGTTAATGATGCCTTTTGCTTTATATAGATTAGAGCCTGTGTGTTGCGCACAGGCCAAGGGTTTTTAGCCGCTGATAGGGGCTTATTTCTGACTGGATTTATGAATATTGGTTTTTTCTAGTGGTAATTTCCTTATATTCCAACGTCTTAATGCGGCATCGTGTACTCGCAGATTATGGTAACCGGCTGCGTAGAATATGGCGTAATTAAAGGCTGAACCGGTTCCCCCCAAGCACGTTAGGAGGATGGCTCGATTGGGATCAATTTTTAAGCGTGCGAGCAGTTTTGGTATTTTGGGTGCCTTGGCATACCAACGGCCGTCGGCCGTTTTGCGCATATAATTCTGCCAAGGTTGGCTGAAACTACCGGGAATGCGGCCATAACGCGAGTTAGCTGCAAACTTGGTAAGTCCCTCAAAGTGGGTTGTTGGTCGGCCGTCGACCAGAAAATAAAATTTGCGTATATTATTAAGCTCGTTTGTTTTAATTTCTAACGCAAGCAGGGAGCGTGCGACAAAGTTACCAGCCTGAATTGTTTTGCTGTCACTTTCTATTGTGCCATTGGCTGCCAACCAGCCATGCCATCCTTCATCAAGTAGGCCAACGTTGGTATGCCCCATCAAGTGAAATAGCCAATACAGATAGACTGCGCCCAATATCTCATCGGTGTTATTACCTTTGTAGTAAATCACGACACCATCGTTGTCGTTAATACCCAGCTTGCGAATTTTATCTGCGAGTTTTTTAATGGGTAAATGTACCAATGTGCCATCGCTATCAACGTAACGCCAAGCGCTTTTATGGGTAACGACACTGCCCGGTATATGGCCATTAAAAGTGAAGTCGACTTTATCCGACACTTCAATAACAGCCAACTCGGGTTGGTTGATATTTTTAACCAACCATTGTGCGCTGACACGGGCGGGTACAGATACCGCAAAGCTCTTGCTAATAATAAATAGACATGCCGTTACGATTATGAATTGATACTTCATATTATCCCCTTAATGACGTGATAAAACGTCCGGCATAGCAATAAATTACTGCTTAGCCAGTTTTTTCAATGCCTTGAAAAATGAACGTATCCGATTGGCATTCGTGCCACCATCGCCGCCGCCACCAAAGCGTGATACTGAACGCATATCGACCCGACTGCCCCCACTCTTAGTGGCCGTGATATGAATAATAACGTCATCACTAAAACCAAACCAGAACGTGGTTGCGGTAGCTTCAATGTGCATGTCCGAACGACTCGGCTCATAAAGGTGCCAGCCTTTATCGTGAATAACCTTAAGGGCCAGATCGAACGTTTTATTAATCGGTATTGCTAAGAATAAGGGTTTAATGTCCGGGTAAGCTTCTTCTTGCCATGCGGCGATACCTACTCCCCCATAAACGCGAGAATTAGGCGCAGACCAGAATACGGGTGGGTTTTCGGTGTTGGTTGTAATATCTTCAATTGGCGGCAAGGTTGCTTTTGCTTCTTTCCATGAGTGCAATAATAAAACCATCGGTACAATAATAACCAAGCCGAGCAAGCTATAAATAAAACCACGTCGTTTACCACCGGGGCGAGCCATCACCAAGCCCGATAAACATAAAACAGCCGCCGCCATGCCGCCATAAACGGCCCATTTAAAAAACATAACGGCGGTATCGTAATTCCACCAACCAATCCGACTGCCTAGTGGCCCGGCCATAGCAACGAGTATCGCTAAAAGAATAAAGCCAAAACCGATAGCGGCGGGTTTATATAATGGTTTTTTAAGGACTTGATTTTGCATCATTCACCTGGTTTTTTAGATCATTCGTGTGTTCTTAATTTTTAGCCCGCAAGCTCATTATCTTCTACCTTTTGTTCATCGATAGTATAGCCTTGTATTGACTCGATCAGCGAACATATAAATAATCACCCCGTAGAGGGATGGCCAACGTAAAATTAGGCATAGAGTACATTTTTGTGCATATCATGCTTGTTATATCAACATAAAATTAAATATCTGATCCCCGTTAGGTATTAATTGACTAGACTAAATGTATTCGACAGGGCAAACTTGCTCCTATTTTGCTACACCTTAATACAGCAGCGATTACAATCACGGGGCTTTCAGCTTGACTCCACACGACATTGTTTTTATTAACCCACCGTATGAACGTATTGCGGCCGGTTATGAGTTTGTAAAACACATTACTAATAACTCACCCTCTCTGGGCTTGCTCCATCTGGCTGCGGAAGTTCGACAGCGAGGGTTTACTCCGTCGATTATTGAAAGTGATATCTTTAATCTGACGGTTGGGCAAGTTGCTGAGCAGGTCATCAAACAAAATCCAAAGTACGTAGGCATTACCCTGTTTACGGTGGGTGTTTGGGGTGCGGCTGAAATCGCTCAGAAAATAAAACAAGCCTTGCCGGAAACAACCATTATTGTGGGTGGCCCTCATATTTCATCAATGGGTACTGAAACCATCGAACGCTTTAGTCAGTTTGACTATGCGGTGGATGGAGAAGGCGAAAAAGTCCTGATGGAGTTGCTTGAAGCACTCGAACAAGGAACGGATTTATTCAAGGTGCCCGGGTTGATTTATCGTGATGAGTTTATGATCCGCAAAACACCCGGTAAACCGATTAATCGTGTGTTGGATGACCTGCCTTACCCCGCATGGGATTTATTACCGGATTTCCCCAAAGCCTATAAACCGGCTATTTATGATTTTCCGCGTGGCCCCGCTGCCACTATCGCCGCTTCCCGTGGCTGTCCGTTTCATTGCAAGTTTTGCGATACCTCCACCTTTGGTTCCAGTGTGCGACACTATTCGCCCCAAATTGTGTTTAAGATGATGAGACATCTCCATGACAAATATGGCGTTAACCATATTGCTTTTGTCGATGATTTATTTCTCGCCAGTAAAGTGCGGGTAAAAGAACTCTGTGAGATGATCCTTGAAGATGGCTTAAAAATGAGTTGGAGTTGCACCGCACGGGTGGACACGGTTAAACCTGACATTCTCGGGCTAATGAAGCAGGCCGGTTGCTGGGAAATAAGCTTTGGGCTAGAAACTGGCTCGAATGCTTTATTAAAGAAAATGGATAAAAAAGCCGAAGTTGAAAAATCTGAACAGGCAGTTAAATGGACGGCTGCTGCCGGTATTCGCTCTAAAGGTTTGTTTATGCTCGGCTTTCCGGGCGAAGACGAGCATACGATTCAGCAAACCAAAGATTTTATTCGCAGTATCCCGATGACCATTATGAACCTCACCAAGTTTACGCCCTATCCCGGTTCGCCCATTTATCGAGAAATATACGGCACCAATATTCGTGATGACCATTGGCAAAAAATGAACGGTATGAACTTTGTTTGGGCACCGGAAGGCATTTCGGTCAAAGAGCTAGACACGCATTATCAACAAATACTCAAATCATTTTATAATCGCCCACAGGTTGGGCATTACTACCTCAAACTCACATTGCAATACCCTAACCATTTTACTCGGTTACTTCGTTTTGGGCTTGGCTTTTTCAAAGCAAAATTAGTAAGTATCTTAAGTGGGCGCGGTGGTTTGTTAATAAAAGAAAAAGCACCGCATTTGGATCATCCTGATTAACTAAGGTGGTTCCAGTCAATTCCAGTAGACTTGTATTACCCAATATAAAGCATTGTAATACTGGTACTAACCGCTACAATACGGCTTAAAAGAACATTACGAAATAATAGAATTTACCACTTCGTAAAATTATGAATCCATAAAACAATGAAAATAATTATTTTAGGTGCTGGACAAGTTGGAAGTTCGCTGGCTGAAAATCTGGTTAGCGAAGACAACGATATTACCATTATAGATACTAATGAAGCACAGTTGCATAACCTGCAAGATCGTCTTGATTTACGTACCGTGCATGGTCTTGCCTCACACCCGGATATTTTGCGCAATGCCGGTGCAGAAGATGCCGATATGATGATTGCGGTGACCGACAGCGATGAAACCAATCTTGTTGCCTGTCAAATTGCTTATACGCTATTTCATACGCCTACCAAAATTGCACGTATTCGTAGCATGGCTTACTTAAATGAAAGCAAAAAACTTTTTACTCAAGACGCCTTTCCAGTCGATGTTTCAATCAGTCCAGAACAAATTATTACAGATAATATTTACCGTTTAATTAAACACCCGGGCTCACTACAAGTCCTCGATTTTGCTGAAGGTCAGGTACAGATCGTCGGCGTAAAAGCATTTTATGGTGGCCCGCTAGTGGGTCGGGAATTACGTACCTTGCGTGAACATATCCCCAATGTTGATACCCGTGTTGCAGCAATTTATCGGCGCAATCATGCCATTATTCCCGAAGGGCATACGGTGATTGAAGCTGATGATGAAGTTTTTTTTATTGCGGCAACAAAAGACATTCGTGCGGTTATGAGTGAGTTACGTCGTTTAGATAGACCCTACAAACGAATTATGATTATTGGTGGTGGTAATATTGGTCGTCGTGTTGCGGCATCACTTGAACATGATTACAACGTTAAGCTCATTGACCATAATCCGATACGCAGTGAAGAAATTGCCAATGAACTGGATAAGACGCTGGTCATTTTAGGCAATGCTGCCGATGAAGAATTATTGCTAGAAGAAGGCATCGAAAAAGTGGATGTGTTTTGCGCGCTAACTAACGACGACGAAGCGAATATTCTTTCTTCGATGTTGGCGAAGAGTATGGGCGCACGAAAAGTGATGACTTTAATCAATCGCGCTGCCTATGTTGATTTGATTCAAAGTGGTAATATCGATATTGCGATTTCACCACAACAGGCCACGATTGGTAGCCTGTTAACCCATATTCGCCGTGGTGATGTTGTTAAGGTGCATTCATTGCGCCGTGGTGCGGCAGAAGCCATTGAGGCGATTGCACATGGTGAGAAAAATACATCTAAAGTAGTTGGTAAGCGTATTGAGGATATTAAATTACCTCCCGGCACGACCATTGGTGCGATTGTACGCGGTAAAAAAGTAATTATTGCGCACCACGATACGGTTATTGAATCAGAAGATCATGTCATCCTGTTTTTGGTTGATAAAAAATTCATTCCAGTCGTTGAACGTTTATTCCAGGTCGGGATTACTTTCTTTTAAAGATTAATCAAATACGATGCAGTTTTTTGCAATACAACGAATTATTGGTTTATTGTTGATGATCTTTAGCATCACGCAACTTCCGCCTGTCGTGGTTTCTTTAATTTATAATGATGGTAGCTTACATGTCTTTCTGACGACTTTTGTTGTCACCATTGTTACGGGTATTCTTCTTTGGTTTCCGGTTCACAAAGGACGTAGAGAATTACGTTTACGTGATGGTTTTATTGTTGTCGTTGCTTTCTGGACAGTGCTGGGTTTGTTTGGCTCATTACCGTTCATCCTTTCGGAGCATATAACTCTTTCGATTACAGACTCTATTTTTGAGTCTATCTCCGGCCTTACCACAACCGGTGCTACGGTGATTACGAATATTGAATCACTACCCAAATCAATTCTATATTATCGCCAACAATTACAATGGTTGGGTGGCATGGGTATTATCGTTTTAGCCGTTGCGATTATGCCCATGTTGGGTATTGGTGGTATGCAACTTTATCGGGCCGAAACACCGGGGCCAATGAAGGACAGCAAACTCACGCCACGCTTAACTGAAACTGCAAAAGCACTGTGGTATATCTATCTTACACTTACCATACTTTGCGGGTTAGGTTATTGGGTGGCGGGCATGAGTGTGTTTGATGCTATTGCACATAGCTTTTCCACCGTTTCCATTGGTGGCTTTTCAACGCACGATTCGAGTATGGCTTATTTTATCGATAAGCCCCTAATTGAAATTACCGCGATTATTTTTATGTTTATATCAGGTATTAACTTTGCCTTGCATTTTACGTCATGGCGAAGCCGAAGTATTAAAGCATACTTAATGGACGCGGAATTTAAAACATACGTGTCGTTAATGTTGGTTGCCATTGTTATTTCAACGAGTTATTTATTTTATAAAAACCATTTCCCAACCACTAATCAAACAATTTTAAACAGTATTTTTCAGGTGGTTTCCATTGGCACTACCACTGGCTTTACAACACAGCAATACCATTTATGGCCGGGGTTTTTACCAATCATGTTGTTGTTTTTAAGTTTTGTGGGTGGCTGTGCCGGTTCAACTGGTGGTGGCATGAAGGTTATTCGTTTTCTGCTTTTATTTAAGCAAGGTATGCGTGAAATTATGCGCGTTATTCATCCTAACGCCATACTCACCATTAAAATAGGTGGTAAACCATTACAAACGCGTGTTATCGAATCAGTTTGGGGCTTTTTCTCAGTTTATGTTGCGGTGTTTAGCATTATGCTTTTAACGCTAATGTTTTTTGGGCTGGATCAAGTAACGGCTTTTTCTGCTGTTGCAGCGTGTTTGAATAATTTGGGGCCGGGGTTAAATGAAATCGGGCTTAATTATGCGAGTCTGGATGACAATGTAAAGTGGATACTCTGCTTTGCAATGTTATTAGGGCGGCTAGAAATATTTACTCTGTTAGTACTGTTAACTCCCGCGTTTTGGCGGCGTTAATTTAATTATGCTAAAGATTAAAAGGCGCGCATCAGTTAATGATGCACACCTTTGTATTAGCTATAAATTACAAACTACTTAACTGTGAATTAATCCGTTGTTCCAGATTCTTAATCCAGTTGTTATAGCTTCTGTGTATATTGGTGCCATCATAGTTTAAACCGGCACTATCTTTATAATGGATACTAAAATCTTTTTTAGAATATTTGATTTTAATTTTTGCCATATGGTTACGAACAAAAATAGTACCAATAATTAAACCGGGTTTAACCGGTTTCATGCCCCAACCAATACTTTGGCCGGCTTGTATAATTGCATTTTTAACATCCTTGGCGGTGTATTTGCCCGTTGCCATTACGGGTGCATTGTTAACCTCTCGGACAGGGTTTGAGCGACAGCCCACGATTGTGACTAATAAAACAGCAAGTATGAGTGTTGAAATTTTTTTAAATGACATAATTTTTCCTTAAATATCCAATGTTTTAATATTATTTTGACTCCGTTACTTTATAATAACGATAAATATTTATAGCAGCAAGTTTATATCGACTATAGCTCATTTTGTCTTTGTGATAAGGCAATTATAAATAGCGTTACCAATAAAAAAATGAGAATAAAAATGCAAATTGCTATCGTTATTCCGGCTTTTAACGAACAACGCAGTATCGTTAATGTTGCAACTCGTGCATTACAACAGGTTGGCCATGTTATTATTGTTGATGATGGCTCAAGTGATCAAACTTTAACGCTGCTACAAGAACTGCAAAAAACCAAGACAGGTCTGGTTATTTTAGCAAATGATAAGAACCTTGGTAAAGCGGCGAGTTTGTGGAAGGGAATGCAATATGCAGAACAGCTTGGTGTCGATGCGGTGATCTCACTGGATGGTGATGGCCAGCATTGCCCCGAAGATATTCCCCGTTTTGTGCAAGCAGCATCATTGCAAACGCAGGCTATTATTATTGGCGCACGACTGGCTAACAAAAGTGCCATACCTGCAAAACGTTACTATGCGAATAAGTTTGCCAATTTCTGGTTGTCCTGGGCGGCCGGTTATGTGATCGATGACAGCCAGTCCGGTTTTCGCTTATATCCGAGTGAACTTATCAGGCAATTAAAGCCGGATATCCAGCGTTCTAAAAGTTTTGTCTTTGAAAGTGAAATTCTTATTGATGCTGCCAAGTTCGGTTTTAGAAGTATGCCAATAAAAATTGAAGCTATTTATAATGCAGATGCACGCCCATCTCATTTTCGTGGTGTAGCCGATATTTTGTTGATTACGCGAATGGTGGCATGGTCATTATTTAGCCGCGGCATGTACCCTCTTGGTTTATTCAATATCACCATTGTGTCGTTAATAAAAGGTAAACATAGTAAGGCAATCGGTGCCGACGGCATAGCAATGATGTTACTTTCAATATTTGTTATTTTAATAACCGGTGGCTTAAGTTATTTTTATTTTTTATATAAAACATTTAACACCGCAAAAAAATCATCAAGTTATATTAATGATACCGATATTTTATTATTATTGGGAATGCGACTTAAAAAAGATAAAATCACTAAACTTTATCAACAGCGGTTGGACAAAGCAGATAAGTTATTGAATAGCCATCCCGATTTAAAAATTATTATTCTTGGTGGGCTCACAGGTAGCGCGACTATTACAGAAGCTGAAGCAGGTAAACAATATTTAATGAATAAAAGTATTTTATCTGGGCGTATTATTAGCGAGCATCAATCCCGACATACACTCGAAAATTTAAAATCTGCAAAAAAATTAATTGATGAACTTGGCATTAATCAAACAGCTTTGTTGACTAACCGATTTCATTTATACCGTGCATTAGCATTGGCAAATGGTTTTAAACTAGAGGTAAAACCTTGCGCTGCAGAAAATATTTTTTCATATAAAATTAGTCATCTTATCAAAATTTTAATAGAAGCATTCTTTAACCATTGGTATTTTGTTGGGAAAATATATGCTTTTGCAACAAAAAATAAACATATGCTCAATCGTATTAGCTAATGTTTTTTAATGGAAGTATTCACCTTAAAGGTCTGCTATGAATAATATAACAAATACAACACCTTCACCTTTTACACAGGAGCAATTAGATGCGTTTCGTCGTCAGGGTGATCCACTTGCTGATGAAGTGATTGATGCTTTTGCGGCTCAATATGGTGGCTCGATTCAGGAACTTGCCGAACAATTACAAAATATGATTCGTATGCCAACGGATGATGACATTCTTGTTGCGATTAGCCAAGTCTTTCCTGATGATGAAAACATTTGTAAAGCATTAGAAAAATATTTTACCCGTGCAGTTATAGTACCCGATTGGGTGGATGCCGAACAATTAAAAATGGGTGGCAATGTATTCCAAGACCATCTATTTACAAGTTTTATGGTACTAGGCTGTGCTAGCTTACCTATTTGTTATGTTTGCCGACCCGATGTGAAAGTACTTAGTTTTACCCGCCGCTTAATTGATGATGCACCTAAACGTTTGGTGGAAACGGCACAAATGGTAACCGATGTAATGAGCAGCGGTGGTCTTAAAATAGAAGGTGGCCACTTAGCGGGCAAAGGTGTGCAGTCTATTTTAAAAATTCGCTTAATCCATGCTTCTATTCGACACTTGCTTGTACATAAAGAAAAAATACTTGCAGCTCATGCACATGCTGACGATATTAATCCTGACAATTTTTTATTAGCTTATGTGTTTGACTCGCTTCAGGAACAATGCAACTGGTATGGTGACTCTAAACCTGACGCATGGAATGAAGCAGAAGATGGTGTGCCGATTAACAAAGAAGCACTGGCTGAAACCTTGCTCACCTTTTCTTATTTAATTCTACGTGGTCTGGAAAAAATAGGAGTGCATTTGAATGTTAAACAACAGAATGCGTTTTTACACTCATGGAATATTGCAGGTTATGTGTTGGGAGTGGATGAAGCCTTCTTAAAAGCATTCAACACTTATCCGTCTGCTGATGCTATTTATAATCAAATTATTCAGCGTCGTTTCGGCAAGACTCAGGATGGTATTTTATTAGAACAGTCACTGTTGGAAGTTTTCTCAGACAATGCTGGGCGACTCATTCCGTTTGGACGTATTTTACATGTGCGGCGTTTAGCCAGATTGGTTAGCTCTAAATTAATATCTGAAGAATGTTACACGGCTCTCGGTTTAAAACTCAGCCTTTATGATAGAATAGTCCGTATGTTTATTTGGATGGGCGTTCGAACTTTTGGCTGGTTTGTGAATCATGGCTGGTTGCGGCCTGTTGCCGATTATATGTTTGGTCGTATTGCGCAGTCACTATGGGACTGGCGTGCCGATTTTTCTGATGGGCCAAAACAAAGCCATAATAAGAATGGCGTTTGTAATCCGTTAGTTATTCCCAACCACTTGATTAAAACCAGTCACTTATCAAATCGTTAAGAAAACAAATACAGAAGAGTAATGAAGAAAACACTAAAGGAAAGTATTCAAAAGCAACGTGAGTCGTTGGAAAAAAGTTTGGTTATGCCGTTGGCAAAAACAGCCTTTGCTTGTGAAGGTGTTTGGCCAGACAGAAAAGATCTGGACGATGTATTACTAAAATCACTCGATACGATCCCTAACTGTACCTTTTTATATGCACTCGATACGAATGGTGTACAAATCAGTGATAATATCTCTAAATCGGGTTTATTAGCCGAGCATTTTGGCCGCGATCGTTCTAAGCGACCTTATATGAATGAGGTTGTTCCTGTCAGTGGGTTTTTACTTTCGGAAGCTTATATCAGCTTACGGGTATCGCGCCCATCATTGACGGCCCTGCAAGTTGTCCACAAAGATAACGAAGTCGTTGGCTTTGTGGGTGCCGATTTTGACTTGCGTAACCTACCCGTTACCGCAGAAATGTATGAAGAGCCTTCACAATGGCGACAAATTAAAGGTGATGCTGCGATTCGTGGTACCTTGTTCCAGCAAACACGGGCAGAAAGTTTGTTGGACAAAGAGCTCGATCAGGCCATGTCTATCTTAGAAGAACTTTGCGTTGCGCATGGTATGTTCCAGTCGGTTATTCACTTTTCCAGTAGCCGTGCAACCGTCTGGTTAATGAATGACCCTTATCGCTACCATATACTGCAAGCCGAAGAATTAACCGATCCTGATATATGCCTAGCTTACCCTCTTTATGAATATCCTAAGGACGCCTTAATTCCAGCAGATGCAATCAACAGTATTCTGGATAATATGAAGCAACTTCGTTTTACGGATGAAACCATTTATTTACGTTCGGCATCCATTAATATTTTCAACGGGATGGTCAGCCTGACTTTTTCATGCGACGGTTCGCACTATATGCCCTATAAAGAATTTATTGATAAAAATATCAGTTTTTGGGTTGGCAGTTCGGCTTAGTTAAATGTATGGAAGTGAGTAATAAGTATTTCTATATTTATTGATTCTTCTTCACCTAATATATATTCTTGCGTCTAAATTTATTCTCTTTTCCGTCTATGTATCTTTGCACAGTGCTAAATTTTAGCCTTAAAGTGAAAATATATACTTGTTTCATTAAACATTAAGTCGAAATCCTATAAAATATTTGCTACTGTTATGTGTAATTGCAAATGTAATAGGCAGATTATGTCTAAATCACTGTTAGTATTAAAAAGGAAAAAATATGAATTTTACAGAAATGTCTGATAAAGAAATTCTTAAAATTGTTGAGCCAATTATGGATAACCTAATGGATGCTTCAACAGAAATTAATCATGAAAGACACACCAGAGATTTTAGTGATAGATTGAAATCAATAGTAACAAAAGAACATCTTGAAAAAGTATGTAAAAAATATCAGGAAGAAAAAGGTTATTTTTCAGAAAGAGAATTTGTGTCATTATTTAAACGCTCTAAAGAAGTTGCAGTTGTATGGAAACAAAGATTCACAAAAGCTGAAGGTGATTTTGTGGCTGAACTTTTATTATTTAAACAAGGTGATAAATACGTTGTCGATCACACCATGATATTCTGAATTATAGGTGCTAACAAAATGTTCAGGCTGACTCCGAGAACCCGCGCGTTTTTTGCAAAGAGCGCAAAAAATGCGTCCGTTCTCTCCGCAGCTTAACTTGGCGTTACGTATTAAAAATAAATCAACTAAAAAAGGAATTTCAATGTTCAATATATCGAGTATCTATCCAAATAAAGAAGGAATTAAATTTGATTTTGATTATTATCTAAATACACATATGCCAATGTCCATTGAATTGCTATCAAAAGCAAAAGGATTTAAAGGCGTTTCAGTTGAGCGCGGAACAAGTATAGATAATCCTAAAATAGAATCTTCTTATATTGCTATGTGCCATTACTACTTCGATTCGCTAGAAGAATTTTTAGCTGCATTCGAGCCACATGCAGATAAATTGCAAAGCGATATTAAAAATTACACTGATATAGAGCCAATTATTCAAATAAATAAAGTAGAGATCACTAAATAATATAGTGATATATCATTGTAATAAAGTACATAACAATATGTTCAATCTGACTCCGAGAACCCGCGCATTTTTTGCAAAAAACGCCCGTTTGTTCTGCAGGTTAACTAAGTGTTATGTGTACAGAGGAAATCTATACAAAGGGAAATTATGAACATAGTAGAAATAGATGAAAAAGTAATATATGGCTTATCAACCAGAACAACAAATGCAAACGAAATGAACCTAGAAACTGCCAAAATAGGTAAAACATGGCAAAAGTTCGACAATGAAGTTACAGTCGATTATCAAGGCGGCGAAAGGGTTTATGGTGTGTATTACAATTATGAATCAGATGCAAATGGTGAATTTGATGTGCTAGCAGGATGCACAAAAGAAAATAACTCTCTTGATAAAGCCGTTATTCAAAAAGGAAAATATTTAGTCTTTGAAACCAAAGCAAAAACACCAGATGATAATTCGCGAATTCAAGCAGTTATAGAAACCTGGGGGAAAGTTTGGAAATACTTTGGCGATGAAAGTTCAGAATATAAGAGGGCTTATAAGACAGATTTTGAGTATTATAAAAATCAAAGTGAAATAGATATTTATATTTCACTTATCTAAAAGCACATAAGGCGCTGCAACCTGACCCCAAAAATTACGTGGTTTTTCGGTCAGCTGAGCTTGGGATAAGAAATGTTCGTCATTCCCGCATGCATTTAGCGGAAATCCAGTGACTCGAATTCTAAAATCCGGCTAAAACTATATCTTAAATGATGGTGTTTGTTGTATTTAGTTAGTAGCCTAGATGAAATGAAATGTAATCCGGGGAATAATGCATTAATACCCCCGGATTTCGCTACGCTACATCCAGACTATATAAATAAAAAGATGGGATTTACAGTTTACCAATATAGGCTTGCTTATCCCGAGCTCAGGTTAATTAGCATCAACAATACTATCAAAAATAGTTGTCATATAACTGTCATTTAATCCTGTTATATTCTGTCGAAAATATAATTATCGGTATACACCAAACCACAGTGGGGAGGACGTAGAATGCTTGATTACATTTATCGGCTTATGCGGGATTTTGAAGCAGAGCATGGCTTTAGCCCTAATTTACTCTATTTAAATCAAAGCCATGGGGACTATGTTAAGTTATCCTTTGACGAAACATTCTCTCTTCAACAAATTATGGAGATACTTGGGATGGAGGTCGTTATCGATCAGGAAATTATTCATCCTCGAGTTTCGTGGACACATTATGCGTATCGTGTTGCATCCTAGTTATTTAATTTAGGTTTAATGTGTATAACGGCGTAATGAATGCCTGAATTGTGTTACTAATTCATGTTCTTGCCCAAGAATATTAAATATTTTTAGCATGGCGACTCGCGGGTAGCCATCATTATAATTTTTATCCATTTCCATAATATCAACGAGTAGTTGCAGTGCCGTTGGGTATTCTTTGTTTAATACATAAAAAGCCGATAGCTGTTGTTTCGCTTTTAGATCCTTCGGGATACTTTCTACGGTTTCGATTAAATCTTCAACGTCAACGATGTTGTCTGCAATTAGTAGAAAGCTTAGTTCATCCTGTAAAGCAATAATTTCTTTTAGCGTATACATTTCTGTGGGCAGCGAGGCTAATAGCTTGAGTGCCTCGGCATAACGCTGTTCATGTTTTAGTAATTTACACAGTGAAATAGGGAGCTGACTATTATCTGGATCTTCAACAATCGCCTTGGTGATCATTTGGTAGGCTTGGTCATGATTGCCCTGTGCATATTCGGCAACAGCATCGGCCAGAGTTTGATCAGAATCCTTTGCGATATATTGACTCAAAACATGATTGAGGTCGGTTTCGGATTGGTAGCCGTGTAAGGTTTCAATAATACTTCCATGTCTAAATAATTTTAAGGTAGGTACACTGGTGATGCTGTATTCCTTGCTTATTTTATATTCTTTTTCGGTATCGACATTCACTAATAACATTCGGCCATTAAACTGGTGAATTAATTTGTCCAGAATAGGGTATTGGCGTAAACATGGCCCGGCTTTTTTAGACCAGAAATTAACAAGTACTGGGCCTTTTTTGGAATTATCTAATACCAATGCTTGAAAATTTTTAAAATTAGCGGCATGAATATAGGGAGAGTCGATTGAATCTATCATTAAAGCGGTATCACTTTTTAAGGTTAGTGAATTTGAGGCATATCGGTTTGATCAAAGTATTCACGCATAATGTCACGAACAGTTTGAGGATAATCCAAGCGCACCATTTCAGACATACCCTCTTTAAAGAAACCGGGGGCATCCATAGGTAAGGCGTTAATCAGTGCACTAAAAACCTGACGCATGGTGTCGGGGTGATGGCTTCGAGTTGCGACTATACCTCGATTAATATTTAATATTCGCCATGGACGATGCATATTGCTAACATCAATATCATGCTTAATACTATCGCTACAGGCATCGGCAATTTTCCCCATAAATTCAGCTAAGGCAATAAGTTGAGTCGTTTCTTTTATTTCGTTGGCTAATTGTGCGAGTGCATCCACAATGGGTTCGAGGATATTAATATGACCCTCTCGCTCAATTGCCCAGTTGGCAATCACAAGAGAGAGTTGTTGCAAACCCTGCATTTCAGCCATACATTGGTTTGTATCAGCCTGATAAATTAACTTTTCTAAAATAGAAAGCCCATGTTCAGCAATGTCACTAATATCGTTACTAACAAAATTAGCCTGCCAGTTGTCAACACCTTCTGCAATATCAAAGAATTGATTCATAGCAGTAATTGTTGTGGTTAAAAATTCTTCTGCACTGTTGTGTCCACGATCTTTTTCTGCCTGTTGTAATTGATCGCCTAATTTTAAAAATTTTTCTCGTGCATCCGTTAACGATGTTAGTTGTAATTCCATTTAGGCCATTGCTCCATTAATATTAATAATTTGTCCTGATATATAAGCTGCATCATCCGATGCAAGGAAACAGGCTAATTTTGCAACTTCATAGGGTGTACCGGCACGCTGCATGGGTACGATTTTTTTTATCGTTTCTTTATCAAAAACAGTTTTGGTCATGTCACTCTGAATAATGCCCGGTGCAATTACATTGGCAGTAATGCCACGCGAAGCCATTTCAATAGCAATGGATTTTGTTGCACCATGTAAGCCCGATTTAGCGGCGGCATAATTTGCCTGGCCGCGATTGCCCATTACCGCAGCAACCGATGACATTGAAATAATTCGCCCCCAGCGTGTTTTCATCATGGGGAGTAATAAGGGTTGGGTAACATTAAAAAAACCGTTTAAGCTGACGTCCAGTACATTGAGCCATTGCTGTTTTTGCATACCGGCCATAATAGCATCATCATGTATACCGGCATTGTTGACTAACACCTGAATGGGGCCATTTGTGAGAGCCGCTTCAAGTTGTTGCCTTGTCTGTTTTGTATCGGTGATGTTGAATACGATAACTTCTCCACTTCCACCAGAGTCTTCAATTTGGTTAAGTACTTTATGAGCGCGTTCAGGCCGTGAATTTGCATGAATAAGAACGTGATAGTTATTGGCAGCAAGTTGTATACAAATTTCTGCACCAATATCGCCACTTCCACCTGTTATCAGGGCACGTTTTTTTTCCATCATTTATTCGCCTTACATCTGGATGACGGTTGCGCGTCCACTGGCAACCTTGATTTGTTCTTCATTTTGTAAATAGTACATTGTAAATTCATACATTAAATTACCACCCTGAGCCATTAATTGCTTGGCTGAAATAATTAAATCCTGTTTAATATCGCTAAGGTACTCATGGGTTAATTCAATATTACGCAGTGCAGCAAGATAACCACTTGCCAGTACTTTTCCCTGCTCTCTTGCCAGTAAGCCACCATGTATGGCCATGGCTTGCGCGCAATATTCGATTGCATGCAGTGCCGATAATTTTTTATCTTTATACAAAGGATTATCTTTTCTTAAATGTGATTGTGTTGAACAAATCACGGACAAGTGATCCCATTGTATTACCGCATCATTCAGGCACATTAAGCCAGCATGTGGAATTAAACGGGCAAGTTCGTCTTTTTCAATAATGGCTGTCATGTTAATAATGGACAGCATTAATTTTTAATGCGCTCGATTGTACATGAGGAAGTATAACGGCCGTTGTTTTTTGAGTTGCCAACGTTTGAAGTAGCGGCAGCGATCTTGCCGCAGGATTACCGAGTCGAAGCTTTTCTAGAGCCGGATTAGTACATGTACTATAGGTGATATCCTGTGTGGGCTGTATCTCTAATGCGGCAAGGCTATTAGTTTGTTTTGTTGATGAAAGACATAATGCCACAGCAAACGCACCTTCTAAATGACGCACGCCATCCAGGGGTGAGGGTGCAGGGTAGTCATAGGTAACAAACAGAACCGATTTTTGTTCGATAGCCACATAAGTTGCCGCTTCAATAAGGGCCACGGAAAAGGTTTCATCGCAGCCGGATAAACTATTTGAATTATGCTGTGCTTTTGCTGCAATGGCCCAATACCCGGCGGCGGCATTATGTACCGAGTTGTGAAAGTTAGTGGGTGAAACGGGGCGATCTGGCAAGGTCAAGGCTGTGCAGATTTTATCGAGTATGCCGTGGTCGCCATCTGACGATGCAAATACAGTGGCATAATGTTGGGCAGCTTCCAAATCAGAACCGATGCATTGTTCAGCGGCATGTAATGCCAGTTTAATTAAGGGTGTTGTTCGGCGGCGTTCATTTGCGGGAAGAACCGCGGGCGAAAATTTTACAAGTTCATCTGTCTGGTATTGTTCTTCTTCACGCAATACCGCCTGACTCTGTTGCCAGTTAGGTAACCCGGGTGCGATTAGACTAATTGCATTGACATAAATAGTCACACTCATTTTATTTAACCTTGTCGCCCAATTAATAGACTGCAATTACTGCCGCCAAAGCCAAAGGAGTTTGAAATAAATTTCGTCACCTTGTGTTTATTTTTTTCCATTACAATATTGGCGCATGTATCAGGATCAATTTTAGTTGTATTTAAATTAACCGGGATAAAATTATTTTCGATTGCCATACAGCCAAAGACCACCTCTGTGATTCCCGCTGCCCCCAGAGTATGTCCAGTCCAGCCTTTAGTCGAGCTTGCAGGCGTTGTTGAACCAAAAATGGAAATAACCGCTTTATCTTCAGCGCTATCATTTGACTGGGTTGCGGTGCCATGTAAATTAATATAATCGACATGGTTTGCGGTGACATCGGCCGAATCCAGAGCTGACTGCATGGCTTGTGCGGCACCACGCCCTTGCGGATGAGGTGTAGACATGTGGTAGGCATCACTACTTTCACCATAGCCGAGTAAACAAATGTCTGTCGTATCTGCTTCAGCTTTTTCCAGTAAGGCAAAACCTGCACCTTCGCCAATGTTAATTCCTGAACGATGGTCACCCCAAGGAGTGCATTTTTGTTCTGTTAGAAGTTGCAGGCTATTAAAACCATACAATGTGGTTAGGCAAAGACTATCAACGCCACCCACAATAGCGGCATCACAAAAACCGGCTTCTATATGTCGGTAGGCACTGGCAAAAACTTTAGCGCTGGAAGAGCAGGCTGTTGAAACCACATGGGCAACACCGTTTAGCTTAAAATAGTGCTGTACAAAATCAGCCAATGAAAAAACATTATGAGTTTTTGAGTAAATGTATTGTTTAGGTAAATGGTGGTTGGCATCTAACTGTGTATATGCCCATTCTGTTTGTTGGGTACCGGAGGTGCTTGTTCCCAAAAAAACAGCAATACGATCTGCACCATACTTTTTACGGGCGACAACAACTGTTTCAGTAAAATTATCCTGTTGCAAGCCTAGATAGGCCAGCCGATTATTTCTACAGTCAAAGTCAGACAAAGAGGCGGGTAAGTTTACTTCTTCAATTCCCGCGACCCGGCCAATATAGGTTTTTAAACGACAACCATCAAAGTCATTGGGAGTCAGGCCGGTTTGTTGTGCTTGCAATGCCTGTAGTGAGGTAGTATTTCCAGCCCCCAGTGCGTTGGTGACGGTATAACTTGTTAATTTTAAGGGTTTAATAGCCATTTAATCTATATTCAAAGTGTTGTTAGGGTCTGTTGATCTTCCATCTATTGACTGCGTTTGGCTAATTTTAGCCCTGCCGGTGTTATTTTTTACTATCAATGGAGTGCATTGATACGTAAAAAATGCCTTGCCATGGCTAAAATTTTCTCAAAATCAGCCTAACATCTGAAAGATCAACAGACCCTAGTATTCGTGCTAACTGAATAAAATGGCAAAAAGGAAGCTTAAACTTACCCCCAGAAATACCGTTAAACCAATTGCACTTAAAACCGGAATGCTTGAACTTGCTAGCATACCAAAAACTAGTGCTGTTGACCCGAAGCAAACCAATAATCCATAAACTGTTTTCCCTCGGGTGGCCTGATTGTCGCTTTTTTGGGTAAAAAATAAACTATAGTCCAGCCCAAGCCCCAATACTAATAATAGAGAGACCAGATGGAATAAAGACAAGGCTTGCCCAAAAATATTTAATAACAAAATATTAAAGGCAAGAGCCATTGCCACAATAAAGCATACACGCATTAAGCGTTGCGTATCTCTTAAACCAAGGAGTAAGGTTATAAAAATAACAAGTAAACCGATAGCAATTAAATTAATGGCCTCATTTCTGAAATCATCAATAATAGATTGTGACGTATTTTTAATATTCAAAAAAGAGACAGCGGGATTATGTAAAGCTAGAATATTTTTTTGTAATACAGCCGTATTTTTAACACCACTAAAACGGATAATACCAAACCAGGTGTTGTTTGATTTAAATAATAGTGATGATAGTTGTTTGTCAAAAAGTGATCCTTTTAATTTTTCTTTATCCAGTGGGCTTAGTTTTCTGCTTGCTTCAATATCATTGATAAAAGGATTGAAGCTGTTTTTTCTAAAGTGGCTATTAGCGGTTGCAGCAGAGACCAGTTGCTGTAATTGGCTTCTATCAGGTAAATTTTTCTGGCGCGATAATTGTGTTTCGATACTTGGCAATAGTTGATAAGGCGCGCGATAACCTGAAATAATATGATTATCGATTAAGTTAGTTAAAAACCGATTTAGTTGTTCGGTTGTTCTGATAACCTCATTGCTGCTTCTTGCCTGGATGACAGCAATATTGACTAAATCATCGGCATTTAATTGTTGTCGCAGTTCTTTATCTATTCTTGATTGTTCTGCTGACACTGGGCTTAATTTAGCCAGATTATTTTCCCATTTAATAGGAAAGAGTAAAAATAGTACACTCACAGTAATAAAACTTAAAATAACAATATTAAAATTAAGTGTAATATTATATTGGCTTAATTTTGTTACCCAGTTGGGTACGGTTGTGACAGCTTTTTTCGTTGCACCTATATTAAATATTAATAAGGACGGTAGTACAAAACGGGTAATAAAAGCTGCGGTTAACAAACCACTAATGGCAAAAACGCCTAGCTGTGCTAAACCAGTAAAATTTGTCTGGGTTAGCGCAAAGAATCCTAAACATGTCGTTACAACGCCCAGTCTTAATGTGGGCCAGATACTTTTAACACTTTGGTTAATGTTTTCATTATTGCTTAAGTGGCTAAAAATATGTACTGGGTAATCCAGAGCTACGCCAATAAGCGTTAAACCAAACGCCAGTGTAATGCCATGTACATTATTAAAGATAAGCTGAGTTGCAACAACGCCACCAAGGATAGCGGACAATAAAGGTAAACCAGCAAGAAAAACAAACCACCAAGATCGAAACGCCCATAATATTAATAATAAAACACCTAGGCTAGCGATAAGGCTAATGCGTTTTGAGTCAGTTTTTATTTTTTCGCGTGCCTGTACTGCAAATACACCCATTCCGGATATTTGTATTTTTAGATTGGTGGAATTAATATTCTTAAAATTCTGTTTAATGGTATTGATCGCCCATTGTTGTTTGTTGATATCAGCGCCCTTAATATCAACCGCTGCAACTAACAAAGCTGATTGACTATCTTTACTAAACCAGACGCCATACTTTTTATTAGGTTGTTGCCCTGTTTGCCATTGTTGAAAAATATAGCGTACTTCGGCTGTCGGATCTTCACGAAACGTTTTTTTAACCATACTCGCTAGCGGAGAACGTAATTCTTGATAACGGCGTTTTAATGCATTTGAAAAGTCTTTTTGATTAAAGGTAGTGTTTAGATCATTCTTTGAACTTAATAAGTAACGGTATTTCTTTATTAATAGCCTGTCTTTTATTGGCAATAAGCCTTTACCATTATTTATAAAAACAAAGGCGTTATCCATCAATAACCGTTTGCGTAGCTGAATACTTGCGGTAGCTCTTTGTTTTGTATTTCCACCTTTAATAGAGATTAAAAAGAGACCGCTATTTGCTTCATTAATGGCATTTAAAATATTAACGGGATTAATTGACCGTTGTTTAGTTTCAGTTTGTGTATTATCAGGAGTTTCGGGAAGAAACTGCTGCATATCCGAACTAATGGTTGTTTGGAATAGAGCGAACCAGCCAGTAATGCCAATAAAAAGTAATAGGCCAATAATTGGGAGTATGGAGGGTCTATTGTTTGAATTTAACATACGAGTGTTTAGTTATTTATCGCTTTAATAAACATAACACTTTTATCACCACCTGATTCAATGGTTGTGATTTTGTTAATAGCTGCATCGGTTCCATTGATTTTTATAAGTTCAATATAGTTCTGTGCATCTTCATCGAGTGGTATAAGTGTAATCATCCAGCTAGATTTTTTTTTATGTGATTTGTTACGTGATGTTTCAGTATATTTAATGTCATAATATTGCTGGAGTTTTGTCAGGTTGCCAGATAGTATGCCTCGATAAGCGGCAACAAATATTTCAACCAGTGGATAATCCGTTAACAATAAATCATGTTCTTTCCCATCTTCTTTTTTAATAAACAGATTATTGCCGGTGACTTTGAAATATTCAGGTTCTGGTTTAATTGTCTTTTTGATTAATGTATCAGGAGCGATAAATTCAAGTTGCCCGGTTAATTTAATATCTTCATTCAGAAAATTATATGTTTTAATTTCCTTGAATGTGGCTATGCTTTTTTTAATAGTCGATAATTTATTTAAAACAGCCTCTAATCCTTTATTTTCAGCAGCGGCAATATTGGTAAATAAAATACTAAATAGTATTCCGGCCAGACAGAGATAAATTCTGATTATTTTATTTATTTTCATCATTCCAGAAATCATAAAAATTAAACCAGTTGTAAGGTGATTTTATAATATGTTGCTCTAGCCGTGAAACATATTGTTGAGTCCAGTGTTGCACGGCCTGTTGTCGATTTTTTCGTTCTATATTGAGACCGTCAGTTAATAATTCAATATGTAGATCATAACGATTGCCGCCTTGGTATAAGCCATAAAATAATACAACCGGCACCTTTAGAATAGAGGCCATTAACATGGGACCCGAAGGAAAATTTACTTTGTCATTGAGCAATACACATTCGGTTTTTCGTTCACCTTCGGTTACACGGTCGCCTAACATGCCTACAAAAAATCCTTCATTAATGGCTTGTTGCATTTGAAGAAGGGCATCGTTATCGGCAAGATTAATAACGGTTTCAGCAACGTCAGGATTTAATTTATCAAGGATCCTAGTAATCATTTGATTGTGTTCACGATACATTAAAACTTTTAAACGCACATTATGTGTTTTAATCGCTAATGAGCGTAAAACTTCAAAGCTGCCATGGTGGGAGCCTAATAAAATACCGCCATTACCTTGAGTCATATATTTATCGAGAATTTCCTGCCCGTAAATGGTTATATTAAATTTTTCATGTTGATCCGTTAAAAAAAATACACGATCCAGAATGGTTGCAGAGAAATGGTGAATATGTTTTATAACAGTGATAAATGAAACCTTAGAGCCATGAATACGACTAAAATAATATTTAGAAGCACGAATAACTTTTGGCGAGGTGATAAAAAAATACGCGGTAATCGGATATAAAATGACCCTTGCAGCCGGTCGGCCAATATTTAGGGCGATCCAGCAAATTATTTTTATTGTAAAGGAATTACTTCTTTCGGCACTTTCTTTCCAGTTATTATTTTTTGTCGTTACGTGGCTCATAGCACTATTCACTATAATCCGCGCGGTCTTCAAGCTTGACTTCACCTTGAACTATTAAAGTATCGCTATAATAAAGTGAGAATTTAATTTTTAAATAACGAGCATTAGTTATCGTTTTATCACCCAATTTAACAACAACTTCTTGCTCGGCAAGTAATGGCTGCAAGAATTTTACATGACTAAAGCCACATATTTTAAAGCCACTGTTTTGTTGTAATACAATATTGGTTACTTCATCCAGAATAACAACACCCGGCACAATCGGATTGGAGGGGAAATGCCCCTCCAGACAGGGATGATCTTTTTCAATTAGAAACATTGGCTGAGTTGTTTGCATTATCTTGTTCTCTTGCACTGGCAGGATAATTCTATAAGAGCCTGTCGTGCCAGTTTCCCAGTTTCATTATAAGGCAGCCTAGGGACTTTATATATTGGCCGAGGGATAAAAACGCTATCAATTTTTTTAGCTAATTCGATTAAAATTTCTTTTATGGTTAAGTTTTCTGCAACAACAAAAGCGGTTAATCGTGCAATTTCATTTTTATCATCGGGTAAATAAACCACGGCATCATCAATGCCTTCGATTGATTCCAGTTTTAGTTTTAAATCAGATAAGGAGCCACGCTTACCTGCAATATTAACCATATCTTCATTACGTCCTAGCAACTTAAAATGATATTCATCTTCAATTTCTATAACATCATTCAGCTCAATATCTTTATCTATGTGTGGCGCATCAATATAGACTTTATCTGTTGCTTTATATATCCGTATACCTTTATAGAGATGCCAGTTTTTATCTCTTAATGTTTCACGTGATGCCATTGAACCAACTTCGGTGCAACCAAATATTTCTTTAACCGTAGTTTTCATTTTATCTTCTATTTGCCGGGCAACTTCATTTCGCAACGGCGCTGTTGCGGAAATAATAAAAGCAATATTATTCCATTGTAAATTTGTTGTTGTCGTACAGGCACGCAAGTGAACGGGGGTAGTCACAAGAATAACTGCTTGTGGTGCAGCCTTGATTATTCGCCGGATATCCTCCGGGTAAAAAGGTTTGCCAGCATAAACAGGACATTTATTTTGTAAACTGTAAAGAATGGACGTTTCTAACCCGTACATATGTTGCGAAGGAACTGTTGAAACAATATGTGCCGGTTGTTTGTCTATGCCAAACCGTTCGGCAGCCATCTGGGCTCCCATTACCAACGTCTTCCATGTTTTGTTATTCGCCTGGGGTATACCAGTGCTGCCTGATGTAAAAGCAATGGCAGCAATAAGATCTCCATTAATAGCCGGTGCTGTGATGGTATCTTGTGATTCTACAAATTTTTTTTGTTGTTTTAAAATTTCATTAATATCTATCTGTTCTAAGGTTAAATTTTCCAGCATTTCCTCGGTAATACAATAACTGTCTGTATAATCATTCGCTACTGCATATAATGTTTCGAATACCCGATTTTGTGGCAGTAAATTTGTTTGTTCTTTTACAATAACCGCAGCAAAGACCACCATAAAATAATAACGATTATCACATAAATTAATGGCATATTTTTTATCGGGTAAATGATGGGCTACATGTTTAACATCTATCAAGAATTGCGCATGGGTTATGGATGATTGCTCATCCCATGCAATTAAGGAATGGTTATTGGTATGTTGTGTCAAATTAAATTTCATGAGTGGCTACGCTGTGCCTGTATCAGTTGTTTAATGAAACCAATAAAACTTGGGTGTTCCAGATCACGTAAGATAATTCTGCGTAATAGATACTCACATATTGCAAAAATGGCGACTAAAATATAATTTAAAAAATTGGTAATGTAGGACCATGTTTGTATATTATAAATTATGGCAACCACGGCTGATTCAATAGCAAGGAATAAAAAAAATAGAACCCACATATACGTTATAACACGGGTATAATTTTGTTCTGTTTCAGCTAAAGGCGCGCGTCTTATTTTTTGTGCGATACTGGTTATGAATGCAGTTTGCTCTCCCATGAGTGTTCTACCAAAAATAATCGCCAATGCCAATGGAATAAGAACCGGGGGCAGGTAAATAACGATTTGTGCTTGATAAAGGACAATAGTACTAATCACGATACCTAAAAAAAATAACCCCAGTGCTAAGCCTTTATTATTCTGTAAAAAATTTTGTATCGCTATCAATAGTAATAGTGCAACGATATAAATACCGGCCAATAGATATTGGCCGGTTACAACTAGATAATGCACTAAAAAAGGATAGCTAATACTGGCAAACAGTGCGAATAATTTCCAATATTGTTTCTTTAGCACGATAATTGATCTAACAAAGTTTGGTTTATAAGTTGAGCGCTTATTTCAGTGCTTATTTTTTTCGATATGCTCACTTAACTGGCGCAAGGTTGCAAAAATAGTTGCATTGTTCGGGTCATCTGAACGTAACTGAAACCCGTATTTTTGGGAAATAGCCATTGCTATTTCTAGAGCATCAATTGAATCTAACCCTAAACCTTCACGAAATAAAGGCGCTTCCGGCTCAATTTCTGCCGCACTGATATCTTCCAGATTAAGCGCTTCTATAATTAATTCTGCGACCTCTAATTCTTTCTCACTTTGCTGACTAGTGGACATGCTGTTTTCCCCATAAAACTATCTGTATTTGTCAAAAAGGCCGAGATTATAGCAGAAACACTCTGATAAGGTGACAAAATGCGTTTAATGGCTGGCTACTGGGCCTATGTGATATGGATAATCCTTATAAAATCATATGGTTAAGCTTAATTCCCCTCTTATTTTTAAGTCTATTTACTGTTGGGCCCCATTTTGCGATAAAATAACAACATTATCCTTAAGTATAGTTGGAAGAATAGCTGAAATGTCTGTAACCCATATCAAACCGTCAAGTAAACTTTTTTTGACAGGTAATGCCCCATTTTGTATTTCGTATGCCAACACCGAACAAATTCAAGGACTTGATAAAGAAAAGATTATTACTACGATTAATTTTACTTCGGTCGGACAGCCGGTATCTAAAGCAGGGGAAGGTGAGGCCTTTAATATTGCATTACCCTTGTTGTCTGCGGTTAACTATTCTGAAGTCTGGGTTGCGCGCGATAAGCTTATTTCTGGCCGACAAGGGGATATTGAGTTTCGACAAAATAATGAAATCTTATTTGGCAAAATCTGCCTTGATGAGTCTAAGTTTAATTCACTTGAAGATTGTAGCACTCATGCTTATTCATCAATTCTGAATTTTATAAATCAAAAAGAGTTTCCTCATTTGGTGCGTATCTGGAATTTTTTCCCGGAAATTAACACTATTATTGATTCGGTCGAGCGTTATCAATCTTTCTGTATTGGCCGTTACAGTGCTTATCAGAATGTAACTGAATTTGAGCGTACACTCCCGGCGGCAACGGCGATTGGCACACACGGTAAAGGCTTTATTGTCTATTTTATGGCGACAACTAAAGCGGGTGTACAAGTTGAAAATCCCAGACAGATTAGCGCCTATCACTATCCTCAAAAATACAGTCCGAAAAGCCCCTCTTTTGCGCGTGCAACACTCAAACACTGGCCATCGGTCACCCACTTTTTTATTTCCGGGACGGCAAGTATTGTTGGTCATGAAACCTTGCATGAGGAAAATGTTTTAATCCAGTTAGAAGAAACACTTAAAAATGTTGAAGCATTGGTTACGACCGTACGTGATACGCATCAACAGCCTATACATGACATAACCGATTTATCATTAATGAAAGTTTATATTCGGCATCCTGAACATTATGAAATGATACACGAAGCCTTATCGCAGCGAATGGGTAAGGATGCCTTAATCATTTATTTACAAGGGGATATTTGCCGTTCGAATTTATTACTGGAAATAGAGGCCTTTGCTGAATTGAAGCATTAACCACGCATCAGCTGCCCTTCAACTTCATCGCGCTTTTCTTTGCCAAGTAATTTTTCAATTAAGGTAAGGGCAAAGTCCATTGCGGTACCCGGCCCCCGTGAGGTAATAATATTTCCATCACTGACAACACTTTGTTCTTTGTAGTCCGAATTCTTAATATTACATTCCTCTAAACTGCCGGGATAACTTGTAATAGTCTTGCCATCGAGCAAGCCTGCGGAGGCCAGTGCTTTAGGGGCAGCACAAATCGCGGCTATCGTTTTATTTTCTGCGTCCATGGATTTTAATTTAGCTTGTACTCTTTGATCATTTTGTAAGTGATCGGCGCCGGGTAGGCCACCGGGTAACACGATTAAATCAAAAGTTTTATCCATCACCTTGTCCATTACAGTGTTTGCAATGAGTACCATTCCCCGACTGGCCTGAACAGGTTTTTCATCCAAGCTTGCTGTTACCACATTCATTCCGGCACGCGTGAGTAAGTCTGTAATGGTGACCGCTTCTAATTCTTCACAACCTTGTGCTAATGGAACCAGTACGTTTAATTTTGTTTGATTGGGCTGGGTCTTTGCCATTGTGTGAGTCTCTTTTGTGTTTTCCGTCGTGCGCGGTATTGTTGACGTATGTTTAACAGTTTAGACATATATACAAACTTTAATCCTTGGGCCTTTGCTTCTGGTACCCATTTTTCTAGTACCTGCATTGTTTGCGGTAAAGGATGTGCAATCACCACGACACTGCCATTACGTTTGGCCATATTAATGGCATGGTGTAGTTGTTGTTGCATGGCTTTTCTGGATAAATCATGATCAACAAAAATATCACGTGTTTCACTGGGGAGTCCATATTGCCGTGCTGCTTTAAGAGCCTGACTTTTACCGGATGTTCGGCTATCAATAAAATACATTTTCTTTGCTGCCAACATTTCCATTAACCATGTCATGGGTTCAAATTGTTGTGTTAATAAACTTCCCATATGATTATTGACACCTTTTATATAAGGTATGGCGGACAAGTCGTGTTCTATTTCTAACTTAAAAACAGGCTTGGGCATGCTGGTTGTTAAGCCTCCCGGCCCCATTTTTTTGCCATTGGTTGCCTCCATTGGAATATGCAACATGATTTCTTTTTGTTTAATATTTGCAAGGTTAGCTAATTGCCTTGCATGGGGTGCATAAGGTAAAAAGGAATAGGTTATGTTTGCCGGTAAGTTAATCGCGCGCTTGCCGGATTGGTAGCGGTAACCCATGTCGTCAATAATAAGACTGATATAATACTTTGGGTTAGTCTGGGGCTGTTTCTTTTCTAATAATACAGTTTGTGGCGAAGATGGGCTCAGTACAGGATTAGAGATTGGGGCCGCATAAACAACTTGCATACTGCACAAGCAAAAAGCCATTAATGATACAAGTAAGTGCATACATTATTCCGGGTTATTGAGGTTTTTACACGAGATAAATACCTGCGAGTAAATTAAGTACCTAATGCAGCTATCTATACCAAGGTCGGTATAGTACTAGCGCCTTAATTCCCAAAACCTTTAATAAAAACACCCTATCTTGTGGAAATATTGATTGCTACAAGACAGGGTTTACTCTTTTAGCTTAGTTTTTGAAAAACTATTTCTTCGCGTTAAGTAAATGTAAGCCTTTTAATAAATTAAGCGCTTCGTATAAAGGATAATCTTTACTGGCTAACGGCTTATCTTTTTTACTGTCTTTGCTCTTTTTATTTATCTGGTTCTCAATATTTGGGTTTTTATCATTTTTTAAGTGGCCTTTAAGGTCGGCTTCTTTAATATATCGATTGCCGCCATCTTTCACAGCTACTTTTATATTGCTGAGTTTGATGTCAGGAGTAATACCTTTTGCCTGAATAGTGCGATCATTCGGTGTGTAGTAACGAGCCGTTGTCATTTTCAATGCGGTATTGTTACCTAATTTAACGATAGATTGAACAGAACCTTTGCCGAAAGTTTGTGTGCCCATAATCACCGCGCGCTTATGATCTTGTAAGGCACCGGCAACAATTTCTGATGCAGAAGCAGAGCCACCGTTTACCAGTACCACTAACGGGACACCATTGATTCGATCAATCGGTGTTGCCTGAAAACTATGTTGGTTATCGGGATGGCGTCCACGTACGGATACTATCGTACCTTCGGTTAAGAATGCGTCTGAAACAGCAACGGCAGCGTCGAGCAGCCCACCAGGATTATTGCGCAAATCGAGAACTAAACCCTCAAGCCCCGTTTTTTTATTTTCTTTTTTAAGTGCATCAATGGCTTTTAATAAATCTTCACCGGTGCGTTCCTGAAATTGTGTAATACGCACATAACCATAACCCGGTGACAATGTACGGTATTTAATACTCTTAACCCGAATTTTGTCACGCACTACGGTCACATTAAAAGGTTTATCGACACCGACACGCGATACTAATAAATCAATGGGTTGGCCCGGTTTACCGCGCATCAATTTAACGGCATCGTCTAACCTCATTCCTTTAACTGGTTTTTTACCCAGGCGAATAATGAGATCACCGGCTTTAATGCCGGCACGTTGTGCGGGGGTGTCATCAATAGGTGAAATGACTTTAACAAAACCATTTTCCATTCCGACCACAATCCCTAAACCGCCAAACTCACCACGGGTTCCCACGGTGAGTTCTTTAAATTGCTCAAGATCTAAAAAGGAGGAATGTGGATCTAGCCCACTTACCATGCCACGGATCGCATTGGTTAATAGGGTTTTATCATCGATTTTTTCGACATAATTTTCTTTAATTTTGCCAAAAATCTCACTGAGGGTTCGAATATCGTCTAACGGGATGCCTTGATAGGCGGTAGCGACAGTGTTGGCACTTTTATCTGCAAACACACTTTGCCCCAGTGCGAGTATCACACCTAAAAATAGTCCAAACATTAAAATCAATACGTTACGTGTGTTTACGGTCATCAGTCTATCTCTTTTATCTATGCTAACGGGTTTTAAGTTAATCGGCTAAATCATTATTTTTAAACGATCTATCGTGTATACGAGGCTATATGCTTATATGAATAGTACCTTAAATATTTTTACTGTCCACTATTTAATAAGTGTCTTGTGGGTTGGATGCTGTGTTTTCAACCTCGGCGTACCTTACGACACCAGATTTTTGGATTGGTTGGCTTGCCATTATGCCTAATTTCAAAATAAAGCCCTGATTTTGACTGCCCGCCGGTATTACCTACGTTGCCAATGATTTCACCTTCTTCCACCCAGTCACCCGTTTCCTTTTTTATATCCTCGTTGTGGCCGTATAAACTCATATAGCCATCGCCATGATCGATAATAATCAATAAACCATACCCACGTAACCAGTCGGCATAAGCTACTCGACCATGCGATATGGCGCGTACATTATTACCTTGCCGCGCTTTGATCATGACACCGTTCCATTTTACGTTGGCAAATTTTCTTGTTTTGCCAAACAAAGCCTGGACGGTGCCCAGAACTGGCCAGTATAACTTGCCTTTAAGTGTTGCAAAGGCTTTGTGTTTACCCGGTTCAACAAATATTTCCGGCATACTCTTGCTAATGACATTGAGTACACGTTCCAGTTGTTTTTCGTTTTCGAGCATTTGTTGCAAGGCATTGCCTTTGTTTTTAATATCCTTTGAGAGTTTGGCAATCACAATGGCGCGTGCCTGATAACTACCTTCAAGATTTTTCTTTTCAGCAAGTTGTTGTCGCTTAAGATTTTGCAGGGTTTTATTTTCCTGACGAATGCGTTTTTTTATCTGTGCCAGACTGCGTAGTGTTTTGGTTGATGTATCTATTCGTTCTGAACGCACCTGATTAAAATAATTGTAGTAGGTGAGTACCCGACCGATGGCATTTGGATTTTCTTGGTTCAGTAATAATTTTAAATATTCCTGCTTACCAATGGTATAAGCGGTGCGAACCTGTTGACCGAGCAAATCACGCTGAGTCGCAAGATCTTTGTTTAATCCTCTGCGTTGTTGTTGCAATTGCCGTAAACGCTTATTCTGTCGTCGCAGCTTACGCTTTAACTGGTTAAGGTTTTTAACTCGTTTACTGATACTAATTTCAGTTGTACGCAATTCCTGACGCACTTTGTCATGTAAACTACGAACTTCATCTAGCTCATTTCTTAGATTTTTTATTTTAACTTTTAATTGTTGTAACTGTTGCTGTTGCTGTTGTTGTTCTCTGTTATCGCCATCAAAAGAATCGGCTTTTACATAAACGTTAGCGCTTAGAAAAACTATTGTTACCAATCCAGTTAAAGATTTTTTAAACATCGGTTATTTTTTTAACCATACTTTTATGAGGTATGCCGGCATCCATAAATTGGCTGCTGTTACAAACAAAACCATGTTGCTCATAAAATGAAATAGCGGAGACCTGTGCATGTAAATAAACGCTCTTTAAATGTTGTTGTTTTGCGATACCTAGCAATGTTAACAAAATTTCCGAGCCAATACCCTGCTGCCGATACGCTTTTAACACCGCCATACGACCAATATGGCCATCGGCTTTTATTCTTCCCGTTGCAATAGCTTGATGGTTTTTAGTTAAAGTAATTACATGCCGGGCTGTTTTATCAAATTCGTCCCACTCTAATTCTTCGGGTACCTTTTGTTCATTAATAAAAACCTGACGACGAATATCACTGAGTTGTTGCTGGCCACTTTCCCATGAACATATTTTAATTGAATAATTTTTCAATTTGAGCCGCCGCTTAATTGTCCCAGTCTGCTGCTTAATAAATCAATAAAAACTCGTGTTTTTAATGGTAGGTATTCCTTGGATGGGTACACCAACCAAACAGAGCTATCGTAATTTGTTGCCGTGACATGATACTCAGCAAAGACTCGAACCAATTTACCTTCGGCAATCTCCTGTTGCACTAACCAGTCAGGCAATAAGGACAGCCCCATGTTTAATAAAGTACATTGTTTTATGGCGGCAGAATTGGTTATTAAAACGGTTTTGTTAATGGTGACATCCAGCATATTTTGCTGCGAGTCTTTAAATAACCAGTTTAAGTTATACCCGGACCTTGGGAATAAGAGGCATTTATGTTGAGTAATTTCCTTTGGCGTTTCAGGTACACCATATTGTTCGAGGTATTGGGGGCTAGCACAAATATAAAAGGTCATTTTTGTCAGCCGTTTTGCTATGTAAGTGGAGTCTTGTAATGTCCCCAGGCGAATTGCGACATCAATTCGTTCTTCGATTAAATCCAGATAGGTATCCGTTAAATTCAAATCAATGGAGAGTGCCGGGTATTTTTCTGCTAACACCGGCAGTAATGGCACAATTTGCATTCCGCCAAATACGGCTGCGGCAGTGATGCGTAAAGTGCCGGTGGGTTCTTCACTTAGGTCGGCGGCGATTTGTTTGGCCGAATTTAAATCGTCAATGATGGTTTTGACACGATCAAAATAGGCCATGCCCGCCTCAGTGGGCACTAACTTACGTGTCGAGCGTTGAAATAAGCGGATCCCCAATTCATTTTCGAGCCCGGTAATTGAGCGTGACACAGAGGATGGGGCAATATTATGGATACGGGCAATCTCTGCAAAGTTACGGTGCTGCATCACTTCGACAAATAATTCCAGAATATGGGTATCCATTCATGCAGTATATGCAATTATCTTTTGCATATGAACCTATTTATTGCGGTTAACAGGGGGAATAAACTGAATTTGTCTGAAATAAAGATAGGAGATATCACAATGACAAATACCGTACCTTCATACAAAACCGAGCTGCAAACCTTAGTCTTACAGGTGAAAGAAATGATGCCTGCGGACAAATTTGCAATATTTAATCAGGACGCTAACCAACTGGCAGAAAAATACACTTCTCCCGTTAAACTCAACAAGGGGGATAAAGCGCCTTCTTTTTCTCTGCCCAATGTTCATGGTGAAACAGTGACACTGGCCACTTTATTACAACAAGGCCCGGTGGTACTAACATTTTATCGGGGAGTGTGGTGCCCATACTGTAACTTACAACTAAAAAATTACCAGCAAATATTGCCCCAGATAAAAGCCGCCGGTGCCAACTTGATTGCTGTGTCGCCGATGACACCGGACAATTCTTTAGGGGCAAAACAAACCAATGAGCTTGAGTTTGAAGTGTTAAGTGATTCTAGCAATAAAGTGTCGCGCCAGTACACAGCCGTTTTTAAAAATGCTAAAGCACCGATTCAGGCGATGAGTGATTTAGGCTACGATTTTTTTAGTTTTTATGACAATCAATCAGCCGAATTGCCTGTACCGGCTACCTTCGTGATTGCACAGAATGGTAATATTTTATTCGCTAATTCCGGTGGCGGTGACTATCGAGAACGCATTGAGGCTCAAGAGATACTCGACGCCCTTGGTGCATAGAGCGTAGTTAAATAGCCCTCTGCGGTATTGAAAGAGGGCTATTTTTTGCTTCTTTAATTGTGTCAAAAGATAAAGTGGAAGAAAATGCGACCCAATATCGAGTAAAAAATCGTTTAAAGAAACACAACTCTCAGGTATTCTCAAGGTCTACTCCCTAATGAGAATTCTAGCCACCATTAGCTTATGACGGATAGCCCACCCATTGTCTGCATTGAATGTGATTTATTAATTAAATTACCGCATCTTGATGAAGGCAAAAAAGCGGTTTGCCCCCGCTGCGGGTACACGTTAATGGCGTGTCATCGTAATGCCAAAGATCGGGTTATTGCTTATTCGTTTACAGCGTTATTTTTTTTAATATTATCGTTTATGTTTCCTTTTCTTACTTATAGTAACCAGGGTGGGAGCCGAACAGTCACCTTATTACAAAGTATCAATGTTATGGTGGCAGAGAATTTTACAAGTTTGGCCATCCTGATTTATATTTTTATTTTGATTATCCCCGTGGCTTATCTGCTCAGTTCAATCTATGTGTATACGTCATTAAAATCACCGCATTTGTTTCTCGGAACGCGAAAAGTAGTGATGTTCATTGAGCAGTTACAGCATTGGAGGATGGGGGATATTTTTTTAATATCTGTTCTTGTCAGTTTTACAAAAATAGCCACTATTGCGGAGCTTAGCTTTGATCTTTCATTTTGGGCCTATGTCCTTTATGTTTTAAGTATAACGGCTGCCGTATTACATACTGATAAGTGTCAGGTGATGAATTGGTTGGAAGCCAGAAAAGAGGATAAGTCGAGTTCTTTGGCGCTAGAAAAAAAATGCCCTAAATGTAATAAACGCGTTAATAAGGATAAAAATTTTTGTGATTCATGTGGGGCGACTTTGCACAAAAGCTCGGTTTATAGTGTACAGGTGACCTGGGCGTTATTACTGACCTCGGTGTTATTGTATATACCGGCCAATACGTTACCTATTATGCAAACAACTTATTTGGGAGCCGAAATAAACAGCACGATTGTGGGGGGAGTGTTAGCATTATGGGCTCAAGGTTCCTACCCTATCGCAATCATTATTTTTATTGCCAGCGTGCTAGTCCCTGTTGGTAAATTAATGGCGCTGGCAACACTTTGCTTAAGTACGCAAACACGTAACCATCATTCATACAAACAAAAAACACTTATTTATCGAATGACCGAACTGATTGGTCGCTGGTCAATGCTCGACGTATTTGTGGTTATGGTTTTAGCTGCCTTAATAAAACAGGGAAGCCTGATAAATGTGCATCCGGGTTGGGCTGCGGTGGCTTTTGCCGGTACCGTTATTTTTAGTATGTTAGCCACATTGAGCTTTGAACCGCGATTAATCTGGGCTCCCTTTATAGAGAAAAAATACTAATGAGTAATGATAAGCAGCCTTATCCTGCACAAGTCGAGTCGCTTCATTCAATATCCAGAATATGGTTGATCCCGATTATTGCGGTGTTAATTGGCGCATGGATGATTTATTTTCATTTAAGTAATCAGGGGCCTTCCATCAGTATTAGTTTTATCAATGCCGATGGTATTGAGGCGGGTAAAACAAAAATTAAAATTAAGAATGTCGATATTGGTGTCGTGAAAGATATTAAATTAAGTGACGATCTTAGTGGCGTGATCGTGACGGCTCAAATCCGTAAACACGATATGCACTTACTTAAAAAAGATGCGCAGTTCTGGGTGGTTCGTCCAAAAATTGGTAAAGGTGGAATATCTGGTTTAAGCACACTATTGTCGGGAGCCTATATTGAGTTGTCGCAGGGTTTTTCTAAAGAAGACGGGCGTCAATTTAAGGGTTTAGAAAACAAGCCGGTTACTCCTGCGGGTACGGCTGGATTGCATGTTACCTTGGACAGTCGTGGTTATCGGGCACTGCAAATTGGAGACCTTATTTTATTTCATGGCATGAATGTGGGGCGTATTGAATACATCTATTTTAACGCCAAAGAACAAATTGTTTATTATGATGCTTTTATAGAAAGCCCTTACGATAAACTGCTCACCACTAATACTAAATTTTGGGAAATAAATGGGATGGAAGTTGATTTATCCGCAGATGGGTTTCGAGTTGAGTCAGGCACATTGGAAGCACTGATTAGTGGGGGTATCACGTTCGATGTTCCCAATGATTTACCTCGTGGGGAAACCATTACTCAACGTGAATATTTTACTATTTACCCAAATAAAAATGCCATAGATGAAAACCGTTATAAATATGGTTTAAATTTAATCTTACTCTTTAAAGATTCTATTCGTGGTTTAAAGCCGGACGCTCCTGTCGAATACAGGGGGGTGCGGGTTGGCACTGTGCGTAGAACCGATATCAACTATCCTGAAATTCATAATTTACTCCAACAGAACACATTAATTCCGGTAATGATTTCTATTGAGCCTGGGCGGATTGGTCTTGCGGATAAAGAAAGTAACCTTCCCATTACTAAAAAAGAAATTCAGCGCTTATTGAAAAGTGGTCTGCGAGGCAGCCTTGCAACAGGTAGCTTGTTAACGGGTAGAAAATACATTGAACTGGAATACGCTAAGGGTGTGGTGCACAATGTTAGTACGTTCAATGGTTATCTGGTGATCCCAACCACTGAAAACTCATTAGATAAGATGATAGCAAATACTAGCAAAGTAATGACAGCGGCAGATAAAACGTTAATTCAGGCGACCCGTACATTAAAAGACTTGCAGCCCATGGTTCAGCAATTAAACACCCTACTCAAGCAGTCTTCAGATGAACAATTAGTGGCTCAGGTTAAAAAGACTTTACAAAGCATTGATAAACTATCCAAAGATTTTTCCGAAGGTTCAATCACGAACAACGAACTTCAGGATACCCTGCATTTTCTAAAAGCCGCCTTAGCTGAGCTTGAGCCTTTGCTTAATCAACTCAATCGCAAACCAAATAGTTTAATTTTTAGTGGCAATAAAAATAAGGATATTGAACCGAAGGGAATGAAACTAGAAATGGAACCGAAGGGAATGAAACAGAAAATGGAACCGAAGGGAATCAACCAGTGAGAATAATTAAAGCATTATTAATTGCGTTGAGTATTATTAGTTTATTTTCCTGCGCGTCGTCACCTGCCGATGTAAAATACTATAGCCTGTCACTCACTTCATCCCACAACGTTGAGCATAAAAATAAAAAATATGTTGTTATTGAGCCTATTCATTTAGCCGCGTTTTTACAGCAAGATGGCTTGGTGATGCAAATGGGCGAACATGAAATTTATACTGCAAGTTATCACCGCTGGGCAGAGCCATTAGACGAGGCGATTGGCCGATTGTTAACGCAAGAACTTAATACCTTAAGCAGCCATTATTATTTTGAAACTAGCGAAGCGCAGTGGCATAAAAAGGCAAAATATCATCTTAGGCTAAACTTTAGTCGCTTTCAGGCAACCGACCATGCCACGGTTTCGGTTGCAGGCCATTACGGGGTATACCTGAAAGGTTCTGTCTTAAAATTTGACCAAACTTTTTTGATTTCGGATAAACTGAAAAAAGATGGCTATTTATACTCGGTCGAAAAATTAAAACAGGCGGTTCACCAACTGGCAACGCAGATAATAACGGCCTTTAATCGTCAGCCGAATATTTAGTATCAATCGCAACAATGTGGACGTTAATCCAGAGGCTTAGGAAAGCCATAAATTCACCGTTTAGCTTTTGCGTATCGCCGTCAATAAAATCTTTTGCAAATGTATCGAGGTCATCGATTAAATGTTGATGAATTTTTTTATGAGCCTCAAAGCCATGGAATTTAATGGCTTCCATATAAGCTTCTTCGTCCCTGAAATGGATAATGACGTATTCGATAAGATTTTTAACCGCATCGACCACCGCGTCTTTCCCGGCATCACTTTCGTTGACTTGGTATAAGACTTCCATTAACCCAATAAGATGCTTGTGTTGATCATTCATTTTTTCAACACGAACGTCCAGATCAGGTTCCCACTTAAAATAAGCCATTGATTTTTCTCCTTTAAATACCGATATCGACAATAAAATAACCAGAATATAAGCAGGGTTATCGGCGGATGGGGGCGGTTATTTAGCCTAATTAACGGAACCAGGTCACAGAATTGAGCCCATATGGCGGGACGCTCGGAAGCGGAACATGGTCAAATTCAGGTTCAGCTCTGATTTATTAGGAGGGAATGGAGGGGTATTAAACGGCCGGGATTAGCTGGCCGGTATTATATAAGGACACGATTAGTTGTTGTTCTGTGTCGTTAAAGGTATTTTCGGTTAAGTCACACGTTCGTTGTGCGCACAGCGTTGTAGCAAAACGGTGGCTCACCTTTGTATCAATTCCATCGATAAAGAGTAATGTTTCTAGGTCATGCTTATAAAAAGCAAAACGACTGGCCGAGTTACGCTGTAATATTGGGTGGCTTTGTTTTAACGCATTAAAATGTACAAAATTATCTGTATTTTCAAATACCAGATCAGTTTTAGTATCGCTAACAAAGCGGCCGAACCATTGCGCTAAGGCTGGGTGGTTCGGATCGAGATAGTCTTTAAAAATGTCGCGGATATTCTCAATTGAGCTAGTTGTTATTTCATTTGATTGTGCTTGCATCGTTAAATTTTTATCTTTATAGGTTTTATTGTTAGCGGATCCGTGGCTAATAAAATCAATAAAGTCGGCTAACATTTCAGCATGAGTGGGAGTGCGAAAACCGATAGAAAAACTCAGGCAATCGTCCGTTGCCACACCATAGTGACTAACGCCGGGCGGAATATAAATAATATCGCCGGGTTCAAGTAGCCATTCCTGTTCGGCAGTAAAATCTTTCTGGATACGTAAATGGGTATCGGCTATCTGATTATCGTCAGCAACCGGTTGCGTATTGATTTGCCAGTGCCGATGGCCTTGTGCTTGCAGGATAAACACATCGTACTGATCCAGATGTGGCCCAACCGTTCCGCCTTTGGGGGCAAAACTTACCATTAGGTCGTCTATACGCCATTCGGGTATAAAACGAAACGCATCGACAACCCATGCCAGTTGCGGCCAATGTTTTTCGACATCGTTAACTAATAGTGTCCAGTGGGTTTCCGGTAGAGAAGCAAAAATCGCTTCATCCATTGGGCCATTAATCAGTTGCCAGGGCTGCTCCCCTCCTTTTTCGATAACAATTCGGGAATGAACCTCGTCTTCGCAGGCCAGACCGGCCAGTTCTTCTGCGCTAATCGGTGATTTAAAGTTTTTAAAGCCTTGCTTAATCAGCAATGGCTGCTGTTGCCAGTACTGCTCAATAAACTCATCAGGGGATAGGCTACCGAGTGGTGTCGCCTGATTAGATGTTGGGTTGTTATCTGGCATGATTTGTTTGAGTGTTAAATTAAACTGGTTTGATCTTCATCTTCTTTGGGTTTAACCAAACTACGCCCTAACATTTCACTGGGCTGTTCAATCCCCATTAAATATAACATCGTGGGCGCAATATCAGATAAAGCGCCACTGGCTTCTAGCTCGGCTTCTCGTCCTATATATAATAAAGGAACCGGGTTGGTGGTGTGTGCGGTGTGTGGTTGGCCAGTTTCAACATCCAGCATTTTTTCTGCATTACCGTGGTCGGCTGTTATTAAAATTTCGCCACCAACGAATTGTACCGCTTCGACTACTTCGGCTATACAGCGGTCAATGGTTTCAATGGCTTTGACTGTTGCATCAAAGTTGCCGGTATGCCCGACCATATCCGGGTTGGCATAATTGCAGATAATCACATCGTATTGGTCGCTCTTAATCGCTTCAACCAGTTTAGTGGTTAATTCAGGTGCATTCATTTCCGGTTGTAAGTCATAGGTTTTAACGTCGGGTGATGGCACTAAAATACGCTCTTCAAATTCAAAGGGCTCTTCGCGGCCACCGTTAAAAAAGAAAGTGACATGGGCGTATTTTTCGGTTTCGGCAATGCGTAACTGGCGCAATCCGAGTTTAGAAATATAGTCACCAAATACATTTTTTAAACGTTCCGGCGGGTAGGCAACAGGCACGTCGTATTGGGAATTATATTCCGTTAAGCAGACAAAAGAGCCGAGCTTGGCCACATTGCCGCGTTCAAAGGCATCAAAATCGGGCTCAATAAATGGGCGGGTAATCTGGCGGGCGCGATCAGAGCGAAAATTCATAAAAACAACCACATCACCGGTTTGAATCTGTACCGGCACCACGCCTTTTGGATGAATGGCGGTGGCTTTAACAAATTCATCGGTTTCCTCACGCGCATAGGCCATTTCCAGTGCTTCGTGTGCGGTCTCGGCTGAAAAATCGGCAATGCCATTGGCAATCACATCATAGGCTTTCTTAATGCGTGGCCAACGATGGTCTCGATCCATGGCATAAAAACGACCAATCACGGAAGCAAATTGTCCGCCACCAAGCTCATCTAATTTTGCTTGCGTCGCATCGATAGAATTAAAAGCACTTTTAGGTGGTGTGTCACGACCATCTAAAAATGCATGTAAATAAACGTTTTGCACCCCTTGTTTAACCGCCAGTTCAATCATAGCGTGTAAGTGTTCTTCATGGCTGTGTACACCGCCGGGCGACAACAAGCCCATGACGTGTATTGCTTTACCAGTGGATTTGGCTTTGTCGACGGCGTCCACTAATGTTTGGTTTTTAAAAAAAGAACCTGTTTTTATCGACCGGCTTACACGGGTGAACTCCTGGTACACCACTCGGCCTGCGCCCAAATTTAAGTGGCCGACTTCTGAATTACCCATTTGATCGGCTGGTAGCCCTACTTCAGCACCCGAACCGCGTAAAGTGGTATGTGGAAACTCGGCGCATAGGCGATCCAGATTAGGGGTGTTGGCATTGGCAATTGCGTTATTCTCAACGACGTCGGTAATACCCCAACCGTCCATAATAACCAGCACCATTGGCTTTAAATTCAATGACATAGACTCTTTATTCACTTAATATTTTAGAAAAATTGTAATAAACCAACCATTATATAAGACTTAAATAGCGACAATTCAATCCTGAATTGAGCATCAAGATAGCTTCAATTTCAAAAAACCTGAAAAATAAGCAAATAAAGCCTTCTCAAACGGTACATAATTGTATAATGTTTTAGTAATAAAGGGCAGTCGGCAATTTGAATTATTTTTTAACTCGAATTTGCAGGTTGGAGCAAATAAGAATACTTCTTTTTAACGACAGAATGTTTGGGCGGGCCGAAATGAGCGAAATCGAATTAGACACTTTACTTACACGCGATGAAGACATTGATCGTGCCTCTCGTTCGTTAAAAGCCATGTCGCATCCACTGCGATTGAAAATCCTTTGTACTTTAGGTAACAAGGAAATCAGTGTGCAGGATATTGTCGAACATGTAGGCACATCACAAAGCAATATCTCTCAACACCTCGCTATTTTGCGTGACAAAGGTATTCTGGATTCACGTAAAGATGCAAACCGTGTCTACTACCGTGTGGATGACACCCGTACCTTGCGACTGATAGGTTTAATGCGTGAAGTCTTTTGTACGGCCCCTGAATAAAATTTTTTACCATTGCGCTTTTTCTGTTCGTTTTCTATGTCAGTATCCTTTATAATCCTCACCCATGATTCACATTCTATTTAGAGTAGTTGCAACAAACCTTATCGTATTTTAATTCACCATCTTTTTTTAATATCAGGCTTTAAGTAAAACCCATGAACGCATACATTGAATTTACCAATCTCCATCCTTTACTGGTCGGCAGTTTTTTTGCCATATTAACATTGCTCGTTTTTAATATTTTTGGCAGCCGCCTGCGTGGCTACAATGTGGCTTCTCCTGCCGATGCCACCACTTTAATCAATCGTAATGACGCGGTTGTGCTTGATGTGCGTACCGATAAGGAATTTAATGAAGGCCATATTATTAATTCTATTCATATTCCACAGGCAAATGTTAAAGACCGCATTGCTGAACTTGAAAAATACAAACATAAGCCGATTATTGTAGGCTGTCGTAGCGGACAGCGTTCGGGTCAGGTTTGTGGGAAATTAAAAAAGCAGGGCTTTGACCATATCTACAATTTAGCCGGTGGTGTCGCTGCATGGCAAAATGCTAATTTCCCGTTGACTAAAAATTAAATTAAAACTAAGAAGATCTTAATGACAATTAATATAGACGTTTACTATAGCCAATACTGTGGCTATTGCCACCGCGCCAAAATGTTGCTCGATAACAAAGGTGTAAAATATAACGAAATCTCAGTTGATAACCAGCCTGAAAAACGTGCTGAAATGATTGAGCGCAGTGGAGGCATTACCAGTGTGCCGCAAATTTTTATTAAAAATGAACACGTTGGTGGCTGTGATGATTTATACGCACTTGAATCACAAGGTACGCTAGATGAAAAACTGGGTCTGGTAACCTGAGTCATGTCGAACATTCACATTGTTTGCCCACACTGTGACAGTATTAACCGCTTTCCCCGTGACAAACTCAACGCCGCACCGCAATGTGGAAAATGTCATCAGGCTTTGTTTGTTGGGCAACCGCTAGAACTTACTGCCACTAATTTTAGCCGTCATGCTGCTAAGTCAGACATCCCCAGGGCAAGATCATTATAAATTGAACTAAATAGTAAAGACACGATCAGAACGT
>CAYYLL010000017.1:0-57032 GCA_964472525.1 uncultured Thioalkalispiraceae bacterium | reverse complement strand
TTATTGAAATGTTTTACAATCCGATCAAACGGCATAGTCATACCGGTGGCGTGTCACCCGTGAAGTTTGAAGAAGACTATTTTTTGAGGTTAGAAAGTATCTAGTAAAAGCTGGGAAGTCCAATAGTCTAATCGTAATAGGTTTATGTCTACTCTTTGACCCAAATAGTGTAGCTGTTGCGGTTCCTTTCAAATTTGTATCATCAGGAAAATTAATTGAATACATTACTTGCTCACGGCTTCCCGTATTGACCGTACTTCCAATTGAGACAGGTTTTCTATTATATTCAATAATTGGTTTTTTGCTTACCCATTTACCTGTTACAGATGCTCTCAATTTTTTCATTTGTTTTCGCCAAACCTTTGCCTCTTCTTTGCTTTTAGCAATTAATACTACCTCTTCTTTTGAACCAGACATAACGAAACTATCTTTACGCCAACTTGATAAGGGTCTTCCCCTAAAATCAGGTTTTGCTTCTAATTGAGTAAATCGTATGTTCCATTTATCTCCCTTTAAAGTTGAAGATGTTCTTCCTGACAAACTCATTCGATTATTTTTTTTCGCTGATTTAACTAAGACATCTTTACCTGAAATATATTTTTTTACTTTATACAAAGGTTCAACAAGAATAGCTTCTCCCTTAACTTTTGATTTAATCACAGGATCAAGTTTAGTACCGACATTCTCTGAAACAACAATATCAAAATCAGTTATTTTCACATGTCCTGGCAGTCTTTTTTGTAGATAATTTTTCAATTCATTTTCAGATGGCCCAGCTTCACTCTCAAAACAACCCACTAATGAAAGCACTACACCAAGTATTAAAAGCTTAACTCGCATGAAACCATCCTCTTTTTAGTTCTTATTTCCTATTGAACAATACTAAGAGACTCTTAGTTTTCAGCAATACTAAGTATTCCTTAGTATCCAGTCAAGGCAAATACTAAGAATATCTTAGTCATCGCATTCACATGAATATAAGCAATGGCTAAGAAACTACCTATAAGTAAACGTATTAAAGAATTACGGACTGAAGCTGACTTAAGCCAGAAAAAACTGGGCATATTGGCCGGTATTGATGAGTTTTCTGCTAGTGCGCGGGTAAACCAGTATGAAAAGGGAAAGCATGTGCCGGATTACTCGACTATCCAGCGATTTTCTAAAGTACTTAAAGTCCCAGCTTGTTACTTCTATGCTGAAGATGATGATATTGCGTATATGATTAGGCTTTTCGGTGATTTATCTCCACGAGCACGTGCCAAAGCTATCGAAAAAATCAAAAAATGAATGTTAGCTACAATTCTAATCCAGCACCATATAACCGCAACCATCCCTTAGATTGCTGGTAATCAGGTAACACCTTTTCAACTGCATACCAAAATTCAGGTGTATGATTAAGGTGCTTAAGATGTGCAAGCTCATGTACAACGATATACTCAAGAGCTGAAAGTGGAGCCATCATACAGCGCCAATGAAAATTAAGGACACCTTCTGCTGTACATGAAGCCCAACGGTTCTGGAGCTCTTGTACATTGATTGATTTTGGGTTTAATCCCATCGCTTTAGCATTGTGCTCAACGAGCTTAGGGATTCGATTTCGTGCTTTATCCTTATAAAAATCGATAAACTTTTCTCTAGCATCGGATAACGAAGAACGCTTTAAAACAAACATCCCATTTTTTAGACACAGTTCTTTATTTGTATCATCTGTAATTTGTAAACGGTAGGTTGATCCCATATATGGAAAGCCTTCACCATTAACAAATTCACGTTCCACTCGTGTACGATTAAGATCTTCCCACTCGGCAAGGTTCTTATATATCCAGCTACGCTTAGTTTCTAATATCTTCTCTATCTCTGCCATATCGTAAGGCTCAGGTGCTAAAACTGAGATAGTGCCATCACGTTCAACATAAATGCTCGTCGTTTTACGCGGGCTCTTCTTAAGCTCAAATTCAATATCACGGTAGGTATACACTGTTAGCTACCCAAAATATCTTGTTCACGTCTTTTGGCAAGAGCAATAACTTCTATAACTAACTGCTCACTATGTTGGGCTAACTCTGATATACCTGATAATACAAATACATCATCTAAAGCAGATGATAAATCATCAACTAATAGAGGTCGCTCCCAGAAATTTAAGCCATCAATCGTATTCGCAAGGGTATCCATAATTTTGACTGTAATAGGTTGGATTTTTTCTTTAACCTGTTCAACATCATCACTATTGAATGCAATAGAGGCAATGAGATCAGTGAAAGGATCACTCCCTTTACGTTCACCTGAATCTATTTCATCACGCAGTGTTTCTAATTCTAAAACCATTTGCTCCCAGTCATCATGGTATTTCTTCAGCACTGCATCAAGCTTTTCACTAAAGCGTTTATATTGAGTTGGGTCACTTTCCCAGTTAACTTTACAATGCTTACGAATAGCGTGTTCCATTTCGCTTGCCTGAGAGCGTTTACTCTTTTGTTTTTTAAGTTGAACAATAAAATTTTCTGAAAACAATTCAGTAGGTGGTATTTTTGGATCAACACCTAAAGACACAAGATGCTCATCAATCAACTTGCGTACCTTCTCACCCACACCTTTGAAATTAATAGAACCATCTTTATATCGTTCTTTTGCCTTCGCCTGAATATGTGCAAATTGGTACATGGGGATTTTATAAGGCTGAGCTAGTGCATTAGGAAGTACAATATCCATACTCTCCATAAATTTCTTTAAATACACATTAAAACTATCTCTGGTTTTCACATCTTCAAGTAATCGCACTGTTGATTCTAAAACATCATAGCGCTGAGACTCGCTTAATTTTTGTTGCTGAACAAATGCTTCAATATGTTCTATTTTCTTTTCTTCAAAGAGCTGCACTAAGCGGCGATAGCGACTCTCAAGTATTGGCATCTCAGATTCAATATTCTTCATGCCATCCAACAGCTCTTGCTGATCATCACCAGAATATAGAGAAAGAGCATCTCTAAGATGATTCGCTAATCCAATATAATCAACAATGTAACCACGCGTTTTTCCTGGGTAAGTTCGATTAACGCGTGCAATAGTTTGTAACAAGTTATGCTCTTTGAGCTTCTTATCCAAGTACATCACTTGCTCAATAGGTGCATCAAAGCCGGTCAATAACATATCGCAAACAATCAAGAATGCTACACCTGTATTAGGCTCATCAAAATCAAAGGCTTTCTTAAAGCTCTTAACTGCATTCAACTCTCGACTGTCTTTTCGTACTTTTACAAAGACTGCTTTTTCATTTGTGCCGTCAGAAGAAATAATTACAGCAGGTTTAATAAAGCTAAGATATTTAAGTAGCTCACTATCATTATCTTTAGTTTGTTCTTCTTCAATTAACTTATCTATCGATGCCTGAATAAAGGTTTGATAATGAACAGCAGCTTGTTTGGAGGAACACACAACCTGAGCTTTAAAACCACTGGGTAAAATATTTGCGACATAGTGGCGAACTAAATCATCCGCAATTTCTTCAATACGATCTTCAGCTTCAAGCACATCACCAGCAGCACCATACTTCTTCCGAATCGCAAGTAATTCTTCTTCAGTTCTATCACTAAATAAATCTTCAAACTTTTTATCAAAGCCCGCGCGGCCTTTAATCGCTACTTCGGCTGTCTTTCCTTCGTATAAAATCTGTAATGTAGCTCCATCGTCAACAGCATCTTGTAAACGATACTTATCAATATAAGCAGAACTTGCATCAGCACCAAAACGTTTCCATGTTGGGTCATTATGATGCTTAGCGATCAGTGGTGTGCCAGTAAACGCAATACGTGTTGCATTTGGAAAGGCATCAAACAAATTATCAGAAAGGCTGGAACGGTCGCTACCTGCACGTTGAGTACGGTGAGCTTCATCAATTAGCACAAGCACTTTATCTGAGTTATTCACCACGCCAAACGCTTCAAATAAAATAGGTTCTGCGACTTTTGGAAATTTACTAGCAGCATCATTAGCTGCTTGCTGCTTCATAGCAGTACGAAGATAATCTGGGGTATTACTATCATCAGCTTCACGAAACTTATGTAGTATGACCATATTTAAATTAGAGCTATCTTTAGAAAGCTTTTCTTTTAAGTCTTTTAAACCTAATATAACAGTAGGCTTTTCATCAGTTAGTGCAATGGTTTCCGTTAATTGTGTTTCGAGATCTCGCCTGTCATTAACCACCACCACTTTATAATCTTTAAGCTCTTCACTTCTGCGCATCTTACGAATCAGAAAAACCATAGTTAGTGATTTACCACTACCTTGTGTATGCCAGACAACACCAGAACGATCTAGGCTCGTTGCACCATTATCCATACGTTCAATAATTTTATTCACTGCACGAAACTGCTGATAACGACATACAGCTTTAATACGTTTATCACCTGCATCCATAAACAAAGTAAAGCTTCGCATCATGTCGAGTAATCTATGCGGGTGTAACATACCTTGTACTAAACATTCTTGTGGACGATGCAATCCAACTACAGAATCAATATAAGGTGTCTCATCAGGATAAATACTTTTCCATTGAAAAAAGTACTCTTCACTCGAAGTTATGGTGCCATACTTCGCATCTTCATCATGCGTGGCGATTAATAATTGATTCGTCCAAAAGAGACGTTGCTCGCCTTCTTTAAGACCAGCAGCAATGGTGTCTTCTCGTAAGTCTGCATATCGACGTAATTGCTCAATGGCTTCATGCATAGGGTCAGAGGCATAACCATTGGCTTCCTTACATTCAATAAGAACTAGCGGTAAACCATTAACAAATAAAACAACATCAGGAATAATAAACTCTTTAACACCTCCAGGAGTATCGATACGGAACTGATTAATCGCATGAAACTGGTTTTTATCCCAATTCTCAAAGTCAACAATTTTAACAACAGGATCAACTTCACCTGTTAGGGTATTTTCATCAATTTGCCATTTAAACAAACGGCTTAAACATTCTTCATTGGCCTGCAATAACTTCTGTGTATCAAAATCTAAAAAATCATTAAATAACTGATCAAGCTGATGATCCGTTAACCATGTTTCGCCTTTATCGGTAAGATTTATCTCTCTAACAGAATTTATAAATACATCACGGAGTAGCCATTGCTTAAAATCAGTGCGTAAGCTTTTAGTAGGATCTTGAGGAATACCTGCACCTTGATCGATAATAGACCAGCTCATTGACTCAAGTTGAGTTAATAAAGGACGCTCTACAAATTGATATTCAGACATTACTCATCCTTCCATTGAAACTTATCTGGTAACCACTGTTGCTTATAATCTTTCTGTTCAGCAATAGCCTGATAAACCGGTTCAAGAAAGAGCTGTATCTCACCAACAACGTCAGAGAAGTTACTTCCTTTCTCAAGCCCATTCTTATTTAAAAATGCAGCCCACTGAGTTTGTTTATCTTTATCTTGCTTAAAATTATCTGAAAGCACATATAGTGCTTCAGTTGTTATATCTGTTTTGCGACGTTCAAATGTTGCTTTAATAGCATCAAACAATATCTGACCATCAAGCGCCATAGTGCTTGCGATGGTTTTAATATCATAAAAATCTTTCATGCGACTATTGGCTATACCCAACATCACCATTGCTTGAAATTTTTCAGCGATAACAACATAAACGGGGTACACACGTAATTGAGCTGATGGAAAATCAAGAAAGGATGGTAGTTGAGCTTCTTCCGGTTCAGGTGATACCGCATCTCCATAACCAATATCAACCTGAAAAGGTATCCGTGCCTTTGCTAGGTTTACAAATCCCGTTACTCGAACACCTGGATAATCTGCATCTTCTTTAATTTCGATACCTTTGACAGAATCAACATCAAATACCAAACCGTCATCGTTATCTACATTCACTATCTGGCGAAACACATCAACTAAATGTGGAACATCATTATCACCAAAACTCAGTAAATCAATGTCACGCGTAGGGCGATGAAAATCTTCATTCCAAACCCAGAATAGTAACGCACCTTTAAGTAAAAATTGCTTAGAGAAGTCACTGCAACTCAGACGATATAATAAACGCTGCATTACATACTGGCGCAAGACATAATCAAAGTCTTCATGTCGAGCACGAGCAAGATCACGTAATCGCTGACGAACTGAAGCAGCCATATCCTTTGGCATTAGATTATCTCCTTATGTCTTACTACGACCAAATAATTCATACTAGGCTCTCAATATACGGTTGTATCACTTTCTTCACTCGGCATATTTCAGCATAACGAAGTAGCTCATCCATAGTGAACTTACGAGCAGACCAACCCTCACGTAGTGCTTCTAGGGCAACATCCAGTCCCACCTTATTGCGATATTTAAAACAGTCGGCAATCGTCTTGGCAGGACAAAATACTTTTATCGGTACACCATCCATTGAATGTACCTCAACTCCAGCATGTAGTGCTTCTCCAGACATCGTTACAAAACGTACCGGAGGATAAGATATCTCTGGTCTCCAAGCCTTGCCATCAATAGCCAGCCAGATCTGATGTGGATTTTGAGTCGTCATATTATGGTAATTAAGTGCAGATAGTAGTGCCACCACAGCCTTTGGGGCGAGCTTGCTCACTTCTGCAAGAGATTGGTGTCGTCCTAGATCTTTGTTTGGCCATTGGTATAGTCCACGACCTACACGTTCGATAACACCTTCTTTTTCAAGAATATAGAGATAGTCTTTAGGAAGCCCTCGCTCTGTCAGGTCACGAGGTCGAACAACTGACTGCGCTTGAATGAGGTTGATAACCTGCTGTCTTTTAGATTCTTTTGACATGCAGCTAATATTATTAAAACCTCGGTATTTGTCAAGATATACCGAGGTTTTAATAGTTATTAGTTAATCTCTTTGAATAAATATTTGACTTTAATTCAACACAACATTATTGTTGTGTTATGGTCCCTAGCTTAATAAATATAACTGGTTCTCCATGGGGTGTATTGCCCCAAGGAATCCATTGGGCAACTCTTGATGAAACAAGAGAGTTGTTTGCTGTAAATCAACATAGACGAAAATTATTTGAAGGATTACTCGCAGCAGCGAGCTCGCTCAAATTGGCTGGTTGTAAATGCATATATTTAGATGGGAGCTTTGTAACAGGCAAACCCAAACCTGAAGATTATGATGGTTGCTGGGAAACTAATAACGTTAGCCAAGCTTTACTTGATCCCGTCTTTCTTGATTTTAGTAATGGTCGAAGAAATCAAAAAATTAAGTATTGTGGTGAAATGTTCCCTTCAGGCATCGAGAAAAACTCAGGAAAACCATTTATTGAATTTTTTCAGGTTGAAAAATTTACAGGAGAAGCAAAAGGTATTTTGGCAATTGACTTAACCAATGAGTCCTTTGACACAGTTAAAGGAGATAAATCATGATTTATAACGAACGACAATTCAAAATAACTTCAAAACAAATAGATGTACTTGCTGAACATATAACTAACTTGTCAACAGAGTCATCCCCTGACTGGCTTAAAGAAGCTCAAGTATCTGCATTAGAAAGTCAGCTATCAGATCTTAAGGCACAGCTAGTTGAATATAAATTATTAAAAGAAGGAAAAGCAAGATATTCTGAATGCTCTAACTTAAGCGACTTACCAAAAATATTAATTCAAGCTCGTATTTCAAAAGGTTGGTCACAGAAAATTTTTGCTGATTTACTTGGAATGCCTGAGCAACAAATACAAAGATATGAAGCTTCAAATTATATGGGAGCCAGTTTATCAAAGCTTATAAATATAGCTGATGTTCTAGAAGTAAAATTTACTGAATCATGGAGTGGTGCAAATTATAAAGGCGGTGATGCTGTATTCGTTTGGGACAATCAAGAGTTGGTTGATTGGAATAAATTTCCAATTAAAGAAATGATCAAAAAAGATTGGCTTGAAGTTAAACATAAATCTTCTCCATTATTAGCAGTAAAGAATTTCTTCTTAGATTCTGCGGGCTCTCAATTTGCAACAGCGTTACATAGAAAGAAATTTCATGGCGAAAATACTCCTAATGAATATTCTCTTTTAGCTTGGCAAACTCGCGTTATTCAAAAAGCTAAACAGGAATATGAAAAAGGTATTATTCACGAGTTTAATTATAAGGACGACTGGTTAGATGAATTAGTTCACTTGTCTTGCAATGATAATGCTCCTATTTTAGTAAAAGAGCTTTTAGCTAAGCATGGGGTTATCTTGGTTATTGAAGAACATTTAACAGGAACATATCTAGATGGTGCAGCCATGTTATTAGATACTGGCAATCCAATAGTTGCATTAACATTAAGATATGACCGACTTGATAATTTCTGGTTTGTTCTTATGCATGAACTTGGCCATGTTTTTCTTCACTTATTTGACTCACTTAATATGGACTTCTTTGACGAAGAAGGTAATTCTGAAAATGATGAAATAGAAACTGAAGCTGATAATTTTGCATTAAATATATTAATTCCAGAAGAATCCTGGGAAATATGTTTATCAAGATTTTCTATGTCAGAAGAATCTGTACAGTTAGATGCAAATAATATTGGAATACATCCGAGTATAATTGCTGGTCGAATAAGAAAAGAAAGAAATAGTTATACGATTTTGAATGGTGTAATTGGCCAGGGACAGGTTCGAAAATATATTGGAGAACAGATATGAAAATTGGATCAAACCAATATGTACCTATTCTAAAATGGCGACAAGGAGAATATCAAGCTTTAACAAGACTTAACGAAAGCATTAAAGATCATATTGTTCCTTTAATTGTAGTTCCACCTGTAGAGTTTGATTTTGAAGAGAGAGTAGCAAAAAAGACTGTACAAGATCATATAGAGCCATTTGCCAAAAGATTTACTGATAAATGGGCTCGCCATACACTTATTGAATTACATTCGAGCCTACATTCTGAAAATATGGATAATGGGTTATCCGTAGTTTCACATATATTTACAGAGTTGCGAAAAGAGGAGCTTCCTGTGGTACCAGTATGTGGGTTTTCTAGCAGTAATACATTACTGAATGAAATCAAAAAAATAGTTGCCATAGACAAGAAAGGAATATGCATTAGAGTTCGATTAGAAGAGCTTATGAACCCTTCATTTAACTCTTCAATTGATAATCTAATGGCAAAGTTGCTAGTTAAACATACAGATATCGATTTGGTACTTGATATTGGAAAACCTCAGTCGTTTACACCTTACAATATATTTTCAAAAGCCATAATTTCTGCCATTAAAAAAATTAATCAACTTAATAAGTTTCGATCGTTTATTTTTTCTGCCACATCTTTGAATCTATCTGAAATTAAAAAGCCTGGTGGTGAGGTTGATCGTCATGAATGGCTGTTATATCAACAACTAACAAAAGATATTAATGATTTAAGAACTCCATCTTTTGGTGATTATACAATTGATACACCAGAGTTCTTGGAGCAAGATATGAGGATGATAAAGCCAGCCGGTAAAATAGTTTATACAGGTGATGATGTTTGGTTTATTACAAAAGGAACCGCATATCGTGATAATCCAGCCCAAATGAAGGATCTTTGTAAGATCATAGTTCAATCATCTCATTATTGCGGACCTGCATTTTCTCATGGAGATAAAAGAATTAATGACACTATGAATGGTACTGCTAACACGGGGAATCTATCTACTTGGAAACAGGTTGGAGTTAATCACCATCTTACGAAGGTTGTAAATCAGCTCTCCATCTTTCACGGCTCACAAATTTAAGTTTGATCCAAGAAATCAGCTCATTAACTGAAGAAAGTTTAGATATATCTTCATACAGAATTTTTCTTGATCTGTTAGTTAGATTATCAGAAACCCCTAAATATTTTAAATAACTAATGGCCTCATCCTTCCATAATAAATGAGCTACAGAAATCGTACATACCTCAGGGTTTATTTGTGGTGCTCGTATCTTTGAAAATTGAAACCCTCCTTTAGAACCTTTTTCTGCCAAAATAATCCCACTCCAAGAAGGTGCAATTTTTATTACATCTTCAATATGGTTTGGTGCAACGACAATAGTTAATTTTTGAAGGCTCTTTGAGTATTCGTCAAGCTGAGCAGAAATACGATTCAAGTTATCTTTGGAGCTTTTAATCTCATAGCCATGCAAATATCCATTGAGTACTGCAATATCTATTCTATTCTTCCCATGGGAAAGACCTAGTTCATCAATCACTATAGTTTTAGGGTTCTTATGGTGAGCAGATAAAACATTTTTATGTAATGCCCGTCTGATTTCTATGTCTGTTGACTGGTTCAATTTTTCACCCGTATTCTTCTATGAAGAAATTATAGCCTGTTATGTATAAATATAAACTATATAATTTTAAGTAGATTATTTATAAAATGTTATTTTATTCAGTAATTTCATGAGGATAGCTAAAACGCTGAATAATTGTATCTAAAACTTTTCTAGTATCCATTACATCTGCCCGACTAACGTAACTGTCTTCACTATTATCTAAATGAACTATGTTTCTATACTTTCGTACCTTATCCATTAAGCTTTGTTCAGGAGGTGTTATTAATTTTTGGTCAACTGCTTTTATAATAAGGGTCTCAAATTTTTTAATTTTTGAGCTTCCAATACGGTCAAAAAGTAAACCTTCAAATACAGCACCACACATCATCATAAAAGAAAGCCAGGCTCCTGCTTCAAAACATTTCTCAGCTTCTTCATAATAGTTCGCTAATCGCTGCATTCGAATTTCAGAACTAATAGCAGGAAAGAGAAGTTTATAATCACGAATGCCATGATAGTGAATAATCAATATAGGGTCATAATCACCAAACATTGGTTGACGATAACTGTGCCATATAATTTTATTTCTATCAATTCCAAAACCATGATCAACGAGTATTCGTGTTTCACGAGCACCATCTAAATCAGGAGGAACAATCAACTCTGCATATTCAATTGCATACGCAGGTAATACAGGTACAAAATATTCAGCAGCTCGAATACTTCTTTCAAACTGGTCTGGAGTGAATAAACACTTTTCTAATATGAATTGTTGTGATTTCATTTCTATTGGTTCAGGTTTAAATACAAGTTAAATCAATATAAGCTTCTGCTCTAACTCATTAATACAATCTGCTATCGGCTCTAATAACTCTAGTTCTTCGATGTCAAATACATTCCGACTTACATCCGCCTCAAGAATCATACGTTTTGATAACTTATACAAAATAGAAACTACCTCAGGATTTGCTTGCTCATTAGAATTATTCCATGCATCCACTGCAACCTTCGCTAGGCCATTTAGAGTTGGTGAAGCACAAGTTTCATTAACAATTTTTAATGCTTGCCTTTCTATATTCACCTTGTTATTAAACAAACGCTTCATGAACCCTCTCATTAGCTATACGATCATATTCTGCAGTCGCCCATTTTGTTACATTTTTAATACTTTCTAAAACTTCATCCCTAAGAATCCCTAATGGATTTAGCCCACGCGTTCCAGCAAGTCGTGCACGTCGCAGTTTTTCATATACATCCTTATTTATAGGAAAAGGATTATTGTTGTTTTCAAGTAGGAATGGTGCATATGTTGAAAAAGTTAATCCGGCGGGTGAATAATAGGATGCAGATATTGCAATGTTACGCGCGCATACGTAAACCAACCCGGCTTCATAAATAACATTTGCGCTTGATGACTTTAATTCTTTTTTAGAGGATTCTAATAATTCTAACAATGGTTGGACATCATTAGTAAATGACATGTATTGCTCTGGCTTCCCCATGTTCTTAAGATAATCAATACCAACATCAAGATATTTTGATTCAGTAAACAAATGCCATGCAAAAAGATGTCCTGCTTTATACATTTCTTTCAATCTATCGACACTATAATAAGAAATATCTAAATTATTTCCTCCAGCACTTAAGTTTTCTGGAATCATAATTGAATCCTTATCGATATTTTTTACATTTTCAAATACGATTAACAGATCGGTATCGCTATGTTCAACTGAATCATTCCTTGCTCTAGAACCATAAATGTAAAGGCTATAACTCATCTTCTGGCTAATCTCTTATACAAAACACTGATAAATAAGCCTAAAGATATGTATCTAGTTAACGCTAGCAATGCAGCCAAATTTTGTGGAAATTTATCTGGCATAATACCGACAAACACATATAAATTTTGTAAAAAGTAATCAAGATATAATGAAAAAACCTCGTAAAATGTAGACTCATCATTTAATGAATGTCCTGAAATAAGACGGAAAAATGTCAAAACAAATAATATTCCAACAATAGTACCAAATAGTTTTCCAGGGTATTCACCATGTCCCCATAAATGCCAATCAATCCACAACCATATACTTTGCCAATAAATTTTTATTTTATTCCAAGGGCCTTTGTATTTCTTCGCGTAATATTTTTCTTTACCTTCTCTAGCTTTTTTTAGATGCTCTCGAGAAGCTGCAAGTTCATATCTGATATATTCTTTTATAGCTTCCCCATCACCTATGTTTTCTGCATTTATTCGAAGAGTTATTAGCAATTCGCGTTGAACATTTGGCCAGGCAGGTAAATTTTTCAACATTTGATTATGTGAAACTAATGTAGATTTAAAGATAGTATATTCGAAGTCACAACCATCAAAAGTTGTATTTCTTAAATTACAATCTGTAAATCTAGCACCTATAAACTTACAGTCTTCAAACTCACAGGCATGGAAGTATGCTCTATCAAATATACAATAAGAAAAGTCACAATCTTTAAATTTTAGCTTTTTAGCACCTGTATCTCTAAAAATATGATGCTGAAAGCTCATCTCAGTCAATGATTCAGTAAAGAATTTATCTTTTATAACCTTGACAGGCTTATTCTCAAAAAAAGCATTATTTTCTTTAGTATCCATTTTTAATATGCCCAGAAGATGATTTAAATAGATTAGTTATCTGTTGTTAAAGTAATAAGTTCGCCATCAACATCAAACACCACTCCGTCAACTACTGTTTTTACACGTTTATTTTGTAACAGCGTTAACAATTCTCTTATATATTCTTTATTTCCTTGAACCTGAATAGTCCCATCATCGTCAAACTGAACAAGCCAATTACCAGCTTTTATAGCTGCCTTCTTTAACTGCTCAATCCAGACATCATTGTTGTAATAACCTTTAGCATATACTGACGCCAACTGACGCATTAGGTGCTTATCACTGCCAATACTTTTAGACAAAAGATCCGAGTACGATATCGATAAGGCATTACTAGCACATAAAGCTGTAATAGTTTCTGCCTTTTTTTCTTTTAATCTTTCATGGTAATTCATGGCAGTCTCAAAATGCTGAAGACTGCTGATGAACATATCATCACCCGACTGTATAAAGTCGATATAAGGTGTAATTTGAAAGTAAGGCTCGTTATTAATGCCTGCCACTAACTCATTTTTTAACATGTTGAAACTCAACGCCTTGCCTGCTGAGTTTTTAACTGACCACGCAGTACTGATATAACGAAACGCAAAAATACTTTTTTCTGGCTCCCCAAAGGTAAGTTGAATAGCATAACCATTAAATTTATTCAGTGTTGATAAATCGCTAAGGCTAACTATCTCGTCACTTTCAATAGTTGAAACAACCTGAGAAAAATCAGAGGCAGCACTTTCAACATAGAAAAACCGGTTATCTTGGTTAGTTGTTATATCTCTAAGCTGACTAATGTGAGAATTTTTGCTAATACAATCGACAACGTAACTTTTAAACTGAGCCTTTAGATCATCATGACATATCAGTCGATTAACTTTTTGAAAGCGTTTAGATTTATTAGTTTGACTAATTTTTACAACATAAACATTTACTACTGAACCTTCAAGATCCAACCCTTTCAAAAGCTGTAATTTTTGATCCAATAATACTTGATCCATTTGTACTTGAACCGCGCCCACTTTATCATCTTTCACTATTTTAGTGTCCATTGCTTATTAACCTTCCTTATTCTTATCGGGAAAAATGAATTTAATTCCTGCACTTTCTTTTAAGAAAATATTTCTCTCAGATGGAGTTAATAAACCTAAACACAGTACTGTATTATGCATTTCAACATTTCTTCCTATTTCTAAATAACTGATATCGTATAACCTAATCCCCATAAGCAAGAACATTGGGTTAAGTAATACAACTCGATCATTTCGAACAAAAACAAACATAAAAACGAGAAATACAAGTAACGATGTAATGGATTGCCAAGAGCTATAGTCAAACGCAAACAGACCTATCATAAAAGGCAAAGTGTAATTGAGCATATCGCCACGGAGTTGTCGACAGTTACTTACCCTAATGGGAATCCCCCCTTGCTGATAAGTCAGGTTATGTCGCATCACCCAGGCCGACAAAAGTGTTGTTAACGATGAAATAAAAAACAATGCCAAAGCCCAAAAACTAATAAATAAACCCCAACTGGTATCACCAAATACTAATCCACTTGATTCAGAGCTTATATCTCGTATCAATAGAATTAAAAATAATGGGTAATAGGCGCTCATAAAAACTATCAGCTCTACCCATAACTTAGGTGAAATTTCTTTTGGATTATGATTTATCATGCTTTACTGTAACTTTTCCTGTTAATAGATCTTGCATTAGCCCACGTTTTTGCAGCTCAAGCTTGTCTTTCTGATTTTGTAATATACTTATATCCTCACGCATATTTTTAATTATACTCATCAATCTTATTTGTTCTTCTTCTTTGTTAGGAAGCCCTATATGCATTTTGTCTATTATAGTGATATAAATATGCTTTATTGTTGAACCACCAGCATCATCTAACATTTTCTGTTGGTATACCTCTGTTTCAAGAAGATATTTAATCAAATTAACATTACACAAGTCATTTGGTCTAAAAACAGCCACTGATTGATTGATACAAATATTATTTTTATCCACGATAGCCATTCGACCTAATGAGCCATCTTTAGTTAAGAGAAGATCTCCTATTTCAGGGCGGCTCTTTTTTGTTAATAAAGTATCATATGCTTGTTGATCAGTATGTCGAGCTGTGTCGTATTGTATATTCCCATCAAAAATATTTGCTGCTGTTATCATGTATGGCCCATCATCAACTTCAGGCATAGGATTAGTAAACCCATAGCTAATATAACTGAAGTAATCACTCAATGGATTTGCGTCCCATTCCTTTGGTATCCACCCCAATTCTGTTTCTTTATATAAGTGTAGTGCTTGTTCGACAGGTGGGCGGAGTTGGCCGGTGGTGAGGTCGATGCCTCGGGTGAAGAGGTCGGCCATCATGCCTTGTTTGATGGCGGTGTGTTTGTCGATAAGAGCTTGTGTGTTTTCGATGAGTTGATCTGTGATGGTGAGAATTTTGGCAATTTTTTCCTGTTTTTTTAAGGATGGGTAACTAATAGTAATTTTATCTAATTTTTTTTGCTGTATACCCGTTACAGTAGAGCCAGTCGAATGCTTTATTAAATTACGTTGAAATTCATCCCCCATAAATAGATGAAAAATATAATCTGGCGAAACGATACTTTTTCTTAGTTTTACTAGGATAACTCGCTGGCTTAGAATATATTTTTTATTATCAGGAATTTGAGCTACCTTACCAAGCGGTGCCTCCATAGTAAGCAAAATATCACCTAGCTCACAGACACCTTTATTCATCCATTTAGAATATAATAACTCACTGCCATAATAAGCTTCCTTGTCTTTATTGATTCCTCCCATGACTACATTATTCGCCGATAATGCAAGTATTTCACCACCTCCCCATTCCATGCCGATTTTCAGGGGAGTCTTTCCACGAAAGTCTAGGTATTTAAATACAACTTCGTTTAATGACGAAATATTTATATCATTATCAGTGTAAGTTGAGCTATTCATACCCCAGTTCCTTGAGGAAGTTATCTAGCTCATCAGATACCTGATCACGCTCTGATAATATCTCTTTCATGGTCTCAGCATATTTATCCCATAGATTTTCTATCGCTTTGTTTAAACCTTGTAGATAGGCTCGGATATAGGCACTGTATTCTTGATCTAGCTCTTGTTTGAAGCGTTGCAGTATTAATTCTTTTGCTTCATCTTGAGTTATTTTTGAACGGGCTTGTTGTACCAGTTCATCTTTTTTATTTTCTGCTTCACGAATACCGGCTTTGAGTGCTTTTAGTTCTTTATCTAACTCTGTATGTGCTTCTAACTTACTATCAATATCTGCTATATCTTGTTGTAGCGCATCTATTTCTTTGTTGTATTGTTTTATTGCCGTTGTATATTCTGCGTTATCAATTTCTGCCTTTACTGCTCGTTTTTCATCTTGTGTGGCAGCTTTTTGTTTTTTCTTTGCTTCTCTTAACTCGGCATTGAGTTCTTTCTTTTGGTCTTTATAGGTTTTGACTTGCGCTTTAGGCAGTACACCGGTTAATCCATCACTTACTTCTTCTTGTTCGTCATCTGTGTTATTCACTGAATCAAACAAGGCTTCGAGTTCGGCTATACGTGCTTGGTCTTGTTTTAGGTTTCCTAGCACTTCAGGAAATTGAGATTGCAGGATTTCTTCATCGGGAATCAGTTCTGCATTCCAACCACTGGCCGCAATAGATTTTAAGTCCGCTTGTAAACGGTTAAAGTAATTAGCAGCGGCACCTCGGACTTTATATAAATCTAGCAAGTTTTGATTAACTAATGCTTCACTTAAGGTGTTTAAGCTATTACGCCGTAATGCAAATACGGTTTGTTGGTCCGTGTTCGCAAGTGCTTCCATACTAGGTAAATGTTTAGTCCACCAGCAATCTAATTCTGTTTGAAAATCTTTGTGTTTATTAATAACCGTGGCGTGTTCTTCAATGGTTATTTTAATATTGGCTTTATCAGTTAAGGTATTACTAAACTCTCTATAATCATTATCTTTTGCTAAATGAGCCTGGCGTGCTGAAGGCTGACTCATATCAAACAGATCTTCTTTTAAATTTTTATTTTTTTGGTTATAGTTTTTCCAATATTCATCAAGTGCTTCAATTTCATTTAGTGGTACACCACCATTAAGGTGAGCGGATACGTCTTGTGGTTCGGATGGTGGACTATTATCTACATAACGCCTGATATTTAAATTGTATTCTTCTGCTTCGAGTTCTTCTTTTGTAACAAGGCGACTGTATTTTTCAACTTCTTGTTGTTGATGATAGACGTGAGTGATTTTTTCAATATCTTCCGGGCGCAGGCTGTTTTGGTTTTTGCCTTCTTTATATTCACGGTCTGCATTGATAAATAAAACTTTATCTCGTTTATCTTTACCTGCTTTATTTATAATTAATACACAAGCGGGAATACCTGTGCCATAAAATAAGCCTTGTGGTAAACCAATTACCGCTTCAAGGATGCCGCTATCGATAAAGTGCCTACGACAAGTTCGCTCTTCACCAGAGCGGAACAACACACCATGCGGCATGACTACTGCCATTCTTCCATTGTCTTTTAGTGAAGCCACCATGTGTTGCACAAACATGAGATCTGCTTTTTTGCCACTATCTGGCATAAAGGTATGGAAGCGTTCGGGGAGCACCATACCTGTACGCGTATAGTTTTGTGAAAACGGTGGATTGGCGATAACACGATCAAAGGTACGTAGTTCACCATCATCTGTTAAGTGTTGTGGGCTTTGTAAGGTATCTTCATTACGAATATCGGCACCACCGATACTGTGCAAGATCATATTCATTTTACAGATAGACCAGGTACCGCCATTATCTTCCTGGCCATGTAGATGCATGTTACGGGAACTGCCACCTGTTTCTTCAACATACTGCTGGCTTTGAATAAGCATACCGCCAGAACCACAGGTGGGGTCGTAGACTTCCATACCTTCAGCGGGCTCAATTATTTCAACCAGTAAACGCACCACTTCAGATGGCGTATAAAATTCGCCGCCTTTTTTACCTGCGGTATCGGCAAAGTATTTAATAAGGTATTCATAGGCTGCACCCAATAAGTCTGGGAACTCAAAGTCACCATTGGCTAATGCGATATCATCAAAGTGTTGAATAAACTCAATGAGTGTTGCATCAGACATGGGCTTTTTGCCCACTTTGCGGTTGAAGTTAATGTGTTTGAGCACATCTTCCATTCCACGTTTGAGGTTGGCATCTTCTAATTCTGCTAATGCTTTATTTAAGCCTGTACCCACGTTGTCTTTTAAATGACGTAATGCGTTCCAGTGCGCGCGCTCTGGAACATAAAAACTGTACTTATTCGCTTTGGCGAGCTGAGTGGTAATGTCAGCTTCACTTAAACCACTTTTGGTATATTCTGCCCTGAGTTGTTGTTGCTCAGTATCAAACTGATCGGACATGCGCTTTAAAAATAACATGCCGAAGATGTATTCTTTAAATTCACTCGCATCCATTTTGCCACGAAGGATATCGCAGGCTTTGAGTAATAGTGACTCGAGTTTGGATAAAGTGAGTTTTTGCTGGTTCATAGTATTCCGTTATTTATTATTATTCTGGTGATCATTTATTTAATTTTTATTATCGTCATCAATCCATTCAAAAAGATCAGACACCTGACACTTAAACAGCTTACAGAGGCCATTTATAGCATCTAATTCAATTCTGGTGGCTGTTTCCTTATATAAGAGAGTGATCGTATTTCGATTCAGCCCCGTTGAACGTGCCACATCCGATATTTTCATTTTGTTTTCACCCATCAAGCGGGATAGATAGCATCGAATCATTCCAGATTTAACTCCTTAGATAGAAAAATATGATTCTACATTAAAAAAATGCTTGCGGGGATTTAAATTTACCTCAATATGGCTCCTAGAATCACAATTTAAGTCATAGGAGGCAATTATGAGATTCAAAAAAGAACCGAAGCTAGATAGCATCACAATAATGGGAGCAGCTGTAACGACAGCTAGTGGGAGAACTACAGAAGGCTCAAAAGCTGAGTCTGCTTTAAAAGCTACTTATTTATTGGTCCAAGAACAACAACGAGTAAAGCAGGCTAGAAAAGTCGCACTGATCCTCATGAAGGAATTAGAGATTCCAGACAATGCATCAATCGTTGGTTGTTTATGCGGTGGTGCTGCCAAAAGTAATGTAAAGGAAATCACTGATTGGATTTTACGTGTTACTTCAAATTCAATTGATGGTTCTGAATTAGAGAATCCTCAATTTATTAGCGACTTGTCAGCACATCTGTTGAATATTCTTTTGGAGGTGCAACATGGTCGTTACTGTTAATGATTCACGATATCTTATTTCTGTCATCGAAGATTATTACACGCCTGAAATGTATAAATATCTCAATGATTCATTCGATGAGTCTTCGAATACTTATCCAGATGTAGAAGACTTTCGTACCAACGTTATTTTTTACTGGAGAGGTTATTCAATATCACCTAATAGCGTACAGAAAATTTTACTTGGTGCTACATCAGTACCAGAGGGTTTAATGATGAAAGTTTATATAAGTGATGGGAGTGTTCATTAATTAGTAAATTTGTAACAAACATAAAGATCAAATTTAGAGGTTTAGTCAAATTAATATTTTATTAGAGGGATCGGCCTTGCGGGATGCCTAATAGAGATTAAAGTAACTAAAAATTAAAGGTGAAGTAATATGAAAGAAAAAATAAAACTAGCACATACAGATGGTCATTCATTTTCTTTAAAAGAAATAGAATTAATATGTTCATATGCTGAGCAAGAAATAGAAACCATAATCACTTTTGCCATATGGACAGGTATAAATCTAAGAAAAATATTTTCTTTAAGGTGGAGTGACATCCATAAAATCAGCAATAACATCAATGTTATATTCGTACCATGTACAAAATACGACAGTATTGGAAAGCATAGTGAGTATGGTAGAACATACGCAGAAATTTTATATGACCCTGCAATAAAAGCACTGGAACAACAAAAAAAACATACTAGTGATGATGGGTTTATATTTAAAAACCCCATGAATGGAAAGCTATGGAACTACACAAGCTTTAGACGAGAGTGGGGGAAAACACTAGGAAAAGCAGGGTTAGAATACCGTAAACTTTCTTTATTACGATATACGCATATGGAGTTAATGTTAAAAGCAAACATTGATTTTTATCCAAAGAGCAAGCTAGGTCGGTATTCGCAGAAGTGTTTTATTATTTGTCCTAGTATCGAAAGCACATATAAATATGGCCAAACTAAAATAAACGATCTTCTTAAAAAATAATTTAAACAGCTTCGTCATAAATATTATTATCTATTTGTACGGAAGATAATTATTAAAAGAAATTACTTTGGATAAAACCTCTAGCTTATAGGTTGTGAAAATATAAATTCACTTAACATTGAAATGAAAAATAAGGTTGCACATGCTGTGATTAATAATAAAAGTATTTCTAATTTGTTTAGGAATACAGTTTGTGGGTAGATTTTAGGTGTGTTCTTATAGAAGCATCAACGAGGAAAAAAGAATGATGTTAACAAGAAATGAATTATTTGAACTATCAGGTTACAAGCGTGCTAGAGCACAAGTACGTTGGCTAACCAATAATGGATATCCATTTGAGATTGGAGCTGATGGTTACCCTAGAGTATTAAAATCATTTGTGAATAGTCGATTAGGTGGATTAGTAATACCTACTTCAAAAGTAAAGCGAAACGAACCAAATTTCGCTGCTCTGATGTCAGCATAGGATTAGAGTCATATGGGTCGCAAAAGAAAATCAAATAAAGAATTACCATAACGGGTCTATAAAAAACATGGAGCATATTATTTAGTTACTTCGGAAAAGAAATGGATAAAGCTCGGAAACACTAAATCTGAAATGTATAAAACACTTGCTGATTTAGATATTAGGCCATCAGGTTCATTTACAGTTAAGAGTTTATGGAATGATTTCTGTCAAGACCACCTTCCAAGTCTGTCTTTTCCTACACAGCGTGGTTATCAAAAAGCCGCAAAAATGTTTCTTAAAACGTTTGGGCATATGTTGCCTAGTGAAGTTAAACCATCTGATATTGCGAGGTACTTGTTAGTTAGAGGAAGAAAGGCAAAAACATGTGCAAATGCAGAGATTCGAGTTCTTTCTGTAATGTATACATATGCAATGTCATTGGGTCATGTAGAGCTTAACCCTTGCATGAGAGTTAAAAGACATAAAATTGGTCCACGAGAAAGATATGTGGAAGATTGGGAGTTTGAAGAATTCAGAAGTGTTTGTGATGAATTTATGGACGCATATCTTGAACTTAAATATTTAACCGGTCTCAGACAAACAGATATGCTTCTTTTAACAATGGCAAATAAAAAGGATGAAGGATTATATGTTCGTCCCAATAAAACTCTAAATTCGACTGGTGAAACGCGTATTTTTGTTTGGACACCAGATTTGCGAGCGGCTGTTGAGAGAGTCGGAAAGCTTCCTAGGCCAAAATTTGCATTACATTTCTTCGTCAAGAAAAATGGTATCCCATTTATTAATGAAGAATTTGAGATTAGTGGATTTGGCTATAGATGGAGGAAAATTATGGCTAAAGCTTTAAAAGAAACAAAACTTAGTACAAGGTTTCAAGAAAAAGATATTCGAGCTAAAACAGCTACAGATGCAGATGCAGATGCAGATGCAGATGACGATGGTCAAGATGCAACATCAATTCTTGGCCATGAAGACAGTAGAACTACCAGAATTTATCTTCGCGGCAAGAAAATAAAACGTGTAAAACCATTGGAAAGAAAAGTGTCAAAAACTGAAGATTCAGGTGAATCATCTAATTAACCACGAAACCTAAATTAAATATATTAACTAAAAAGGAAAATTAAAATGACTAAATCATTAAAAGAAAATGCATCGATTAATAGCTCCACTAAAATATCTGATAATAAGGTTAATGATCAGGATTTAGCCCAAAATCTTGGCCATGAAGGCAGCAATTTTACCCATGTTTATCTGCGTAACAAGCAAAATAAAAGCACAAAGACAAAGGGTTAAAAATGAGAGTTTGTTTTGTAAATAATCATTATATTAGACAGTTGTCTAATATAATGATTTTAAAACATAATCCTAAAGTGTTAACATCCTTGTAACCTGCTGATTTTTATATATTTAAAGTGTTTTCAGAAAGTGTTATATATATTATTAAAGACGATTTTTTAGTCTTATCAAAAATGACTTCTCAGCAACTTAAAAATATCTCTTTATTAGTCAGGTTAATTTATAATTAACACAGCAGGAGGATTAGGCTGAAGCAGATCAGGCGGGGGTACTGTTGATATCCACAAATCATCCACGTATAAAGACTGTGTTTTTGGTGCTAATCCATTCCAGTACGTAAACAGCAAGAAAGCATCCACTTTATCTGTTGGATCTTTTAATGTGTAATCTGAATTATCATCTAGCAGCAGTTCATATGTACCACCGACTCTTCTATTTTTATTATCTAATGTTCCACCGGTCAGTTTATAAAATCTAATCCGTGGGCTCACCACACTGTATTTAACATTATAAATAAAGGATTCCCACATTCCTTTCATTACCGGTTTGTTACTAGGCATATTCTGAACACTATTGGTTAATATTTTTGTAATTCTTGCTTGTGCACCCGAATCTTGGCCGACTATTGTTTCCCATCGTTTAAATGGCCATGATCTAACAATAAGTTTATTCGTTTTTTGAGAGTCAATTTTTGCAGTAGCGCCACTGGATAATTCTTTAATAATCTCACCATCTAAAAATTTCCCAACCCTTTGATCTAATAACAAGCCAGCCGTTGTATATAGTTCATTTTGGTAAAAAAGAGTTTGATTATTTCGAATATATATATCGGTATATCCCAAATGTGCGCCACTTGATTTTTTAACGTGAAAGCGTAAAAATTTTAATGCAAAGTTTGTTGTAAAATCAAAAGACGCCGGCACATACATTCTTATTCGAAGCCATATTTCATCTCCTTCACCTAATTCCTTAGGGAAAAACTGCCTTCCTCCCCAACCACCAAAACCATCAGTTCCCTTTAATATATTCAGTTGTGCCGATTGATTTCCTGTGTGGACAATAGAATTGTTATAGTAGGTACGACCTGCGGCATCATTAGGTAACGATACTTTTTTACCAACAGTGCCATTCTCAAAGGTAATATCCATTGTCCAAGAATACGCAGTCGAAGAATATATTCCGATAAGGACGGTAAAAAGACAGATTATTTTTTTTGATATATTCAATTGATTCATCTATCTTCTCCTTCGAAGGTGTAAGACATCTCTATTCCAACTTATTGTGTATTATTAAGCGAATAATCAGACTCGCTGCTGCTTGCTTAAATTTGGCGATGCCAATTAATTTTATCTTTGTCATTTTGTTTCGTAGCCACATAATATTAACGACTAAAAAGAAGAACCGTTCTGATCTTCGACATTAATTCATTCAGTATCAAACATTTGCTTTAAAACTGTGATGTGAATCACATAAATATATTTTAAGTTTAGTTACTGCATGGTTAGTATTTTTGGTATCGGCCTAACTTAAGGAGAAAAAGCCATCAATTTCTTATCCATATTATTGTTACATTCCCACTGATACTATAAATTGCCACAGCCCCGCACATCACGCTAATGGTTTAGGCCTCCCACACCGATAAGTCAACTCGACACACATTATCAAACCACCAGTATCGTATCGCATCAAAGCATAAGTAATTACTTATCGTTCCCAGAAGAATATCTGAATTAACTTATATTTTAGACTCTGTATACTACACGCCAGTTATGCGGTTTTTCTTACCGATAGACCGTGCTGAATTGCATAGGAGCAACGAAAAAATGAGCGTTGATATCGAACAATACAAGATCACAGAAGAACCTTATTACGAAGCCATGGGTAATGAAGTTGCTTTATACGAAGCCGCTTATGAAGCGCGTATGCCCGTTATGGTTAAAGGCCCAACGGGTTGTGGTAAATCGCGCTTTATTGAGCATATGGCTTATAAATTAGGTAAACCCTTAATTACGGTTGCCTGTAATGAAGATATGACCGCTTCTGATTTAGTCGGCCGTTATTTGTTAGACGCCAATGGTACGCGTTGGCTAGACGGCCCGTTAACCACCGCTGCTCGCATTGGCGCTATTTGTTATCTGGATGAAATTGTTGAAGCCCGTCAGGATACCACGGTTGTGATTCACCCATTAACCGATCACCGTCGCACATTACCACTAGATAAAAAAGGTGAACAGCTCGAAGCTCACCCTGATTTCCAACTGGTTATTTCTTATAACCCCGGCTATCAAAGTATGATGAAAGATCTCAAGCAATCGACCAAACAACGTTTTACCGGTTTGGACTTTGACTACCCTGATTCAAAAGTTGAAACCGCCATTGTTGTTAAAGAAGCCGGTATTGATGAAGCCATTGCAAGCAAGTTAGTAAAAATTGCGCACACTGCTCGCCACTTAAAAGGCCATGGTTTAGACGAAGGTATCTCAACACGGTTACTGGTGTATGCAGCAACATTAATGAACAAAGGTATCGAAGCAAAATCGGCTTGCCAAATGGCATTAGTGACACCCATTACCGATGATAAAGATATCCGCGATACATTGATTCATTCAATTGATAGCATTTTTGCCTAAGTCTTGAATAAAGCAATGACAACTGAAACTGAATACTCTGCTTATCGCAAAAAATTAAAGTGTAGCTTTGAGCAAATTGAAGATTGCTTTGACGACTACATGAAAGATGCTTTGCGTAATTTAAGTAATGAAGGCGTTGAACAATATTTGTCTGGCGCATCACTGGTTTGTATGATTGGCCGTGGCTGGGAGCCCGTTTCAATTTACCTCGAAGAAATGCCACAAATGGCACAGCATTTAGGTGAACCGATTCTGGATATTATTTCCAAACAAGTCTGGGACATGTCACGTTCTCCAAACGGTAAAGCCATTCCACCGTTTATGCAGTGTTTGCCTGAAGCCTCTCGTCGGCTTGGCACACTCAAACAAATGCAGTACTTTCTCGATATTATTTTCGAGATGTTAGAAACCACCACCACATCGGTACATGGCCACCATAAAACACATTCAAGTCAGGGCTTCCCTGAGTTGCTAAAACAAATACCCTTTTTATTAAGCCAATTATCACTTGAAGGTTTAAAAAACTGGATTGAATACGGTGTGCGTAACTACAATAACCATCCCGAGCGGCAAAAAGATTATTTCAGCCTGCAATCAGCAGACAGTAAAGCCATGTTACAACGTGAACGTCATGGCACATTGTATATGGACTCTGAACGCCAACTCGATATGTATATGCGCAGTATGTGGCAGGAAGAAGAATACTTTGTTCCTTATTCACTCGGCTTCGACGAACTACGCAAACCACAACCGTATTATGATAACCTCGGTATGCGTATTCCTGATGTCTATGACGACATTAACGGTGTTAGCGGTATTAACCGTTATCGCATAACGCTCGCTCACATGGCCGGGCATAAACGTTGGACGACTCGACAGGTTGCCGATAATTTATCTCCCTTCCAGCGTATTGCGGTTGAAACATTTGAAGACTCACGCGTTGAATATTTAATTCTTAAAGAATATCCCGGCCTGCGAAAATATTTTCTTGCACTACATCCCAAACCGATTGAAGGTGATTGTGATAACGAAAAAGAATCCTGTGTACGACATCGGTTAGCCATGTTATCCCGCGCTATTCTTGATAAAAATCATGGCTACCAGAATCCTTTTATTCTTGAATATATTGAGCAATTTTTTGACATCTTAAAAGAAAGTCATTCAAGCACCAAAGAAATGCTGAACCTTGCTATTTCATTTACCGCCAAGACCCGTTTACAAAGTGATTTGTTACCCAGTGTGCGTTTTGAGAATACTGAAATAGATTATCGTGATGATAACCGTCATATGTGGATATTTATCGAAGAAAATGATGAAGCCGAAGACGATACCAGTGAACCACAAAGTCAGGAAACTATCGAGCCCGAAGGTTTACCACCACGTCATTACCATGAATGGGATTATCACACCACTAGCTTTAAGCCTGATTGGGTAACCTTATACGAATCCTTACATGCTCCGGGAAATGCAGCGGACATCGATAAAATTCTGGAAAAACATGCGGCGTTAGCAAATTATTTAAAACGTATTCTAGATTTGTTAAAGCCACAACATTATGTGCGTATTCGCTATCAGGAAGAAGGCAGTGAACTCGATCTAGATGTTGCGATTCGCTCAATCATTGACTTCAAGAGCGGCGCACAACCCGACCCACGTATTAACATGAGCCACAAACATGATGGCCGTGATATTGCGGTGCTATTACTAATGGATTTATCTGCCTCACTGCATGAGATACCCGAAGGTAGCACACAAAGTATTTTGGAACTTAGCCGTGAAGCCGTAACCTTGCTCGGTTGGTCGATTGAACAACTTGGGGATAAATTTGCGATTGCAGGCTTCCATTCAGATACACGCCATAATGTGCGTTACCATCATATTAAGGGATTCACCGAACATTGGGATGACAGTGTAAAAGCCCGTTTAGCTGCCATTGAAGCAGGCTTTTCAACCAGGATGGGGGCTGCCATGCGTCATGCAAGCCATTATTTAGAAGCTCAAAAAGCCGATAAGAAATTACTTTTAATTTTAACCGATGGTGAACCAGCCGATATTGATGTAACCGATGACCGGCTGCTAATTGAAGACACCCACAAAGCGGTTGAAGAACTTTCTAGCAAGGGCATTTATACCCACTGCATTAGTCTAGATAAAAAGGCAGATGATTATATTCAGGATATTTTCAGCCCAACCGGTTACACCGTAATCGATAATATTGATAAGTTGCCAGAAAAATTACCTAAATTATTTATGTCGTTAACTGCATAAGTAACTTTAAAGAAACATGAAAAACACCATCACAGCAAGCGTTCACTTCTCTTTCAAAGGTGAACAACATACACCGTCGATTCGTATTGAACTTGATGAACACTTACGATCCTCCGGGAAACTACCCAATTTTTATCCATTAATTGCCAATAAAAATAATTTTGATCTTTATTCTTATGAATACGAAATAATGCAATCTGTCGAAATAATATTTAGTGAACCCACCGGACTGATTAGTCAATTTATTATTAATGGGCAACTTAATACCGATGCGTTTATTTCTACTTGGCAAGAGAACCAACGGCTTGAAAAATTATTAAACATCACAAAAAAATATATGAATATTACTGATTTAGAGCAACATCCAGACTTAAAGAAAGCCATGCTTGCAGCTTATCAGCTAGGCAAACAAGACATCACTTAAAATAATTTAACTAAAATACAGGTTACATAATGAACACAAACACCAAACAACCACGCAATATACCCCAATCTATTATGGCCCAATCTATCTTTTGGAGTCGATGGTTACAAGCACCTTTATACCTTGGTTTAATCGTTGCTCAAGGTGTTTATGTTTATCACTTTATGATTGAACTGAGCCACCTAGTTGCTAAAGCCGCAACCATTGGTGAAGCTGAAATTATGCTGATTGTTTTAGGCTTAATTGACGTAGTGATGATTGCAAACTTACTCATTATGGTCATCATCGGTGGTTATGAAACGTTTGTTTCACGACTTAATCTTAAGGAACACCCGGATCAACCTGAATGGTTATCACATGTAAATGCCGCGACAATGAAAATTAAATTATCAATGGCTTTAATTGGTATTTCATCTATTCACTTACTTAAAACATTTATTAATGCCGAGCATATGAATGAAACAACGATACAATGGCAAGTACTGATTCATTTAACCTTTATCGTTTCTGCTGTTGCCATGGCTTATACTGATCGCATCATGACTAAAAATTTAATCGACGCACATAAAAACCCTGCTCATGATTAAATAATTGTGCCTATTCATCGTTAACATTGCATTCGAATATAACATGAGTAAAACTGTTATTGATTTAATCCGTCATGGTCAACCACAAGGTGGTCACCTTTATCGTGGGCATAAAATTAATGATCCACTCAGCGAAGAAGGTTGGCAACAAATGTGGCAAGCGGTTGGTGACTATAACCAATGGCAACAAATCATCAGCTCACCACTGTTGCGTTGTACCGAATTTGCAACGCAGCTTTCCCAAAAAAACAATATTCCATTACAGATTGAAGATGATTTTAAAGAAATAGGGTTTGGCTCATGGGAAGGCTTAAGCCGTGAACAGGTTAAGAAAAATAATTTATTCGAATATAATAATTTTTATGCCGATCCCGTTAATAATCGCCCTGCCAATAGTGAAAATTTGAATACATTTATACAACGTGTGATCGCATCTTATCTAAGACTGGTTGAACAATTTAAAAATAAAAATATTTTAATCATTGCACATGCCGGTGTTATTCGTGCCATCCTTGCACACATTATTAAGACACCACCACAGGGAATTTATAACTTTAAAATAAATAATGCAGTGATCGCACGGATACATGTCAATTTAGAAAAAAAATCAAATGAAATAATATTTATCAATCACTCTTTTTAAATATAACTTCTTGAAGTCAGACATTTATTTTTTATTTACAATTATAGTAATCACTCCGTTTACGCAATACCGTTAAAGCAACCGATGCTTCAGTAAAGCCGCTTTCTGCAGACTGAACCCACCAACGTTCAGCTTCACAATAATTTTTTGCACCGCTATCACCATTCGCATAAATGGTTCCAAGGTTAAATTGAGCAACCGCATCGCCACTGGTTGCGGCTTTACGCCACCATTTCATTGCTTTAACAATATCTCGCTGTACACTTCCTTGCCCCATGGCGTACAAAATTCCAAGATTATATTGCGAGTCAGCATTGCCTTGTAAAGAGGAAATCATCCACCACTTCATTGCTTTTCCTAAATTCGCTTCGACACCTTCGCCTTTCGCATACGCAACCGCCAAATTATGCTGCGCACGATCATCACCACCGATAGCCGCTAGGCGATACCATTGATAAGCAACCCGTGCATTGCCACCCGATTTATCTCCAATGTCATATAACACACCCAGATAATATTGTGATGCACTATGCCCACGCATTGCCAACGGTTCAAACAAACGTAAAGCCAGTGCATATTCCTGATTGAGATACGCTTTTACACCTGCATTGAATTGTTCATTTTGAACTTGCGCATTCGCACTTATTTGAATTAAACCCATACCTTTATTGATGGCTTCCATTTCTGAATAACTAGTCTTATTCAAGGTTGGTTTTGTTGCTGAATGTGCTATTTGCTGCCCAATAATCAATATCAGTAAAAACGTTGCCAATAACATCAGCATGTTTATATTTTTTGTGGTATTTCTTTGATCGCGTTTAGCTTTAGTCTTTAAGCCTAAAACATGCTTTGTTGCAAGCTTCTTACGTTGTATACCCATGGCAATTACCTCCAACGACCACTGTCGTAACATTTGGAACGTCCGTATCTGTATTATCGACTGGAAAGTAAAAGACTTTAAATTATTGAATTATTGGGATAAATCAAAAGCTTAGAAAATGAAATAGAAGGATTGGTATATTTTTGACGCTACACAGACAGCCAGCTACAGAGGCATAGCAATATTATATTTAAAATTTATAAAAAAAGGGGAGCTATAAAGCCCCCCCTTTCCATACTATAAGATAACTTATTTATAGTAATTGATCATGGTCTCTAAAGAGTCAACTTTAATTTTGTCTGCATTGCCAGCAGAACCAAAAGCTTCAAAACGTGCTAAGCAAATACCTTTCATTGCGGCCGTTGCTTCTTTAAGGAATTTACGTGGGTCGAAGTTACTTGGGTTTTCAGCCAAATGCCGACGAACAGAACCGGTTGATGCCATACGTAAATCGGTATCAATATTGACTTTACGCACACCCGATTTAATACCTTTAACAATTTCCTCAACCGGCACGCCATACGTTTGGCCCATATCACCACCGTAGTTATTAATAATTTTAAGCCATTCCTGTGGCACTGACGATGAACCGTGCATAACAAGGTGAGTATTAGGTAATTTCGCATGAATTTCTTCAATACGATCAATACGTAAAACTTCACCATCAGGTTCTTTTGTAAATTTGTAAGCACCGTGAGAAGTACCAATTGCAATTGCTAAAGCATCGACTTTTGTTTGTTCAACAAAGTCAGCCGCTTCATCAACACTGGTTAACAGCATATCTAAATCTAATTTACCTTCTGCACCGTGACCATCTTCTTCACCCATTTCGCCTGTTTCTAATGAACCTAAGCAACCGAGTTCGCCTTCAACCGATACACCACCAGCATGTGCCATTTTTACAACTTCTTTAGTAACAGCAACATTGTATTCAAAACTTGAAGGTGTTTTCATATCCGCTTCTAAAGAACCGTCCATCATAACTGAACTGAAACCAGACTGGATTGAACGCAAGCACACTGCTGGCTCTGAACCATGATCCTGATGCATAACAACAGGAATATGTGGATACATTTCAATCGCAGCAGAAATTAGATGACGTAAGAACGGTTCGCCTGCATAAGAACGCGCACCGGCTGAACCTTGCATAATAACAGGGCTGTTTACTTCATTAGCCGCCTGCATAATGGCATGAACCTGTTCCATGTTGTTTACATTAAACGCTGGCATACCATAGCTATTTTCAGCGGCATGATCCAGTAATTGTCGTAGAGAAATAAGGGCCATGTTAGACCTCCTTTCGTTTGATTTTAAAATAGTTGTTGTTAATAATATTTTTACTTAAAAATTCTTAGGTATAAGTTTGTAGACTTAATTACCTTCTGGTTCGATACTTTGCTCTAAAGCACCTCCAACCCGTACAATATTCATTGCATTGGTACCGCCACCCACGCCCATTAAATCACCGCGGGTAATAATAACTAAATCACCTTCACGCACAGCACCACGACGTAATAATTCATCAATAGCTTCACGGCTAACCGTGGCACGATCTTCTTCTAATGCTTCAAAACTAACTGGATACACACCACGATACAAGGTTACTTTGCGGCGAGTTTCGACAATGCTGGTTAAAGCATAAATAGGAATACCCGAACTAATGCGAGACATCCACAGCGTGGTTGAACCCGATTCCGTTAAAGCCGCAATCGCTTTTACACCCAGATGATTAGCGGTGTACATTGATGCCATTGCGACAGCTTCATCAATACGTTTAAACTCGGTATTAATACGGTGATCTGAGCGGGTAACCTGAAGTGACTTTTCGGCTTCAATACAAACACGATCCATTGCTTCAATGGCTTTATCAGGGTATTTACCGGCTGCTGTTTCGGCTGACAACATCACCGCATCGGTTCCGTCTAATACTGCGTTAGCCACATCGAATACTTCCGCCCGAGTCGGTATTTGATTTTCAATCATCGACTCCATCATTTGTGTTGCCGTAATCACAACCCGGTTCATGGTTCGGCTTAATTGAATAAGACGTTTTTGTACCGGCGGTAATGCCGCGTCACCAATCTCAACGCCCAAGTCACCACGCGCAATCATAATCACATCAGTGGCTTCAATAATTTCTTCGATGTTATCCATCGCATCAGCACGTTCAATTTTTGCAACGATATGTGCATAACCACCCGCAGCCACCATTAATTCACGTGCTTCATTTATATCTGCTGCAGTACGCGGAAAAGAAATTGCTAGATAGTCGGCTTTCATTTTAGCCGCAAGCTTAATGTCTTCTTTATCTTTTTCTGTTAACGCAGCAGCCGATAAGCCACCACCTTGCTTGTTAACACCTTTTCTATCTGACAAATCGCCACCGACTACAACACGGCAATTAATTTTACTACCATCGATGGAATCAACCCATAATACTATACGGCCATCGTCCAATAAGAGTGTGTCACCGCGTTTAACGTCATCGGCTAACGTTTTGTAACTGCAACCTACAACTTCGTTCGTACCGGCATCGACAGCTAAATCCATATCCAATGTAAAATTGGCACCTTCATCAAGAACAACTTTGCCATTTTTAAATTTTTCGATACGGATCTTTGGCCCTTGTAAATCACATAGCACACCAACTTGGCGACCATGTGCGCGCGCGCGATTGCGTAAACGTTCAACTATTTCCAGATGCTCATCTGCACTACCATGAGAAAAATTAACTCGAACAACGTCTACTCCAGCCTCAATAATTTTATCTAACATCTTGGCATCGCGTGTAGCCGGACCTAGGGTCGCAATAATTTTTGTTCTTCTCATAAAAGGTTATTTATTCTCTTTAAATTTATTTATATTAAAATTATAAAATGCGAATACTTATATTACTTCGCACGTTCTTCCAAAATAGCAACGGCAGGTAAAACTTTACCTTCAAGAAATTCCAGAAAAGCACCACCACCAGTTGATATGTAAGATACTTTATCGGCAATGCCATACTTATCAACCGCCGCCAGAGTATCACCACCACCAGCAATTGAAAATGCAGGAGACTCAGCAATCGCCATTGAAATCGCTTTAGTACCTTCACCAAACTGGTCAAATTCGAAAACACCCACTGGGCCATTCCATACAATGGTACCCGCATTTTTAATAATCTCGGCCAGTGCTTTTGCGCTGTCAGGGCCAATATCAAAAATCATATCATCATCTGTAACTTCGTCTACACCTTTTAGGCTAGCTTCTGCCGTTTCTGCAAATTCTTTCGCACAAACTACATCCGTAGGCACAGGAATTGAGCCCCCTTTTGCTTCAGCCGCTATTTTTAAGTCTTTGGCTGTTTGCACTAAATCTTCTTCATAAAGCGATTTACCGACATTATGGCCATCAGCGGCAATAAAAGTATTTGCAATACCACCACCGACAATTAATTGGTCAACAATTTTAGATAAAGATTCCAGAACAGTTAATTTAGTTGAAACTTTTGAACCACCCACAATCGCCACCATAGGACGTGCAGGATTATCGAGTGCTTTACCTAATGCTTCTAATTCACCTGCAAGCAGTGGCCCGGCACAAGCAGTAGCTGCAAATTTAGCAACACCGTGAGTTGATGCCTGCGCACGATGCGCCGTACCAAAGGCATCCATAACATAAACATCACAAAGTGACGCATAGGCTTTTGATAAATCATCTTCGTTTTTCTTTTCACCCACATTAAAGCGAACGTTTTCGAGAACAACAACATCACCATTGCTCAGCTCGGGTTTATTGTTTAAATAGTCAGCAATTAATTTAACCTCTTTACCCAACGAGTCTGCTAGGTAATCAACAACAGGAGACAAAGAAAACTCAGCTGCAGATTCACCTTCAGTAGGTCGCCCTAAATGAGACATCAACATCACTTGCGCACCTGCTTTAATACAATGCTTGATAGTTGGCAGTGAGGCTTCGATACGTTTAGCACTCGAAACTTTGCCGTCTTTAATCGGTACATTTAGATCTTGGCGAATAAGAACGCGTTTACCGGCAAGATCGAGATCAGTCATTTTAATTACAGACATGGATGTCTCCTAAATTCTTCTAATATAAATTTTAATTTTTAAAAACTGTTTGGTAAATTACTTTCCACAAATAACTTAACGAATAATTTTTAAATAATGCTACTTATTTATTTTGTTGGGTGTTACCCAACCTACATATAATAGCTGGATTCCCGCCTGCGCGGGAATGACAACTAACCAAGCTAAAAATTTTTAAAATATCTCATCAAGCTTGACTAAGCGAGAGATTTTGTTCTCTGAGAAGGCGCCGGCTGATTTTGAAAACGGAGTGTGCGCGTAGCACATGAGTATTTCAAAATCAGACGAGCAACGCCCTCAGAGGGCAAAAAATCCGCTTAGTTGTTTGCTACGTGTTCTACGAACCGCATCATATTACATGTATAACCATATTCATTATCATACCAAGAAACCACTTTAACGAATGTGCTATCTAATGCGATACCTGCTTCTGCATCAAAGATTGATGAGAAACCCACACCACGGAAGTCAGTTGAAACAACTTTTTCGTCTGTGTACGCTAAAGTACGGCTCATATCGCCAGATTCTGAAGCGGCTTTCATTGCTTTACAAATGTCTTCGTATGAAGCTTCTTTGTTTAACTCAACCGTTAAATCAACAACCGATACGTCAGCTGAAGGAATACGGAAAGCCATACCGGTTAATTTACCATTAAGTTCTGGTAATACAACACCAACCGCTTTAGCCGCACCAGTAGAAGAAGGAATGATGTTTTCAAATACACCACGACCGCCGCGCCAATCTTTCATAGATGGGCCATCCACTGTTTTTTGAGTTGCAGTTGAAGCATGAACAGTCGTCATCAGACCACGTTTGATGCCCCAAGTGTCGTTTAACACTTTAGCAACAGGTGCTAAACAGTTTGTTGTGCAAGATGCTGCAGAAACGATTTTTTGACCTGCGTATTCGTTATGGTTAACACCATATACAAACATTGGCGTGCCATCTTTAGAAGGTGCAGATTGAACAACTTTGCCTGCGCCTGCATCAATGTGTTTTTGACAACTTTCTTCAGTTAAGAAGAAACCAGTACAATCGATAACGATGTCTGCTTTAACGTCACCCCATTTAAGGTCGGCTGGATCACGTTCTGCTGTTAAACGGATTTTTTTACCGTTAACAATTAACGCGCCTGCTTCGTGTGCGATTTCGCCATCGAAACGACCGTGAACTGAATCATACTTAAGCATGTATGCTAAATAATCAGCATCTAATAAATCATTGATACCAACGATTTCGATGTCTTTAAATTCTTTATATACAGCACGGAATACCATGCGACCAATACGGCCAAAACCGTTAATACCGACTTTAATAGTCATTGTTATTTCTCCTAAAAGTTTTTATCATAAATTTTATTCTTAATAAATTAGCCACCGAACATAACATTCGGCGGCTTTTAATTATTTATTTGCAAACGCTATCGATAGCTTTGCCCACATTTTCAGTAGTAATACCGAAGTGTTTAAATAACTCAGGGGCAGGGGCTGACTCACCAAACGTTGTCATACCCACTACTGCACCATCTATACCAACGTATTTCCACCAAGCATCCATAATCGCAGCTTCAACTGCAACACGTGCAGTTACTGCTTTAGGTAAGACTGACTCTTTGTAGGCATCGTCTTGCGCTTCGAACACTTCAACTGAAGGCATAGAAACCACACGTACTTTTTTACTTGATGCTTCTGCTGCTTCCATTGCAAGTGCCACTTCAGAACCGGTTGCAATAACGATTGCATCTGGCGTACCGTCTGTGTCTTTAAGGATATAACCACCTTTTGCAACGTTAGCAATAGTAGCTGCATCTCGTGCTTGGAAAGCTAAACCTTGGCGCGAGAAAATTAAAGTAGATGGACGTGCTTTATTTTCGATTGCATCTTTCCAAGCAACGGCAGTTTCTACCGTATCACAAGGACGCCATACAGCCATGTTAGGGATCATACGAAGGGTAGGTATTTGTTCTACCGCTTGATGCGTTGGACCATCTTCACCTAAGCCGATTGAATCGTGCGTATAAACAAAGATGCTACGAATTTTCATTAATGCTGCCATGCGCAAAGCATTACGTGCATATTCAGAAAACATTAAGAAGGTTGCGCCATAAGGCATTAAACCGCCATGCAAAGTCACACCGTTCATAATGGCACTCATACCAAACTCACGTACGCCATAAGAAATATAGTTACCCGCAAAATTCATTTCTGCTGAACCATTGTTATCATTAATTCGAACACTTTTTGCATTAAAGGTATTATTTGAAGGCGTTAAATCGGCAGAACCGCCTAAAAATTCAGGAAGGAAGGGTGCGAAACCATCAAGGGCGCCTTTAGAGGCAACACGAGTGGCAGGTGATTCAGCTTTTTCATTAACCGCTGCGATAAATTTATCCGCTTCTTCCGAGAAGTTTGCAGGTAAGTCACCGGCCATACGACGTTCAAATTCGGCCGCTTTAACAGGGAACTCTTTTTTGTAAGCTGCAAATTTATTATCCCATGCCGCTTCTGCTTTACTGCCTGCGTCTTTCGCGTCCCAGCCTTTATAAATTTCATCAGGAATAACGAATGGCTCGTAGTCCCAACCTAAATTTTTACGTGTTGCTGCAATTTCGTCTGCGCCTAAAGCTTCACCGTGTACATGATGACCACCGCCTTTATTTGGCGCGCCTTTACCAATCACTGTTTTACAGCAAATTAATGTAGGTTTAGCTGTTTCAGCAATGGCTTGTTCAGTTGCTTTTTTAATTGCATCCGCATCGTGGCCATCAACACTGATAACTTGCCAACCATAGGCTTCAAAACGTTTGGGTGTATCGTCAGCAAACCAGCCATCAACATTACCGTCGATAGAAATATTGTTGTCATCGTAGAAGCAAACTAATTTACCTAAACCGAAAGAACCTGCTAGCGAACAAGCTTCATGCGAGATACCTTCCATTAAGCAACCATCGCCTAAGAAAACGTAAGTATTATGATCAACAATTTCATGTCCGCCTTGATTGAACTGCGCTGCCATCACTTTTTCAGCTAACGCCATGCCCACCGCATTGGTGACACCTTGGCCTAATGGGCCAGTGGTTGTTTCAATACCGGGAGTGTAGCCATATTCAGGATGACCCGGTGTTTTAGAATGTAATTTACGGAAAGATTTTAAATCATCAATCGACAGATCATATCCTGTTAGGTGCAATACAGAATAAGGCATCATTGAAGCATGGCCGTTAGACAGAACAAAACGGTCGCGGTCGGCCCATTTAGGATTGGTTGGATTATGCTTCATAAAGTCGTTGAATAAGACTTCTGCAATATCCGCCATCCCCATTGGTGCACCCGGGTGCCCTGAGTTCGGTATTTGAACAGCATCCATCGTTAAAACGCGGATAGCATTCGCTAGTTCAGTACGTGATGACATATAAATGTCTCCCTTGTAAGTTTGAAAATCAAAAATATCTATGTTCTTTTATTTAGGCTAGCGCTTATAAATACTTAAATGTTTCTGGGAATTTAAGCAAAAAGTCTAGCCCTCCGGTCTGCATTACAAACCAGTGTTTAATTCGTCTGGTACAACCAGCTACCATTTTGGACGTTAGGTTAAGCCTTTTTAGGCGACGTCAGGGTATCCAACCGATAACCCAATAAAATGAGCCGGCAATTTTCCCATTTATGCCCGATGACAGCAAGCCGAAATGGACTTTGTTTTGATTTAAGTTGAAATAGTTGCCTTTATATAAGGTGTACTAGGGGGAAGATAAGTGAATTTAATCAAATAACAACTAAAAACAATGACTTATGATATATATGCCAAGTAGGTTCATTCATCTAACCACTTAATGGAACAACCCATGCTCGGGATCTGCTCTTTGGGGCCATGCCCAGTTTGTGCCACTTGTTTCATGGCAGCAAATAAATCCCGTTTAACATCACCCTCGGCGGTCTGTTTGTGGCTGGCATCCAAACGGCCACGGTATTGCAGCTCCAGTTTGGCGTTATAACCGAAGAAATCCGGCGTACAAACCGCACCGTAGGCTTTAGCAACCTCTTGCGTTTTATCCGACAGGTATGGGAAAGAAAAGCCTGCGCTATCCGCTACTTTTTTCATGTTCTCAAAGGAATCTTCTTCATATTGCTTAGGATCATTTGACATAATTGCCACACTGTTAATCCCTAACGACTTTAATTCCAACGTATCTCGCACTATCCGCTCAAAAACAGCTTTCACATAAGGGCAATGATTACAGATAAACATCACCAACAACCCTTTCTCACCCGCACAATCCTGTAACGACCAAGTTTGACCGTCGACACCCGCTAATGAAAAATCAATAGCAGGCACATCAAAATCACAGACTGGAGTTTCTAAACTAACCACCATGGCTCTCCTTAAAATATAAATAATTCAATACGATACATTATGCCATCATTGCGAATGATATTTCTTCCCTTTACAATTCACCAATGACAAATCTTGTAACTGTTTGCTATCAATCCGACCATCTGGCGGTGGTGGCAAGCCAGTTTGCCCGTAAGCACTCACTACCCATCAGCTCAACCGATACCGTATCCACACCTTTTATTCTTTATTATAAGGAAGCGTTTGTTGAACTGATTGACCAACAAACCAACACGGCCATTCATGTGGACTTTTTATCGGGCGCGCTAGCACACCGCCGCCAATACGGTGGCGGCAAGGGGCAAGCCATTGCAAAAGCCATTGGTTTAAAACAATACAAACTACCATTAAACGTGCTAGATGCCACCGCCGGTCTGGCAAAAGATGCTTTTGTACTGGCCTGCCTCGGCTGTTCGGTTACCCTTATTGAGCAAAATCCGGTTGTCGCTGAACTGGTTAAAAATGCATTAATTCGAGCCGAACAAGAAGATGAATTTAAGACGATTAACGAGCAGGGATTTGAGCTTATTCACACCGATGCAGCCGAATTTCTTAAAACAACGCCAAACCGGCCGGATATAATCTATCTCGACCCAATGTATCCACACCGAAAAAAATCGGCTGCGGTTAAAAAAAACATGCAAATATTGCAAAAACTACTCGGTCACGATACCGATAACGCAGCTTTATTCGAGCTTGCCTTACAAAAAGCAAAAAAACGTGTGGTGGTTAAACGGCCAAAAGGGGCAGCAACATTAACCGATAAACAACCCACAATGAGCATTGAAAGCAAAATAACCCGCTATGATGTGTATGTTTTAACCTAAAAAATTAAAAGAAATTTATTCCATAAGTTTTGACATCGCCACTATAAGCACTATAATCACACCAACAGCGCCGATTTGAATTCAGATTGCGGGCGCTTAATAAGTACGGCTAAAGCGGCGCACCTCAACAGGTCCAAATACCAGAACCGCTTTAGTCATCGCTAAAGCGGTTTTTTTATGAAAGGAAATAAAATAATGAGTGATTACCTGTTTACATCCGAGTCTGTGTCCGAAGGCCACCCAGACAAAATGGCAGACCAAATTTCTGATGGTGTTTTAGACGCCATCCTCACACAAGACAAAACAGCGCGTGTTGCCTGTGAAACCATGATTAATACCGGCATGGTGGTATTGTCCGGTGAGATTACCACCAGTGCATGGGTAGATATGCAACAAATAGTACGCGATACCGTCAAAGAAATTGGCTATAACAGCTCAGAAATGGGTTTTGATTATGGTTCTTGTGCGGTACTCACCAGTATTGACAAACAGTCTGCCGATATCGCCATGGGCGTGGATGAAGGCGATGACAAAGAACAAGGGGCTGGCGATCAAGGCTTAATGTTTGGCTACGCCAGTAATGAAACCGACGTACTCATGCCCGCGCCAATTACCTTTGCCCACCGTTTAGTGAAACGTCAGGCCGAAGTACGCAAAAATGGTGCCTTGCCGTGGTTACGTCCTGACGCAAAAAGTCAGGTCACGTTCCGTTATGAAAACCATAAACCTGTCGGCATTGATGCCGTTGTACTGTCAACACAACACGATGACGACATTAATAATAAAGCCCTGCAAGAAGCCGTCATGGAAGAAATTATCAAACCTGTTTTACCCGCTGAATGGCTAGATAAAAATACCCAGTATTTTATTAATCCAACCGGCCGTTTCGTTATCGGTGGCCCGGTCGGTGACTGCGGTTTAACCGGCCGCAAAATTATTGTCGATACCTATGGTGGTATGGCACGACACGGTGGTGGCGCGTTCTCTGGCAAAGATCCATCTAAGGTCGATCGTTCTGCCGCTTATGCAGGTCGTTATGTGGCCAAAAATATTGTGGCCGCAGGCCTGGCAGAACGCTGTGAAATTCAGGTGTCTTATGCCATTGGGGTTGCCGAACCCACTTCAATTAGCATTGAAACATTTGGCACGGGCAAACTCGGCGATGCACGCATAATTGAACTGGTACGCGAACATTTTGATTTACGCCCACGCGGCATTGTCCATATGCTTAACTTACTACAACCGATATATCAGAAAACAGCGGCCTATGGACATTTTGGCCGTGAAGATATTGATGTTAGTTGGGAAAAAACCGATAAAGCCGATGCATTAAAAGATGCAGCGGGGATCTAAATTTTAAAGATGACCACGCTATCGTTCGCAATGACCCCATTTTTGTCGTTGCGAGCGATAGCGAAGCAATCTGGTTTCTTATACAAAGCTGAGGTTAAATAGCACCATCTATAAAAAGGGTCTATACTTACGTTTTTAATTTTTACTGTCTTTTATGAGGGGCGCTGCAGCGGAATATATTTTCGTCAGGCTCAGAAAGAGGCAGATCCATTTACTGGATAAACGGCGCTCATTCTTATTTACTTTTAGGAGAATGACGTATGAACGCTGATTTTAGCGATTATAAAGTTGCCGATATTTCACTTGCTGAATGGGGCCACAAAGAAATTTCAATTGCCGAAACTGAAATGCCCGGACTAATGGCATTACGTGAAGAATTTGGCAATGAACAACCTCTCGCAGGCTGCCGTATCATGGGCAGTATCCACATGACCATTCAAACGGCGGTACTTATCGAAACCCTGATTGCTTTGGGTGCTGAAGTTCGTTGGGTTTCCTGTAATATCTTTTCAACTCAAGATCATGCGGCTGCGGCGATTGCCGATCAAAATATTCCGGTTTTTGCATGGAAAGGTGAAACCATCGAAGAATACTGGTGGTGTACTGAGCAAGCCTTATTATGGCCCGATGGAAAATTACCCAACATGATTCTTGATGACGGTGGTGATGCAACATTATTAGTTCATAAAGGTGTCGAGTTTGAAAAAGCTGGCGCCATCCCTGCAACAAAAGACAATGACAATGAAGAATACAAAGCCGTGCTTGATGTATTACGTCGCACCATTAAATCGGGTGCAAGTGTCTGGGGCGATATCACAGAAAGTGTGAAAGGTGTAACCGAAGAAACCACAACGGGCGTTCATCGTTTATATGAAATGCAAGAAAAAGGTGAATTACTTTTCCCTGCAATGAACGTGAATGACTCAGCCACTAAATCGAAATTCGATAACTTATACGGCTGTCGTGAATCTTTAATTGACAGTATCAAACGTGCAACCGATGTCATGATTGCCGGTAAAATCGCCGTTGTTTTAGGTTATGGTGATGTAGGTAAAGGTTGTGCGCAAGCATTTAAAGGCATGGGCGCAACAGTTTGGGTTACTGAAATTGATCCCATCTGTGCATTACAAGCTGCAATGGAAGGCTACCGTGTTGTTGATATGAACGAAGCTTGTTCACAAGGTGATATTTTTGTAACCACAACCGGTAACATGAATGTTATCAATCACGACCATATGATTAAAATGAAAAATGAAGCGATTGTATCCAACATCGGTCACTTCGATTCTGAAATTGATATTGCTTCCCTTGAAAAATACGAATGGTCAGAAATTAAACCACAAGTTGATCATGTTATCTTCCCTGATGGCAAGAAAATCATTGTTTTAGCAAAAGGTCGTTTAGTGAATTTAGGTTGCGCAACAGGCCATCCAAGTTTTGTTATGTCAGCATCATTCACTAATCAGGTCATGGCACAAATGGAGTTCTACAAAAATTCTAAAGATTATAAGAATGAAGTTTATATATTGCCGAAAATTCTTGATGAAAAAGTAGCACGCTTACATTTACAGAAAGTTGGCGCTCACTTAAGCACGTTATCTCAAGAGCAAGCCGATTACATTAGTGTGCCGGTTGAAGGACCTTTCAAACCAAATCATTACCGTTACTAAGTAATAATAATATTAACCACGAAGGATGCGAAGAAGACTAAAAATTTATTAATTTTTATTGCCTTCTTTGTGTCCTTCATGGTTTATAAAGGTTTAAAATATGGAATCACAAAAAAAACACACCAAACAATTTAGTTTTGAATTTTTTCCACCCAAAACTCCCGAAGGTGCCGAAAAATTAAAAGTAGTTCGCTCTGAACTAGGTAAACTTAAGCCTAAATATTTTTCTGTTACCTTTGGAGCCGGTGGTAGTACGCAAGATGGTACAATGGAAACCGTACTCGATATAAAGAATGCAGGCTTTAATGCCGCACCACATATATCTTGTATGGGAACAGACAATAAAATTATTGTTAGCCTACTCGAACAATACAAGAGTAATGGTATTAAGCAACTGGTTGTATTAAGAGGTGATATGCCATCCGGTTCCGGTGCAGGTAATCATGGTGAATTTAATTATGCTAATGAATTAGTTAGTTTTATTCGTAATAAATACAACGATCATTTTCATATTGAAGTTGCTGCTTATCCTGAATTTCATCCTCAGGCCGTTAACGCCGAAGTCGATCTTGATAATTTTAAACGGAAAGTTGAAGCAGGTGCCAATAGTGCTATAACACAATACTTTTTTAATGCCGATGCTTATTATAATTTTGTCGATGCCTGTGAAAAACGTGGCCTGTCTATCCCCATTATGCCCGGTATTATGCCCATTACCAATTACACTCAATTAGCTCGATTCTCTGATATGTGTGGTTCGGAAATTCCGCGATGGATCCGTAAACGTCTGGAAGCCTATGGTGACGACAAACAATCCATACGCAGCTTTGGTGAAGAAGTCGTTACTCACCTATGTGAACAATTATTGGCCGCTGGCGCGCCTGGTTTACATTTTTATACCATGAATCAAACCGCACCAACCAAAGCCTTATGGAATAATCTAAATTTGTCACAAGTGTAAAATAAAATGCGTATCCCCCGCATTTATCTAAATCAAACATTGGACTCTGGCCAAACTATCCAATTATATACCGAAGCACACCGGCATGTGATAAACGTTTTACGTTTACGAGAAAAAGATCAACTGATCTTATTTAATGCACAGGGTAAAGAATTTACTGCCCACATCGAAAGCATAGAAAAAAAACAAACATCCGTTACTATTGAACAGCAACAGGAAAACAATACGACCTCGCCCCTGCATATTGAATTGGGATTAAGCCTAATTAAAAATGACAAACTCGATTTTGCCATTCAGAAATCAGTCGAATTAGGTGTTGCTAGTATTACTCCATTAGCTGCTGAACGTTCAACAATAAAACTCGATAGCAAACGAGAAATAAAACGACAGGCACATTGGCAAGGGATAATACAAAATGCCTGCGAACAATCGGGGCGCAATATTTTACCTCAACTCAACCCACTACAAATTATTTCTGACTGGTTAGCACTATCAACCACACCTGGCATTATCTTTGAACCACGGGCAACAACTAGCTTAAAACAAATCAACTGCGGCGATAAGATTAGAATTATTATTGGACCAGAAGGTGGTTTTAGTAAACAAGAACTCGAAAAAATATTACAACATGGATTTGAGCAGGTAAAACTGGGGCCAAGAATATTACGCGCAGAAACAGCTGCCATTACCGCTATCGCAACATTGCAATTATTATGGGGGGATTTAAGTATTTAACCTGAACTCGGGATAAGAAATGCTCGTCATTCCCGCATGCCTTTAGCGGGAATCCAGTGACTCGAATTTTAAATTCAGGCTAAAACTATACCTTAAATCAGGGTGTTTCTTTTATTTAATGAGTAGTCTGAATAAAATATAATCCGGGAAATAATATCTTAATACTCCCAGATTTCTCTGCGCTACATAAATAATAAGAAAGTCTTTACTACGATCTTGCTAAGCTAAGATATTTTTATAAAGAGGTCCCCATTGATTAAATTGAGCAGTCATTTATTGAGCTTGGAGTCAGAGTCTGACGAATCCCCACAAAATTGAAATAGAAATCGATCAAAAATAACAACTTAGTAAAAAAATATTAATCCTTGGTAAAAAGTACGTCATTGCGAAGGAATAAAATGACTATGCAATCTTATGTTGAGTCATATTTTTCTGTAGATTGACGCGTCAACACTTAAAATCACTTGTTTTTAAGTGTTTTTTCACAATAACCTGTGGTACTAAATTTCGTGAGGTCCGTCAATGCTAGGGTAAGCTTTCTTACCATCCCTATCAATTCATAGAGTCTTTATTTTGCCCACCCATACTTATTAATTCTTATAAATCTGCACTGTCAACTTTCCATGTCTTAGCTAATTCTTTTGCTTTTTTAATATCTTCATCAGTAATATTGAAATTGTACCGAGCCTCTTCAATCGCTGATTCAACACTATCCTTCTCTTTTAGTTGAGCCGCGGCAAGAATAGTCCACATTAAGCCTTTAACACGTTCCGGCTTTATATTTCGCTTATAATCACCTTCAAGAAAATACCCCCCTAAATATGCCTGTCCGCCCACATACCCCTGTTTAGCAGACTTTGTCATCCACTTCAGCGTTTCCTCTTTGGCTAAATTTTCTTGTCTTTGTACTCTTCGAGTCATATCTTTACCATAATTTTCTACATAAAATTTAAGGTAGATATAGTGCCCATACATAAATTGTGCTTTTGCATTACCCATTTCAGCATACTTTTTTGTTATCGATAAAGCCGTCTCAATATCCTCGGTATGCAGTGCTTTTTCAGCCTTACGAAGGTCTTTATTAACCACTTTAATATCGATCGTTTCACTCGTGCCTGTCGAAACACTTGCACAGCTCACTAAAAAAAGTGAAACACTAATTAATATTATTTTTATAACTTTATTCATATTCTCGTATCCTTAATTTATTGTGTTGCTTTGCTCATTTAGTGTGTCGCCTTGTTCGTATCCCAATCAAATTTAGTTACGTTATTACTCATTCGTTCAGAGCGCACATATCCACCAGAAAGAGTACTGAGTAAACTAATAAGAAGAACTCCTTTTATTAAATGATGCATCGCATTTTTTACATAGTGTTTATTTACAGAAACTCACCAATCATCACTGATATATTTTTTCAAGGTGATAGATTCTTTATCATTATAAATCCGAACTCGTGTGGTCTTTCGTGGAATGCGTGGCTCGAATTCTAAATACACTTTTTGATTATTTGCACCCAATTTTTCAAACGCATCCATAATTTCAAATTCATCAAATTTAATAATAAAAATATTTTCTTCTTTATTAATAATGGTTTTAAAGGTTAGTTCCTTCGGAACAGGTCGCAGTAACATGCCGTCTTTATCATTATATTCGCCGTTCAAAAAGTCAAAATCAATATACGTTTTTGAAAACCCTGCCGTTAAGACTGGCTCCCATTCATACTGATGGCGGTATCGTGCCCACAAGCCAAAGGGGATGCCGTTCTTTTTTAAGCTTTCTAGTTCTTTAGGTTCAAGAACTTCAATCAATCCTTCTTCGATATATTTGTCGGATTGTGCTTTGCTTTTAAAGGGGAGTACAAAGGCAGCACTGGGATCTAAATCGATTTTATCTGCTTGACCAAAAAAGACTTCAATACGGTCACCGCTGCCAATCACCCATACCGCCACGGCACCACCTGGTGCAATACCAACCATTATACGGCTGGCAGTCGGATGTTGTGGGTTATTGACAACACCCTGTTGAAACAAGGCAAGAATCTTGTCATAAGGTAAATTAAATTCGCCTTGGTAAAATTGTTTTTCTGCATATGAAAAAAAAGTAATCGTTAATCTGTCGGGCAAGGGTTTGTATTTATCCCCTGTCACATGGGACGAAACAGGATCTGCCCAGCCATCCACCAACGTACCACCGCTAGGGATATACAAACCCCGAGCAGCTTCACCTTTATAGATAAAATTACCTTTAATGATTTCCATTGGATAGTGTTCTGGGGCACTCTCGGTGGCATCCCATTCGAATTTAGTTACGTTATTATTCATTCGTTCAGAGCGCACATATCCACTAGGAAGAGTACTGAGTAAACTAATAAGAAGAACTCCTTTTATTAAATGATGCATCGCATTTTTTACATAGTGTTTATTTACAGAAACTCACCAATCATCACTGATATATTTTTTCAAGGTGATAGATTCTTTATCATTATAAATCCGAACTCGTGTGGTCTTTCGTGGAATGCGTGGCTCGAATTCTAAATACACTTTTTGATTATTTGCACCCAATTTTTCAAACGCATCCATAATTTCAAATTCATCAAATTTAATAATAAAAATATTTTCTTCTTTATTAATAATGGTTTTAAAGGTTAGTTCCTTCGGAACAGGCCGCAGTAACATGCCCGGGGTTTTATACCGTTCACCATTCAAAAATTTAAAACCAATATAGGTTAAAGAGAACCCTTCCGTTAGAACCGGCTCCCATTCATACTGGTGGCGGTATCGTGCCCACAAGCCAAAGGGAATGCCGTTCTTTTCTAAGTTCTCCAGTTCTTCAGGTTTAAGTACTTCAATCAATCCTTCATGCATATATTCATCCTCATCAGCTCTATTCTCAAACGGTAACTGAAATGCAACACTAGGATCTAAATCAATTTTTTCTGCTTGGCCAAAAAATACTTCAAGATAACCACCAGTTCCTATGACCCACACCGATACCGCTCCACCGGGGGCGATACCGGCCATAATGCTGCTATAGGTAGGATACTCTGGATTGGCGGCCACACCCTCTTTAAATAGTGCTAGAATTTTATCATAAGGTAATTTAAATTCGCCGTGATAAAATTGTTTTTCAGCATAAGAAAAAAAGGTAATACTTAACCGATCGGGCAAGGGTTTGTATTTATCGCCAGTGACATGTGATGAAACTGAATCACCCCAGCCATCAACCAAGGTTCCACCACTGGGTATATATAACCCACGCTCTGATTCACCTTTATATATAAACGTACCGTTAATTATTTCCATTGGATAGTGTTTAGGTGCACTTTCAGTGGCATCCCATTCGAATTTAGTTACGTTGTTACTCATTCGTTCAGAGCGCACACATCCACCAAGAAGAGTACTGAGTAAACTAATAAGAAGAACTCCTTTTATTAAACAGCTCATTGAATATTGGTAATACTATTTTTTACTTTTATACTTTTTTAGAGTAACGGATTCTTTATCATTATAAATCCGGACTCGTGTGGTTTCCCGTGGTAATCGAGGCTCAAATTCAATATAGACTTTTTGATTATTTGCACCCAATTTTTCAAAGGCATCCATGATTTCAAACTCATCAAACATTACAAAGAAAATTCTTCTTTTATCATTAATAACAGTTTTAAACGCAACCTCCTTCGGAACAGGCCGCAGTAACATACCATCATTATCATTACGCTCACCATTCAAAAATTCAAAATCGATATAGGTTAAAGAGAACCCTTCCGTTAGAACCGGCTCCCATTCATACTGATGACGGTAGCGAGCCCACAGACCAAAAGGGATACCGTTCGTTTTTAAATGTTCGATTTCTTCGGGTTTAAGAACTTCAATCAATCCTTCCTGCATATATTCATCCTCATCAGCTTTATCTTCAAACGGTAGATCGAACGCAACACTAGGATCTAAATCAATTTTTTCCGCTTGGCCAAAGAATACTTCAAGATAACCACCCGTTCCTATGACCCACACCGATACCGCTCCACCGGGGGCGATACCTGCCATAATGCTACTATAGGTCGGCATCGCTTGATTTTCTGCTACACCCTCCTTAAAAAGAGCTAGAATTTTATCATAAGGTAATTTAAATTCGCCGTGATAAAATTGTTTTTCAGCATAAGAAAAAAAGGTAATACTTAACCGATCGGGCAAGGGTTTGTATTTATCGCCAGTGACATGTGATGAAACTGAATCACCCCAGCCATCAACCAAGGTTCCACCACTGGGTATATATAACCCACGCTCTGATTCACCTTTATATATAAACGTACCGTTAATTATTTCCATCGGATAGTGTTCAGGGGCACTTTCAGTGGCATCCCATTCGAATTTTGTTACGTTGTTACTCATGGCATTGTTGCATCCTGTGACTAGTAGTAAAAAAATAATATTGATGATTATGGTTAACTTATGCATCATATATATAACGTACACGTTTAAGTTTTTTGGTCTTTTCATCTTCTTCTATTCTAGGTGAATAGCCTGCGCCCGGATGCGATGAAAAATTAAAGTGATCATGACGAATTCTATTCTCAATTATAAATTTATTATATTCCTTTCCTTCTCCAACCCAGTCTTCGGCTTTAGAGCGGCCATTACCTTTTTTTTCTGTAATATACTCTTTAATTTTAGTCTCTAATTTTTTCAATACAGGGTATGGTTTAAGGATAATTCTAGCTCTTCTATCTAGCTTATTATTTAACTTTAACTTTACATCTTTAGCTCGAGCATATTTAGCCATTATTTTTAGCGGTATATTACAATAGGCACTACATATATTTGTTCGATTGACCTTAAGTTTTTGAACGTTTGTTACATAATCATCATCATACGGGCTATAACCCGTTCCATTAAAACTCGACTCAATTTCAATTTCTCGTTTATTTGTTTTTTTATCATTTATATACCAACCTTGTTTCATTAAATCAGCCATATCTGCTTCTAGTACTTTACGATCTAAATCTTCTAGAATTGTCTTGTTTTCTTGTGTTGTTAACATATAAACTTTTTTCGAAGAGTTGGCTTTTAACTCTGCTTCATTTGCTTTATTGTAACTACCACCCACATCCGAATGTACGCCAGGAAGAAAATATTCTTCACCTTTACTACCAGAACTTTTTATATTATGAAGAGGGAAATCAGCACGATGCTCATCGGCTGCAGTAAGGTGCAAAACTTTTTTTGCGTGCTTAACTGCAGTTTGTTGCAACACATTACCTACCCATTTAAACTTGACATTTTGGCTACCGTAATACGATAACACCGTATCGTAAAGTCCGGCAAAACAAATCTCAACGGCTTTCTCTTGAATTTCAATGCCTGAGTTGGCAATGCTCTCGATAATAGGACGAACTGATTGAGAATATTCCCCAATAAAATTATCACAGGATTTACTGCTTCCTTTTAGCAATAAATGAATCGCATAACGTGCCGTTGCTGAACCACGACTAAATCCAAAAACATCAATGGTCAATTTTTTAATGCTATATTTATTAGATTTTACCTTTTTAGTGATTAATTGAATTCCTCGATCAATCCCTTGATCCGCACGATCAGCAACACCCGAATCCCCCCCTCCTAATGCATAACCTTTCAGGCTATCACCTTTTAAATCGAAAGTGCCTTGGCCTTCAATATATTCCTTTAATGAAATATCATAACCATTCGATCCTTTTTTTACTTGCAAGTGCGGTTCCATAATAGCAATATTAGTACGGCCATTGTCGAAACTATCGGTACTTGTGAACCACCTTTTTTGGAGCTTTTGAAATTCTTTTGAATTTTTTTCCCGAGCGTCAATATTTACCCGATTATTTAGCGTACCATCGTAAAATAATGTAAGACGGACACTGATTTCGTCTTTATCTTCCGGCTTTTCAACATAAATATTTTCTGTTTTAGTGCCTTCTCCGTATTCACTCATAACCTTTATTCCTTAGTTAATTTATGTCCATCGCCGATAATTTTTCAAGTACGATGGCGCCGCGTTTGGCGGTATCGGACGAACTGGTGACCAAGTGTGCTTTTGCTTTGGAGTTTTTATATAAATCTTCGGCGGCCAGTGCGACAAGTAGTGAGCTAGTGGCAGAACCCACATCGCCTAAAATATCGGCAGGGTGTTTTGTTTCAACATCGTCCATAAAAGCGGCTTTGTTGCGCATAAAGGCCACCCCGTATTCTTTTGCCCAATGGTTTTCACCATTCATGCTGCTGTATATCGTGTGAATATTCTTTTGTTGGTGTTGTACCAGTGCCTTTTTAAAAGCGTTATCCAGTCCTTCACCTCGGTAGGGCTCGTTACTGTGAAGGTGGCCTTCTTCATCGGCAATGCCCGGTGGCTTGAGTGCAATAATATGTTGGTTACGCACCATGGCCAGTGCCGGATTGGCGGTGAGTAAGATAAAACTGGCCGCTTCTCCGGGGGCAAAACCGTCCATGTTGCCTTCTTCTAATAACCTATCATCTTCGGCAAGTGGGGTAATGCGATCATAATCTTGATACGAATCACTGCCACCAATCAGTATAAACTTATCGTTCTGCTCACCTAGGTAACGAAAAGCAAAATCAATCGCTTCTATACCGGCTGCACGACCAGTATGAATACGGCGACTTTGTGCCACATTAACCCATGGCTGACAATTCGTTTCAATATTATCGACGATGGGACTTAAACCTTCTGTGTCTTCGTGTACATCGGGCATAGCCAGTAGTAATGGGATGGCTTTGTCACTCTTTTGCAAAGCACAGGCTTCACGCACGGCTGCAATAGCCATCAAGGTAACGCGATAGTGGCGTTCATTAAACCGGTTACCTTCATCAATTTCTGCCTCGATTTCTGCCAGTGCGTCATTGGGTACATTCGCCATGGTCACGGCGTTATCTCGTAAACCATAGTATTCTGATAGCGCATAACCACTAATACCCGCATTCACGGCGGCGGCCGTCATGGCGGTGTTTGCACCGACTGCGCTAACCATTCCCATACCGGCGATATACATATTGGTTGGCATATTCATGCGCTGACCATTTTGGCTTTTGTGTTGACTAAAGGAAATCCGTTTTCGCACAGCGCTAATTCAAGTGCGGCGGCTTGACGTTGACGTTGCGAGCCATTTTGCAACCACTGTTTTAATGATTCAGCTGTAATAAGTTGGCCCATAAAATAGCGTTTACCGACAATAAACTTTTGACCAAACTTTTGCCAAATGGATGTAATTTTTTGTACATCGGGATAAGGCAGGTTTTCATCTTCATCTAAAGCGACAAATTCGTCGTCGATATTGTTATCTGGAATAGTTGGGTAGTTATCGGGGGGCGTCATTGTTAGATTGCTTTTTTTGAAATCGACACCCGTTATATAAGTAAACGATTCTGCCGCAAGTTTGGCATAAAGGGGATGACTCATTTTATTGATTAGCCAATTAATAGCATGTGGGTCGCCTAATACCCCGATAGACTTTATAACCACTCTGACTTGTTTGTCGTCTTTTGATAATTCAGAAATCCACTCTCTAGCACGCTCAACGTCAAGCACTCTAAAAGCTAACTGAATGGCTTTATCTTGAAGTGCATTGGGTTTAAATATAAACGGTTTTAAGTTTTCGATACTGGCATGATGCCCGAGTAAGATAGCTGACCAGTTTGCCCAAAACTGAATAGTTTCATTTTCATTGTTAATCGCGTTAATTAGAAAAGGCATACAATCTTGGCGGCGTAATTCACCAACAAGTCTTAATGCACGAGAAAATAAATTTACATCTTGTATACAGTCTTCACGTTTTAGAATTCTAACCAAGGCTTCACCCGGGTCAGTTCGCCGCACACTACACGAAGCAATACCTAGGTATTTATGCTGCATATCTTTGCCATTTAGAAAGCGTTCGATCCAATTATTGGCAATATCATTGGGTAACCAACCCATTGCTGACACCAAGCCTTTTTTGGCAGCATCCGAACTAAGACCGACATAAACTACTTTTTTAATTTTAATGGAATCGTGTGTTCGCATCGCAAAATTCATCGCAGCAAAAACTTCACCCGGCTCAATTAAGTCAAGTGCGTCTTCACATGCTTGCCACGAGGTATCCATTGATGTCAGTAAACCATCCAGTTGGTTATCGATTCTTTGCTCAAGTAGCAAAATATTATTTTTATCATTATGTGGTTCGTTAATTGCTATAGAACGTAAGATCCATAAAAAAGCGGCTTCGTTAACATATTGCTCATAAACACTATTAAATGAACTATTCGCAGGTTCGTCACGATTTTTTGAATAGACAACATGCATAAAACTTAGCCCAAGATATTCTTTTTGTTATGCCATAAAGGATCACCTAAACGACAAACGTTACGTCCTTCAAATTTTACATCGAAGGAGTACATCATAAACTCACAGACATTTTCAATGGTGCCACTGGCAACACCTTTACGTGAACCGGCTGCATCACCTGCACTTTTTGAATATAATGCACCTTTCACCATGGGCATCACGCCATCAACTTTAACCGACTTGGCACCTTTCGTAGTATCGGCTGACTTCCCCGTATTAGCATAAGGAATAGGGACAACCGCATTACCTACGGGGGTTAGACAAACATCAGGGAATACGGTACTTGAACCCCCGCTGCCTTGATGCGCAATACCTCGGCCGTTTGAAAATGTTGTTTGTGACATTATTTTCTGTTCTCTTGGTTATTTTATCATCGTGATTTTTATATCACTTATTTGTAACATTTTTTTGTCGCACTGTAAGGTTGCACGCCAAACTAAACTTGCACGTAACTGATTAGGTTCAATAATCAGCGTTTCTAAATTAAACGTGGGGTTAAATCTTTTATCTGCCATTCGAATATCTAAATTTAATTTCACATTGGGCACACTGAACTTTACTGAACCATTCGAGTGCATATGGGTAATTTCAACTGACTCTCCACCTTTTAGGTAACCCGGATAAATTAAGTCTGGATGTGCCATTGAAAAAAATCGTTTATCAAAATCTTTGGGTAAATACGGCGCACGTTTTGTTTGCCATGCTTCGTCATAAGTACCGGCATAGTCAGAACGGGGTGACCAGTGAGGCGCACTCACTCCAAAACAGGCGGGAACAGGTTGATGCTGAATATCATTAATTAAATTATCAGGATCTTCTAGGTTGGGTAATTGTACGCCATCCATTTCTTTGGTATTGCGTTGCCCTGCAAAACCACGCCCAACTGGGTTTCGTTTTTCAACGGCGGTAATTTGCCCATCCAGAATATGTACACCACCGTATGCTTTTTCGTAAACCATGGCCATGGTTTTAAAAGGTCGAGCCTGAGTAATACGCCCATCAAGCCACTGCCGGTCACCAAAAACACGTACCGTTTTAGCGACCTGCCCTACTTTTAAATTAACATCTAACTGTCGCGCTTCCTGTCCTTTGGGTACAAAGGCATGCCCTAGCATAATAATATCACTGCACGGTTTACCAATGTGATAGTCCGAAGCATGCTTAATACTCGACTTACCCGGTTCAGTCCAGTATTCATCTGCGGCAATAGGGGGTAACTGATCGTTGGCTAATGTCCATTGTTTACCTATATTAAATGTAGCGCGGGCAACAATATAGAGTGTGTCTATTGCTTCTTCATTCGGAAAGAAAGTATTTTGAACGGCAAAGGGAGTGTTGTTCTGAAGTTGCCACATAATGCTAAACTAATTAACTTGCACCGAGCCACCCATAATACGGTTGACACCGGTTGAACGATTTAAAAGGTACTTACCCCGAATAAGTATTTTACCGGCTTTGGTTAAGGTAATACTGGACTCACCGCATTTAAGAACAATTTGCTCACGCGCTTCGAAGGTTATTTTTTTGCCATCAATAAGTACATCTTCCACTGCAATATTGGTTTTGAGTTCAACTTTATCTTTAGTGGTTTGTTTTGCTTCTAACACCTGTGATTGATCAAAGTTTTCTAGCATGTCGTGCAGCGGGCTATGAATAACACCAATAATAACCGGACTATGTAAATCACCATTGGCAAATAATAATGCGACCTGCCGACCAATATGGGTTTGCGTAATACTCAGCGTGGCCATGGCAACCAGTGGCAGTTCGGTTATATTGCCAGAAAAATCAACCTGTGGTGCGCCTTGCTTATCAATACTCACTAAAGTGCCAATAATAATTTCACCGGGGGCAATATCAGGTAGCGACTTCTCAGACGATTCCAATGTTCGAATTATATTATTATTTTCTTGTTCCACGTTTTTCAACCAATCAGTGCTTCATCATTAATTTGTTAGCACTTTGCTGCCTTTAATCACAACATTACTTGAGCCTTTAATATTAATGGTTTTACCACTAATAGTAATATCACCATTACTTTTCATAACAATTTGTGCTGCACCGGTTCTAATTGTTATTTTATCGTCAGCATCCATGGTAATGGTTTTTGCACGTAGGCTGTAATCTTTTACAACATTCTCGGTATAGTTACCACTAACAGATTCTTTTAAATCTTTATCGACATGAATGGTCATGTTTGAGTCAATGGTTTCGTTATGGTCAACACCGACATTAATAGTTTTATTCTTTTTAATTTTTTCTGTTTGGTTATTGTTAACCGTTTTATTTCGATCGTTTTCGATTGTTGAATTTTCATCATGCTTGATAGTTTTGGTACGATCATTATCAACCGTTAAGGTTTCATCGTTTTCAACCCGTGCATCTAGATTTTTTTCGGCATGGATATAAATTTGTTCACTGCCTTTTTTGTCTTCAAAACGCAGTTCATTAAAATTTTCAGCGGTTGCTTTTTTAGTGGAACGTGTCTTGATGCCACTTTGTGTTTTAGAACTATAAACAGGTTTATTTTTACCGTTATAAACAGAACCTGTCACGATGGGACGGTCTGGGTCACCATCAAGAAAATTTACAATAACTTCGTGACCCATACGAGGAATAAAAGAAGTACCCCACTGATTCCCTGCCCAACTTTGTACGACACGAATAAAGCAGGTACTGTGTTCATCTTTTTTGCCGACTCTATCCCAGATAAACTGGACTTTAATACGTCCAAATTCATCAATATAAATTTCTTCACCTTTTGGGCCCACCACAATGGCTGACTGAGGCCCTTTCATCATTGGGCGAATATGCTCTTGCATGGGTCTAAAATGAACATCGGCAGGAATACAAACAACTTCATTAGAGTATGTCGAGCTAGTTACATCGCTTTTTGAGTCATAACTATTTTCTTTAGCCTGATGAGTTACTTCAAGGATAACGTAGCTACCCTTTTCACTTTTAAGCGCATGTTTGGCTAACTTAAATTTACCACCCGCATAAAAGCTACTGCAATTACTTGTTGCAGCTGCTCTGTTCACTGCCACTTCTTCTGCGTCCATGCGTATTTTAACTAATTCTTTTCCTGCATTGGTATCGTACGAAGCAGGATAGGCATAATTTTCAAATTTTTCATTATTAGCAAATTTACTGTTTGTTTTAGCATTGCTAATTAAATTTTTATCAGGTTCTTTAAAATTATAGTCATTGATTGTCCACTGACCTTTGCGGAAATGATTAAGACGTTCCCAACGACTTATTTGTGATTTTGTATTACTGCCTTTGGAATATTCCAAGTTTGTTTCTGCGCATTCTTCATAAGCATTTTGTTGATCGACAATCACCATCATGTGTTTTTTGTCGTCATGTTTAAAATAATAAGCTATACCATCTTCTTCTAACAAACGAGAAACAAAGTTCAGATCACTTTCGTCGTATTGCACACAATATTCACGTTTTTTGCCACCTTCAGCTTTAAACTGAAAGTCGTTAAAACCCAAGTCTTTAAAGACCTCGGTAACAATTTCTTTGGTGTTCTTTTCCTGAAAGATACGGTTGTTATTGGTTTGATTTAAAAACCACAACCATGGCACCATCGTAAAGGTATATTGCCGTAGATTTCTTTCATTAACGTCACCCGCAGTAAACTCGCTGACATAGCCATTAAAGTAACGTTTTATTTTGGAGTGGACGGTTAAAGTGCCAACCTTAGCAACGATTTGCTCGGCTGTTATTTCATAATTCTCAGACAGAACTTTAACTTTAAATTCAAAGGTATTTGAAATAAATTCTTTACCGCTAAACCCGGCAAGCAGTAATACGTCTTTCCCTAACGAAAAGTCAGAGATAGAGATACTCCGATTATCTTGTGTTATCTGGCCCATACGTACGACATCCTCATCTAATGAGGTTATAGGCAATAAATGCTTAACCCCAAGCTATGGGTAACTTACCTTAGCTCAAAAGTAAAAAATTAAATCCATACTTAAATAATTATTCAACTGAATCAATTTAATTGTAACCTAACGTTGACTCATCTAAATATTATTTGAGTGAAATTCAGACATGACAATAATTAAGGTGAAATAAATTCCACCTTAATTATCAGCATTAAATACTTAGAGAAGTTTTGCTTTATCTAAGTCGTAGCCAACGCGTTGAGGACTACCTGCTTTATTTGTTTTATCATGGTCTTTGTAATTAACCATTATTGAAGAATAGCTGAGTGTAATGTTTTCTGTCGGTTCTTCGTCACCGCTAGCTGAAATATGATAACCACTCACAATACAATCTTCCAGAGTATAGTCCATGAACTCTTCAACTTTTTCTGTACCTGTACGCACAAATTTAATAACAACTTTCTTACCTGCAGAACCTGTTACTGATTCTTTAAAAAGAGCCGCAGCAGAGCTATCTACGCGTTTTGATATCTGAATTTCTTGCAATAGTGGGCGTGAGGACTCACGATTACTCATCGCACCTGGTTCCATGCTAACTGCACGATTTACCCCAAAATTTAAAGTATTTGCCGCGATATGATCTTTATAACCATCTGCTGTTACGTTGCCTTTAATACCATCATATTCAATATAAATAGCCATTTTGTTCTTCCCTTTATGGTGACTTAAAAAATAATAAGAGGCTAAGAGCTTAACTAAACTCAAATAGGCTGACAACCGCATATTTACTAAAGTGTGACCCATTTACGCTTTTAAATTAGACTTTACTAATATGAAAGTATTATGATTAAATGTTAGCCATTATTTGCACTAAGGTGATATAAATCGTATCAAGCGGTGAAACTAGCCGCGCACAATCGTTTGATTTTTGTCGTTACGAACACCTACAAAATAATCTTATTTATTTTACACGGCAGAGGTTAATATTAAAACCGACACTCGACTTCAAAGACTATTTTTATACTGTCATCAGGCACTTTTAAGTCCGCTTATGAAAAGCCACTCTGAAATGGTCAAATATTAATCATTGAAATACACCGAAAATAACCAACAGAATTACCCAATGAGTATAGGGCTCTAACCCTTTGATTTTGCTATTTTAATTAACAAGTACCAGAGCCGACAACGGCTAGGATAAAGTTGCCAACACCAGTATTATAGTATGAGGTAAACACTTCTATTTTTCGACACATATTGGGTTGGAAATATGGTTGTTATTTACATCGATTTTACAATTTAAAGTAATTTCTCCGCCACTTGAGTC
>CAYYLL010000016.1:0-61919 GCA_964472525.1 uncultured Thioalkalispiraceae bacterium | reverse complement strand
AACAAACCGGCACCCATCGCAACGGCGACTGTACTGCCCGCTAAGCTGCCTTTTAAAAAGGTTCTGCGTTGCATAATTATTTTCCTCTTGATTATTGTTAACTTTTGAAAGGATTATTGCAGGGAGCAGGCCAAATTATATTATTCTTTAATATCATATGCTTACAAGATTTAGGGGGATTTTAAAGGTTAAAATCATGCAAAATGCATGATTAATATTGCAAATTGCATGATTTGGAAGGGTTGTTAGCTATAAAATTTAGGGGTTCTCGGTGCAATTTTTACTCGATTTATTCTTGGTAACTTTTTAATTTGCGCCATAGGGTTGAACTATTAATACCCAAGGTTTGTGCTGTTTGTTCTTTGTTATTTTTAGAGTGTGCCAATACTTTTAAAATATAACGTCGTTCTAATTCAGCCAGTTCAGGCAGATCGTCATCGATGGTGTTGTTGTTAATATCGCTACTCGTTAAGTTTTGTACCTGCATAAGCGGCTTGTCGGCCAGTGCAATATGGCGTTCAACCAAATTTTGAAGTTCACGCACATTGCCGGGCCAAGGATAATCAATAAGTTGTTGGATGGATGCACTGTTAAAACCCGTTACATCTCGTTGATAACGTGATGAATAAAGGCTGATAAAATATTGCAGTAAGGCGGGTATATCATCCTTGCGTTGCCGCAAACTTGGCATACAAAATTTAATAACATTTAAACGGTGATAAAGGTCGTGACGAAAATGTTCAGCTTGAACCAGTTCGCTGAGGTTCCGGTTACTGGCGACAATAAAGCGCACATCAATGTTAATCGGTTTTAAGCCACCGACACGGGTAATCTGGTTTTCCTGAATAACGCGTAATAATTTTGCCTGCATGGCACTGGACATATTGCCGATTTCATCGAGAAAAACTGTGCCACCTTGGGCGGTTTCAAGCAAGCCTTGTTTAGTACTGCTTGCGCCAGTGAAAGCCCCTTTTTCATGGCCAAATAATTCGCTTTCAAGCAGGGTGTCGGTGAGGGCGCCACAGTCAATCACTACATAGGGTTGGTTGGCAAAATCACTTTCAAAATGAATAGCGCGGGCAGCAAGTTCTTTGCCGGTTCCTGACTCACCTTCAATAATCACATGGCAACGAATATCGGATATTTTTTTTATAATATGAACAATCTCATTCATTGATTTAGACTGGCCAATTAAGCCATCTATATTCTGAGTTTGCTTTAGTTGTTGCTTCAGTAACGTGTTTTCAATTTCAAGAGCGCGATGTGCTAGCGTTTTATTAATTAGCAGTAACAGCTCATCCATATCAAAAGGTTTTTTAAGGAAGTCACTGGCGCCTAAACGCAAGGCTTCAATCGCATTATCTACATTGGCGTAGCCCGTTAAAATAATAAAAGGAATATTGGTATCGAGTTTACGAATTTCTTTTAGTAGTTCAATACCTGTCATGCCGGGCATTTGCAGATCGCTAACAATTAAATCAACCCGACTAGTTTGTTTAAAGGCGTTTAACGCGGTGGATGGTTGTTGGAAAATGGTACAACTGATATTAGCATCACCACAAAAACGCTGCATCAGTTCTCCCGTTTTTGGGTCATCATCAATAAAAAAGATATGAGCTTGTGTGGCTGTTGGCATAGTTTTAACGGTAGTCCGAATTTAAAGGCAGTATAATTTTTGCAATCACACCATTATTGCCTGTTCTGTTCTCAATTTTCAACTCACCCTGATGATCCTGAATAATTCCCAGACTGATGGACAGCCCTAGTCCGGTGCCATGCCCCTGATCTTTGGTGCTAAAAAATGGATCGAAAATTAATTCAAGATTATTACGACTGATCCCCGGGCCATTATCAATAATCGATATTGTTAGTTGTGTTGTGCTTATATTGGCGCAAACATTAATACGAGTATTTTTACTGGAAGCATAAATTGCATTAAGTAACAGATTAACCAATACCTGTTGCAACTGACTGCGATCACCTTTTAATAAGGGTTCTATTTCAGTATCAGATTCCGTTTTAAATTCAAAATGAAGCTGAATTGATTTCTCGCTAGCAGATTGTTGTACTAATGCCAAACTACTTTCCAGCCAGTCTTTAATATTAAATTCAATAAAATGAGGTGGTACTTGTCGGGCAAAATTCATAATACCTTTAACAATGTCCGATGCGCGTAAGGTTTCTTCTCGTAAGGATTGCAGATCAGTAAGTAAAGTTTGTTTATTTTGTTGAGTAAAGTCAGTGTTATTTTCGAGGTTACGAATAGCCAATTTGGCATAAGATAAAATATTATTCAGTGGATTATTTATTTCATGCCCAATGCCTGCCGCCATTTGTCCTATACTAGCCAGCTTACTATTTTGTAACATCATCTGTTGTGCTTTGTCGCGATCCTGATGTGCCGTATTCAGTGTAGAGGTCATTTCATTAAAGGCCTTGCCGAGGTCTTTAATTTCATCAACAACATGTTCGGTAATCGCAATTTGATTATGATCACCTTTAGCATAATTTTTAAAATTTAATATTAAATCTGAGAATGCACGAGTAAAGTGTCGCGCACCAATTTGTGTCAAAATTAATCCAATAAGTAAAGCAAAGCCTGCGATTGACCAAATGGCAATACGAATTTTAGAATAGGGTTGGCTAAGCCGGGTATTTGGAATATTGAGTGCCATAATCCAGTTTACAAACTGGCTAGGGTAGGGAGTCATTTCTGTAAAGTATAAGGTGCTATCCATTTTTGTGGCTATTGCAGTGGAGAGCAAAATATTTTCATCACTATGTTGTATGTTATCGAGCAATTGCGTGTAGTTGGTTGTTTGTAAATATTTTGCTGTCAAACGTGTATGAGCAAAACGTAAATTATTTTTGTCAGCATAAAGAATAAGGCCATGCCGACTCTTTATATCTGGGTTAGTTTCTACAATTAATAATGAACCATTAAAAGGCCGGATCGCATGGTTCAAAATTTTATCTATATCTTCGCCAAGGATTGTTAAGCTGAGGGCTCCGACCCATTTATTTTTATAATAAAGTGGGATCACATTATCCAGTAAACTCAAATGACTAAACAAACTGGATTGTGCTTTGTTATGTGGCAGGACTAGCGTACTCACTTCATCTTGGGGTAGTTCGCGTAATTGAGTGATAAAGGTTGGTTTATCAATTTCTGGTTCAACATAGGAAAAGCCTTGTAAGCTGTCATACTGTGCTTGACTACGCAGGTTGTTACTCACTTTAATTAAAGTATTACCCTGATTATCTAAAATGCGGATAAAAAAGGTACCTGGAATAATAGTCTGAAAGCCTTCAAAAAAGCGATTTATGGCATCGATTTTCTGGTTAAAATCTGCAGTGATATTTTGCTGGTTGATATTATCCAGAACCTCTAAAAATTCATGTACCACTGGTGCTTGAGCAAGCCCATAAGTGAGAGCGCGATCCGTTGCTAGGCGGCGTTCAATTTCACTCGATAACATGGCCAGATGCTGGCTTACATTTTTTTGCGTATCTTCTAAATAACTTGCTTGGCTGTAATAGGTGGCGGCTAATGCCAGTGCTGTCAAAGGCAAAACAAAGGCTAAAAAACCCCATAAAAAGATATTGGTCTGGATCCGCATATTGTGTAAGTTTAGCGGTTGTTGCCGACAGGTAAAAGGCTTTTAAAGTGTGTGATTTAAGTGATGACACGGTATACTTCGATTTTAAACATAAACGACGGTACGGCATGATGTTGGATAATATTTTATGGAATAAAGTGCAGCGAAACAGCGCTTATAAAACAGTGTTGTTAATGGTTTTTCTGGCTGCGGTTACGGTTTCTTGTGGTAAAAAAGGGCCACTTTATATTCCTGCAACAACAGCTCAAGCTGAAGAAAAACCGACTACAACAGATAATAACGTTCAAGTAACAAATTCCCAGAAAAAAAAGTCGGTAGAAAAAAACACGGATACTAAATTAAAGTAAAACGAAAGTTACAAATGAAAAAAGTAGATTAAGTATGGATTATTTTCAATATAAAAATGGGCAACTCTTTGCCGACAATGTCGCGGTTGCTGACGTCGTTAGTGAGTATGGTACACCGTGTTATATTTATTCGCGGGCAACGTTTGAACGCCACTGGCAGGCTTTTGATGAGGCACTTAAATCGCATGACCATTTGGTCTGTTATGCAGTGAAGGCTAACTCAAATTTAGCTGTGCTTAATGTATTAGCAAGATTAGGATCGGGCTTTGATATTGTCTCGTTGGGTGAACTGGAGCGGGTTATGGCTGCCGGTGGCGATCCAAAAAAAGTTGTTTTTTCCGGTGTGGGCAAACGTGCGGATGAAATGCAACGTGCGTTGGAACTAGGAATTTATTGTTTTAATGTTGAGTCTGAAGCCGAGTTAATAACCTTAAACGATGTGGCAAAACAGTTGAATGTGCAGGCACCCGTTTCTTTACGAGTTAATCCTGACGTGGACGCAAAAACGCATCCTTATATATCAACGGGTTTAAAAGATAATAAATTTGGTATTGCCATTAAGCAGGCCGAAGCGGTTTATATTAAAGCGGCTAGTTTATCAAATATTAATGTGCAGGGTGTGGACTGCCATATTGGTTCACAGTTAACAGACTTATCCCCTTTTGTTGATGCGCTAAAACGTGTGTTAGCTTTAATTGATCGCCTAGAAGAGCGAGACATTCATTTACAGCATATTGATTTGGGTGGTGGACTTGGAATTCAGTATGACGATGAACACCCACCGTTGCCTGCGGACTATGCAACTGCCGTTGCCGGGGTGTTGGGTAAGCGGCAATTTAAGTTATTGATTGAACCGGGGCGCGCGATTGCAGGCAATGCAGGTATTTTGGTGACTAAAGTCGAATACATTAAGGCGGCGGACGAAAATGATGGCAAGAATTTTGCGATTATCGATGCCGCGATGAATGACTTAATGCGCCCGGCACTTTATTCGGCATGGCAAAAAATTATACCACTCAATGAACACAGTGATGCAGATGAAAAAGTTTATGATGTCGTTGGCCCTGTTTGCGAAACAGGTGATTTTTTGGGTAAAGAACGTGCCTTACGTATTAAAGCAGGTGATTATTTGGCGGTGCGTTCGTCCGGCGCTTATGGTTTTACCATGAGCTCTAACTACAATACACGTGAACGGGCAGCGGAAATAATGGTTGATGGTGATAATGTTTATGTTGTTCGTCAACGCGAAAAAATACCAGACTTATTTGCAAGCGAAAGCCTTTTACCTGAATAGTTAAGGCAACTTAATTTTATGGACGCAGTAAACAGTTTATGAATATTAAATTTTCAAAAATGCACGGCCTTGGTAATGACTTTGTTGTTATCGATGCCATTTCACAAAGCATTAACCTGAATGCCGAGCAAATTAAATTTATTGCCGATCGGCATTTTGGTGTTGGTTGTGACCAGCTTCTATTAGTTGAAAAAACACAGCAGGAAGATGTTGATTTTCGTTATCGTATTTTTAATGCAGACGGCGGTGAAGTCGAACAATGTGGTAATGGTGCGCGTTGTTTTGCGCGTTTTGTACGTGAGAAAGGCTTAACCGATAAAAATAAAATTTGTGTCGAAACACAAAGTGGCATTATTGAGCTTTATATTGACGACAAAGAAAATGTGACGGTGGATATGGGTATCCCCCATTTTTCTCCCGCTGCTTTACCGATGAAGATGGAAAAACTAAATCAGCCTGAACAAAATAAATACCGTTTAATGGTAAATCAAAAGTCCCTTGAATTTGGTGCTGTGTCCATGGGTAACCCGCATATTGTTTTATTAGTGGATGATGTCGACTTAGCTGAGGTTGAAAGTATTGGTTCAGCACTTGAATCGCATCCTGTTTTCCCACAACGGGTTAATGTGGGTTTTATGCAACTTGTTGACCGACAAAATATTCGCCTACGTGTTTTTGAACGTGGTAGTGGTGAAACTAAAGCCTGTGGCAGTGGTGCGTGTGCGGCTGTGGTGGTTGCACAGCAATGGGGGTTGCTTGATAACGATGTTCAAGTTCAACTTCCCGGAGGCTCTTTGCAAATACAACACAAAGAAAATGCCAGTGTGCTGCTGATTGGTGATGCGGTATTGGTTTTTGATGGGCAAATAAGTCAGTGATTTTTTATTTATTTTGTATTAAAGTCTTTATATTATAAGGTTCAGGAAACGCGTATTGATGGCAATTCAAAAACACACATTGGCAAAGCAGGATAAAATCACCGAACATGATGTTGTTCAGTACTTGCGTGAACAGCCGGGTTTTTTTGAACAGCATCAGGATTTATTAGCGGACATGGTTTTACTCCATGAAAGTGGTAGTGCGGTATCTTTAATTGAACGGCAGGTGTCTATTTTGAGGGAGCAAAAAGAAGACGCCCGTACAAAACTGCATTCGTTAATTAAAGTGGCCGAAAAAAATGAACAGCTCAGTCAGCGTTTTAATACGCTTATTTTAGCCTTACTCGATACACAATCTTTTGGCCAGGTCATTGACTTTGTTCAACAACGCCTAGTTAAAGACTTTGATGCACATCGTGTTTCTATCCGAGTATTAAAAGGTTCGCCAATTTCTCAACAGCAGATCCCCGAGTCGGCCAGTCGTGATAGTTATAATTTGGAAATATTTGATAAAGTAATTGAAAATCGTAAACCGGTTTGTGGCCGCCTGCCAATGGACCAATTAGAACAATTATTTAATGACGACTATGAAGAAATTCGTTCAGCCGCACTGATACCCTTAATTAAAGATGAAAACAGTGACTGCCTTGGCTTATTGGCTATTGGTAGTACCGATAAAAATCGATTTCGTGCAGATATGGGTACCTTGTTTTTAAGCCATTTAAGCATGGTATTAACACGCGTTATTGAAAAGCACGTTGCCCGGGTCGCTTAAGCGGCGCGTCACAAAGTTACATTCATTTATATTTTTTGCGTCTTGGCATGGATTTGCGACAAGGCGTATCCCCCCAGTAAATTAAAGATCACAAACTAAACTATGCTTAATTTTTATGTGACTTAAATCACATAAGGCTACGATGTTAACCTGTTTAGATGATGATTTTATACACGACTATCTGTTAGGCTAATGGGCTACACACATAAAAAATAAAATAAACAATTTGCAGGGGAAGCGTAATGAGTCAAAAATTTAAAATTTTAAAGGGGATCTTGGCGGTCATAGCCGGTGTTGCTATTGCAACGTCAAGCTTTGCAGACAAAGAACGGGCGGTTAATAAAGTTAAGGGCAGTTTATCCGTTATGGTACTCGGTTCTGGTGGGCCAGTGGCAACGGCTGAAGGGCGTGCAAGTGCTGGTTACCTCATTTTTACCGATGGCAAGCCACGTATATTAATGGATGTTGGTGGTGGTACCTTTCAGCGTTTAGCTAAAAGTGGCACTATTATTAAAGATCTGGATCTTATTTTATTAAGTCACTTACATACTGATCATACTGGCGACTTAACGCCAATTATTAAATCAATTTATTTCCAACACACGATGGCGCGTACGCAAGCGGCACGACGTGGCATTACTCTTCCCGGGCGTACCGCACCAATTAATATTTACGGGCCGGCTTCATCTGCTTTGCCAGCGGCAACTCCGGGTGTGAGTTATCCTAATGGTTCTCTTATTTATCCTTCTACGGTTAACTTTGTAAAAGGGCATTATTCGCTTGGTGATGGTGGGGTTGACCATTACCTTAAGGCCTTTGTTGCTGCAATCAGTGACGATGATGGTCCTCGGGGGCCGGGTGGTCCCGTTAGTAATTTTGCTTATACGGCACATGATTTATCTTCACGGGTGCCATTTGCCTCAATCGAAACCGTGTTATCGACCAATGATGGTTTAGTGGTTAAAGCGATAGCCGTTGATCATGGCCCGGTGCCAGCCGTTGCGTTTCGTATTGAATATAAAGGTCATAGCATCGTCTATTCTGGCGATACTGGCACAAAAGGCCGTGGTCCACGCCATTTGGGGCGGGGTAATATGGCCGCTATTTCGCAAGGTGCCGATATGCTTATTTATGATACTTCGGTGATGGAACAGGGCGATGCGCCACCGAATCCCTTGTTTCATATTTTGCATACAGAGCCGTCATTGATTGCCGGTGTCGCCAAAGCGGCGGCGGTTAAAATGGTTGTATTATCACATTTAACGCCGGTGACTAGCCCACGCGTTGCCGAGATTAAGCGTATTATGCGCACACAGGGGTATCGGGGTAAAATTAAAGCCACTAAAGACTTAAAAGTTTATAACCTTGATAAACGTGATGACGATAATTAGTTTTTAATCGCTGTCGTAAAAAAGCCACTCATTTGAGTGGCTTTTTTATTTGTGACGAATAAATTTAGCTATATTTTACAATGATGGGAACCTTTTTTTGAGTAAGGTGTGTCTAGTGATATGGTGAAACTGTTTAAAATGTCTTGGCGTCATCAATTTGAAGGCTTAATTCGCCCTCATCTTTGTGAACTCTATTCGTACGCATACCGATTATGTCGAAACCGTGATCGAGCCGAAGATATTGTCCAAGATTTAGTCACGCGTTTGTATCAATCCAAATCACGTCTTGACCAAGTTGATAACCTGCGGCCGTGGTTATACAAATCCTTATTTCGTCAATATCTCAATGACAAGCGTAGTGAGAGCCGTTCACCGTTTGGTTATATTGATGGAGCCGAAGAGCAGCTCGCAGAACTTGAAGATCAAGGTGCTACACCGGAGGCATTAACTGATCGTCATTTACAACAGGCAAATTTAAAACAGGCATTGCAGTATCTACGACCTGAATTTCGTGAAATCCTTCTTATTCACGATTTGGAAGGCTTTAGCGTACAGGAAACGGCCGATATATTGGATATTCCATCCGGTACGGTTAAATCGAGAGTTCATCGAGCAAGAAATAATTTAAGAAAAATACTGATCCAAGGAACCGAATCGGTTGGGCCGGTGTTTTCAGAGATAGAGGGCTAAAAAATGGAATGTACACAAATACACAAAATGATCGATGAAATGCTAAGCGGTACGGCATCGCATGTTCAGTTGCAGGTTGTTGAACGACATGTCGCGGGCTGTGAGCAATGCAATGAACATTTGCACGCTTCACGTGAATTGTCTTTAAGCCTTCGAGCAATGGAAATTCCTGAGCCTAGTGCAGACTTTGAAACGCGTGTTTTTTCTGCTCTGGATAAGGTTGCAACAAAAACCCCTAGCCATTGGTTTGCGGCAGGGTTTGGTAGCGCGGTGGCGGCAAGTGTGATGTTCTGGTTTGTTTTTTTCCAGAATAATGGCTTCCAACAACAGACTATCGAACAAGGTCTACAGGTTAGTGCCACCGTTGTAATGGTGCCGCAAGAAGTAAAACAAGTGAGTTTAATTTTTAATGCAGCAGAACCGATTGAAATGGCAACGATTAGTATTGAACTTCCCGAGCATGTGATGCTTAAAGGTTATCCGTCTCGTCGGGTAATAAGCTGGAAAACAAGCTTAAAGTCGGGCACTAATCGTCTTAGCTTACCTTTAATCGCAGATAGACCCATGCAAGGTGCTGTTGTTGCCAAATTAACTCGTGGTAGTCAAATACGTACATTTAAAATTAAGTTGCAGGCTAAAAGTACAGTCGTCGGCAGCCTTAATTTAATAAGTGCTTAAGTTAAATTTTTAGATATATTTATATTAATGTAAGGAGTAAGAAAATGAAATTTTTAAAATCAATTATGTTTATGCTGTTTATCGGGTTGCCTTTTAGTATTGCGCAGGCTGCACCAAACTTAAACGATGTTACCATTGATGTGGTTCCTGAAAATGGGCTGAATGATGTGGCACATGAAATTGAGTTACCTGATAATGCTGATATACAAGGTCGGGACAATGATCGTGATGAACACAAAGATACGGGTGTTAGCTCCAGTAACTCTAAAACGAGCAATGACAGTCGTGAAAATGAAGCCGAGCGTGAAGTTGACAAAGGTGACAGCCGGGATGATGCAAAAGACGACGCCAAAGACGATGCCAAGGATAATGCAAAAGATGACGCCAAGGATAATGCAAAAGATGATAGTGATAGCAAAAGTGAATAAGGGACACTAAGCTAAAGCTGTTGGAATATTAAAAACACCCTTCCCCATTTAAAATGGGGGGGGTGTTTTTATTTCTAAATGGGAGTAAGGTTTAAGCTATTTTTTTAGGCAATAAAGGTTACTTCTTTTTTTAGGGTATAAATTTGAGGTGTCAGTATGACAATGCTATCGAGCGTATTACGAAAGTTATTTTTGGGGTTTTTGATTTCTATTTCTTTTGTCAGTATTAGTTACGCTAGTAATTTTGAAGAAGGTGTTAAATTATTTAAATCAGCCAGATACAACGAGGCCGTTAAACAATTTCATCGTGCGGAAGTTGATGGAGTTAAAAAAACTTCGTTATTTTATAATTTAGGTGTTAGCTATTTTAAATTGTCTAACTATCCTCAGGCAAAAAAGTATTTTTTAAAGGTTAACCATGATGCAAGATTTTCTCAGCTTGCTCAATACAACTTAGGTTTGGTTGCACTAAAACAAAATAAAAATAGGCAAGCATTAAAGTGGTTCTTGCGTGCATCAAGAGATTCAGGCAGTCCACGTATCACTGCTATCGCTAATAAACAAATTGATAAATTAAATCCGGGCAAAGGCATAAGAACATTTGAAGGTGGTTTGGTTGTTGCCTATGGTAATGATAGCAATGTATTGCTCTTATCCAATAACACACCAACGAATAAGAGTGATACTTATCTTGAAAATTATCTATATGGCGATATTCGTTTGAGCAATTCATTCCGTTTATCCGCTTCATGGTACCAACAGGATTACACCGACATTAATAGTAGTGATTATAATGTATGGAAAATTAATACAGACTATTTATTTGCTGCAGGTAGCTGGAAGATTGAGCCAGGTGTTGCCTTTTCAAGTAGTCAGTTAGGATCACGCGATTATCTGGATTCGGTGGATTTTAATGTGACTACAAAACGTAATTTAGGATTAGATCGATTAGTCTTTCGCTATCGTTATAGCGATATTAGTGCAAGAACTAGCATTTATAATTATCTTGAAGGTACCCGTCACCAAGCCCGAGTGGAATACTTTAAGAATACGAATATCGGCCAATTACGTTATCGTTATCAACTAGAGTTAAATAACAGAAAAGATCGTGTTGCAAAAAGTTATTCTCCCATTCGTCATGATTTCAGACTTCGCTTACGTAAGCATTTGGCCGATTCATGGAAGCTTAAGTTAGAAGCACAATATCGCTTTAGTGATTACCCTTCTGTATCTGGTGTATCTCGCAAAGATAATCGTTTACGTGCGGTTGCTGGACTTAATTATCGTTTGAACCGCCGATGGACTATCGCCAGTCAGGTCGTTTATACGGATAATAAATCGAATTTAAGTGCGCAAGAATATAAACGCACAGACTGGCAGTTGAATGCTCAGCTGGCATTCTAATTTTTTGGCATTCTAATCTTGTGGCATTTTAACCGTGTGGCGTTTTAGCCTTATCTAACGTCGTAGTGTTAATTTTTGTTCGATAGACGATGGAACACGGTGTTACTGCACTTCGCGCAGGGTGGAATGTGCCCTGCGCGGTGGAAGTGAAGTTGCTCGTTACACTGGTCGCAAACCAGAATGCCGGGGCCGGCAATTTCGCCGGTATGCAGGGACCGTGTGGCTTGCTCTTGTTTCCATTCGATTAACCCGACCGTGGTTTGGTCAGCCACTTTGGGGAGTAGGTCGAGTAAGCTGCCTTCGACTAATTGCAGCTCGAAGCCGAGCCAATCTTTAATTTCCTGCCTTGTTTCCGCAAAATGTTGTCCGGCAGAATGTAGGTCACGTTCTACGGCATCCTGTACTTGTTGTAATAAAGTCTTATCGAGGTTTTGTAATTGTGGCGTATTTTTAGTTACCTTATGAATGGTTGCCTTGATATCTTGTTTGGGAATGTTTTGTTGGTGAGCATCATGGATATGCAATTCATCGAGCGTTTTTTCAAGTAATAGCTCGTAGGCTTCGCCTAAGGCCTCGATAGGATCAGCTGATTTGCTCATAGGTATCTCCTTTTAAAAATAATAGTGATGTTATACATTATATATTAGGTTATATGGTACATTTTGTTATTGATCAAGCTCATGGGAAGCCAGATACTAACAATTCTTATTCCCTGTTAGTTGGAATATCTAAATGACGGCATTCGTACACTACCTGTTAACACTAGCACACAGTTATGACCCATTGCTTATTGAGTATGGTCTTGTGGTTATCCTATCGGCCATTGTGGTTGAGGGGGCGGGAATACCGGCACCGGGTCAAAGTTTGCTTATCGCGGGGGCATTATTAAGTACTCGTGGAGAGTTTAATATTAGCATGTTATTGTTGTTGGCTCTACTTGCTGCAATAGTTGGAAGTAGTCTCGGCTATTTTATCGGCAGGGTTGGTGGTCGAAAACTGCTTTTCCGTTTACCCTTACGCGCCTCACGGTTTGCGCGTATGGAAATGTTTTGTCAACGTTATGGCGTACTACTCGTGATCCTGTCACGCTTTATTGATGGCCCTCGGCAGCTTAGCGGTATCTTTGTTGGCAGTCTTGATATGCCATTCATTAAGTTTTTCTCTGCTACCAGTGTGGGTGCGGTATTGTGGGTTGGCTTTTGGGGACTAGGTAGTTATTACCTTGGGGAAAATGCACGCCTTATTTCACAAACTATTGAGTCGATTACGCCTTATGACTGGATTGCAGTTGGACTTTTAGTTGCCTTATTAGCTCTTTATTTAATTCGAAGGCACTATCAACGCAAAAAATGTGCGCGTTGAAGGTGCCGGACTTTTAACTTTGGGGCTTGTTTATGCCAGCTGCCAATAATTGAATGAACTTATGCTAACTTTATCTCTCCAATCAGCTTAATAATAAAATAATAAGGACAAGAGTATGACACGTCGTATCTTCTTTTTTCTTTTTGTGGTCTTCCTAGTTTTAATATCCAGTGCTGTTTATATTTGGCCGAGTAGTTGGTGGATAATCTTAATCGTTGCACCTTTTATGTTATTAGGTCTGTACGACATTACACAAAAAAAACATACCATTCCGCGTATTTATCCAGTAATTGGGCGCTTACGTTACTTTTTCGAATCCATTCGCCCTGAAATTCAGCAGTACTTTGTTGAAACCGATACAAATGGCGAGCCGATCAGTCGTGAGTTTCGTTCATTAGTTTATCAGCGTGCAAAAGGAGTACGAGACACTCGACCTTTTGGTACTTTATTCGATGTGTATCGTCCGGGTTTTGAATGGATTAATCCTTCGTTAGCACCGGCAGCGGTGGCAGAAAAAGAATCAAGAGTACATGTTGGTGGCCCACAGTGCAGTAAGCCTTATGCTGCCTCACATCTAAATATTTCTGCGATGAGTTTTGGTGCGCTGAGTCGCAATGCTATTTTGGCACTTAATCGCGGCGCACGTATTGGTGGTTTTGCACATAATACTGGTGAAGGTGGACTTAGCCCGTACCATCGTAAACCGGGGGGAGATTTAATCTGGCAAATTGGCACGGGTTATTTTGGCTGCCGATTTCATGATGGTCGTTTTAACCCTGACACCTTTAGTGAAAAGGCCGCACTTGATCAGATAAAAATGATCGAAATTAAGTTATCACAAGGTGCCAAGCCCGGACATGGTGGTATTTTACCTGCGGCTAAACTCAGTGCAGAAATTGCATCGATCCGTGATGTGCCGATGGGGCATGACGTGATATCGCCACCGTCACACAGCGCCTTTTCATCACCCACTGGCTTGTTGGAATTTGTTGCACAATTGCGCGAGTTATCTGGTGGCAAGCCGGTGGGCTTTAAGCTTTGTATTGGTGTTAAGTCTGAATTTTTGGCTATTTGCAAAGCAATGCTAGCAACAGGTATCTACCCTGACTTTATTACAGTTGATGGTAGTGAGGGGGGTACGGGTGCGGCACCCATTGAGTTGACCAACTCTGTGGGTACACCCATGCGAGATGGTCTTTCATTTGTACACAGTGCGTTATTGGGTCTTGGTGTTCGTCAACATATTCGTATTATTGCTGCTGGTAAAGCAATATCTGCATTTCATATGTTGCGGATGATGGCTCTGGGAGCGGATATGATTAATTCTGCTCGTGGAATGATGTTTGCACTGGGTTGTATTCAGTCCCGCAGTTGTAATACTAATTTGTGTCCAACAGGTGTGGCAACACAAAACCCGGCACGTTATAAACAATTAAATGTTGAAAATAAATCGGAGCGGGTTGCACAGTACCACGCATCAACCATACATGCCTTATTAGAATTAATATCCAGTGCAGGTTTTCATGACCCATCCGAAGTGCAGCCACACCATATTTTACACCGTATCCATGGGCCTGAAATTAAAAACTACGCACAACTGTATCCCAGTATCGAATGTGATTGTTTATTACAAGAAGCCCGTATGCCTGAAGTTTGGAAAAGCGCATGGGATGTAGCCGATCCAACACGCTGGAATTAGGTTTTACAGCAAACGCCATTGACCACTTTTTTGGCATTTTGATAAAGTGCAAATAATAATAACAGGCTCGCAAAGCTGAATAGTTCTATTTGGTGCATTGCAATAAAAGCCTGTATATGAATGCCAAAGCTGCCACCCAATGCAGGTAACAAGCTGGCAATAAAGCCAACTGCAATGGGTAGCAGTGGTGAACAGCACAGCATCGGGGCTAAAAAGCCAATCACCAAACCACCTGCGGCCGAGGATTTACTGCTCGCTTGCCCTTGTCTTAACAAATAAAGAATCAGAGGCATCATTAAAGCGACCAGTAGAGCCATTAAAACAGAAAAACTAATCAGTGTTGGATTAAGGTATTCCAGTGCTTCCAAACTGCTATAACCACCGGTATACGAGGCGGGTAAAGTAACCAAATATAAAAAAAGAAAAATAATAAACGCCGCTATGGTTAGGAATATATAACCACGAGTAATCAGAACAGTTTTTAAGGCTTTAAAGATTGTTTTCATTATTTCGAATGTTGTTGTGCAAATTTAATAATGGACTGCATATGAATGTTGGGTGCGGTATCCACTTTTTTAACCGTACCTTGTGCATCAATTAAAAAATAAATATCAGGGAATTTTTTTGCATTGAGTGTTTTGTCCATTTCAGCGCTAGCTTCACCCAGTTTCCAGTTTTTATAATCTTTAATTCGGGGTTCAATTTTTTGAATAAAATTAGGCATCAGTAACCCATTGACACTTCCATTGTTAAAATTCCGTATGGCTAAAATAAGCATGTCGGTTTTTTTTAAAATGGCTTGATAGCGTTGCATTTTGCGGATACTGGCAATACAGGTATGGCACCAAGTTGAGAACATCCATAACATTACCTTGCGACCTTTATATTCTGAAATACGGTGTAGTTTGCCATTCATGGTAAAAGAGACATTACTCACCGAGAACGGGATCGGTTGTGGTGATAGATTAAACGACCACACTGTTGATGCTGTCAACAATAAAAAAACTGAAATTATTATCTTAAATTTCATTAGGACTTAAAATAGCACAGACTATTTTTTTAAGGTTGATGGATAACCCGCATTGGCTGTTGCGTTAGTGAGCGTTTTAACATTGGTTTTATCCGGGTCGAAAGTAACCGTTGCTGTTTTGCTGTCGTAGTCGGCTTTGGCATCAATCACACCGGGTACTTTTTTTAAGGCTTTGCGTATGGTAATTGGGCAAAACTGACAAGTCATGCCGGGTATGTCGAGAGTGACTATTTTACTTTCGGCGGCGTGGCTAACAAAGCTGCCAGTGACTAACGCAAATGTAATCAGGGTCGATAACAATATTTTATTCAACATGTGAGTTCTCCATTCATTATTCAAAGAAGATAACCCCATAATAAGGGAACGTGAGTAAAGCGATTAATAGTACCGACACTAGCCAGAAAATAATACGTTGGTTGCGCAAAGTGGTGGGTATGGCGCAGGCATCATCGGGTGCACACTGACGTGGCAAAATATAAAGTTTACGAAAAGCCATAAATAAAAAGATCAGGGTAATAGCGATAAAAACAGGTCGATAGGGAGTTAGTGCTGTTAAGGTGCTTATCCAAGTGCCACCTATACCTAATGCCAATAATATCAGCGGCCCAACGCAACAAACCGAAGCCCCTATTGCAGCTAAAGAGGCTGCCACCATGCTGCCGGCGTTCTTTGTATTTGATGATTCAGCCATTTTATTTCTCCATTAGCAATCGATGGGGTTAAGTTTACAAACTGTACCTATGTACAGAGTCAAGTGGTTTAATATTTGAAAAAAATAGCCATTTTGGCTTAAGTTTGACAATAAATTGCCGATATAAAAAGTATAAATTAAGAGAGCCATTTGATGTTTAAGTTCCTTAAAAAACAACAAGTTACTGATCAAGAAGAAGATATTGCAGTATTGAAAGCTGAAATAGAATTGCTTGCGATAGACAAAAAGGGATTATTGGCAGAGACACAGGCGGCAAATGAGAAAGTCATGATCCTCGAACAGGAGTTAGCCTATAAAGAAAGGCTTGTACAACTCTGGCTAAACACGATTGATAATATTAATGTGGTTCGGGATTCTTCAGCCAGTCAGGCAAGTGAATTAATGGGAAGCCAGGGCAAATTGGCAGAAACAGCCGGTTTGTTCCAACAATCCACCGTTATGCTAGATAGTCTGGTTGGCTCGTTAAAACAAATTTTTGATCGGACGCATAGCGCATCGGACAAGATGAATAATGTTACCCGGTTGGCCTCAGAAATTCGTGAATTCGTGGGCATAATCAATGGTATTTCAGACCAAACGAATTTACTGGCATTAAATGCTGCCATTGAAGCTGCACGTGCGGGTGAGCATGGCCGTGGTTTTGCCGTGGTTGCCGATGAAGTGCGTAAGCTAGCGCAAGATGCGGGCGCTGCCAGTAAAAAGATTGCGGATTTGGTTGCTAACATTAACACCCATGCAAACGATGCCAATAGTAGTATTGAAGGTGCAGCAAATTTAGCGAATGAAACCGAAAGCAATACCAGTGTGATTGGTGGAACGGTGCAGGAAGTCGTTGATTTGTCACAAGGTATGGTGGGAGTGATCTCGCGTGCTTCCTATGCAGGTTTTATCAATACGGTTAAAGTCGATCATATCGTCTGGAAAAATGAAGTTTATAAATTATTAATGGGTAAAAGCCATAAATCAGTGGATGACTTTGCCTTGCACACAGAATGTCGTTTGGGTAAATGGTATTTTGAGGGTGGCGGTAAAGCCTGTTTTTCCCAGTTAGCTGCCTTTATGAAGCTAAATGAGCCCCACAAGCAAGTACACGAATCAGGGGTTGCTGCATTGCAATGTATGCAAAATGGTGAGGGTGCAAATGCTTTGGACGAAGTGAGTAAGATGGAGCAGGCGAGCAATCAGGTGCTTGAGTTACTAGGGCGATTGTACGACGAAATTCAGCAACAAGAACAGCCTAGGCTCGTAAACAATGGTGAAGCAGATGGTAACGAAGTCTTGTTCTAGTTATTTATTCTTTCAATATTTGTGTAAATACTGCTAATCTTAATTAACACTTTAGGAAATGGAGATGATAGCCAGATATGCCTATATTAAGTTGGCTTATTGCGGCGTTAATAGGCGTTTGCCTGTATGCAGGCATTCATTTTCTGTTGCATCATTTTCATACCCAACAACAGCAAATACGTAAAAACCTTTACCTGTCCTTCAGCTTAATGTGCTTTGCCATTGTTGGTTTTATGGCTGCCGAATTAGTTGCTTATCAGGTCGCGAGCGCACAGGATTACGTGTCGGCGTATAAGTGGCGTGCAAGTTTTGGTTTGCTTACTTTTACTTTCTGGAGTTGGTTTGTTTACAATTATTCGGGTATTGGCTCACGTACAGTGGTCTGGTTATTAAGCTTATATCCTTTTGTACAATTAATACCTAATATTCTTCGGCCTTATGGAGAGTTTTTTGACATACTTCCTGTTATAACAACGTTAACCCTACCTTGGGGTGAAAAAATCGTTACCCATACTATTAATAATATGAATTTTTATGGGCGTTTGTTGTGGTCGAGTTTATTATTACAACTCGGTTATTCTTTTTACGCTTCGATTCGTCAGTATCATTCTGGTCAGCGTCGTCAGGGTTTGATGTTGTTCGTGAGTATGTTGGTGTGTAGTGGCTTTATTGGCGAAGCTTTGTTAGTGCGTATGGGCATGTTGAATTTTATATTTCTTGCTCAATTTGGTTTCCCTTCTCTCGTTCTTATTATGGGGTTAGCTTTACATCGGGAGTTTCGACAACGTATACAACGTATTTATTCTATTATTAACCATGTGCCGGCGGTTGTTTATCTAAAAGATCTAAAAGGTAAATACTTAATGGTCAATCATGAATATGAACTATTGTATAATACAAAAGATGCGGACATGGTTGGCCAAACTGATTACGATATGCTTGATAAGCAGGATGCCGATATTTTTCGGGAAAATGATCGGCAGGTATTAGCGCAAAAACAAATACTTGAATTTAATGAACAGATCAAACATTCAGATAAGATGTCACGCACTTATCATTCTATTAAATTTCCATTATATGATGCCAACGGTGAAGCTTATGCCGTATGTGGTATTTCTACCGACGTTACTGATAAACAAAAAACAAAAGATAAACTTACCCAAAGTGAATCAAAATTTCGTACTTTATTTGAAGCTGCGAGTGATGCAATTCTTATACTATACGAAGGTAAAATAATTGACTGTAACCCAAAAGCATTAGCCCTGTTTCGAGGTAGTCGAGAAGATTTGATTGGTAGCACCCCGGTTACTTTTTCTCCCGAGATACAATATGGCGGTCACCGTTCTGCCGAATATGCAAAAGAAAAATTTACTGCTGCACTCAATGGTGAAATGCAATTTTTTGAATGGAAACATGAATTACAAGATGGAACAGTATTTGATGCTGAAGTAACGCTTAACCGTATTGAACTGGATGGCAAGACTTGTATACAAGGCATTGTGCGTGATATTACGGCACGCAGGCGTGCAGATGAAGCTTTGCATAATATTGCTCGAGGTGTATCCGGGCAGTCGGGTGATCGTATTTATCAGCAAATGGTTATCCAGTTAAGCCAATTATTTTCAGCAAAGTATGCTTTTATTGGTATGCTGGATGAGCAAAATAAAATGCAGGTCAATACGGTAGCACTGTCCACTAGCGGTAACATTGTTGATAATTTTAGTTACTCACTGGGTGGTACGCCTTGTGAAAATGTAGTGGGACATCAAACCTGTTCTTATCCTGACAAAGTTCAATCGTTGTTTCCCAAAGACAATATGTTGCAGGATATGCAGCTAGTCAGTTATATCGGTTCACCCTTATTTGGTGCGACTAATAATGCCATTGGTTTAATTGTGGTGATGGATACCAAGCCAATGGAAGATGTTGAAAGGTTAACCTCTGTACTGGAAATATTTGCAGCGCGTGCCGGTGCCGAACTTGAACGGGTAAAAGCTGAAGAACATATTCGTCGTCTTGCGTTTAATGATTATTTAACCGGCCTTTCAAACCGTGCAGCTTTGCATGAATACATTGTTACCATGTTTAAGGAGCTAAAAGAAAAATCGTTAGTTGGTGCGATGTTATTAATCGATCTGGATCATTTTAAAACCATTAATGATGCCTTAAGTCATGACGTAGGTGATCATGTCTTAAAATTGGTTGCACAACGTTTACGAAAAATAATTGGAGAGCAGGACTTTGTTGCACGTATAGGTGGAGATGAATTTGTTGTTATACTCGGCAGAGAGCAACAGGAATCGTTGGAAGATTATGCCAGTGACATTGCTCAGAAAGTTGTAAACGAATTGAGTGAGCCATTACATTTAGATAATCGAATATTAAATATTGGAGCCAGTGTGGGGGTAGTTTTATTTCCACAACAAGCAGACACCGAAGTGGATATTATGCGCCGTGCCGACATGGCACTGTATCAGGCCAAAAATAAAGGTCGTGGCATTATACAATTTTATCAGCCTGCCATGCAGGAACGTGTAGACGAGCGTTTACAAATAGAAAGAGGTTTGCGCCATGCGATCGAAAAAAATGAACTAAGATTACATTATCAACCGCAGTTGAATATTAATGGTGAACTGATAGGAGTGGAGGCTTTATTGCGCTGGACGCATCCTAAACTTGGTCAGGTACCACCGGATCGTTTTATCCCGATTGCAGAAGAAACCGGTTTAATACATGCGATTGGAGACTGGGTTTTTCATGAGGCATGTCGACAGTATAAAAATTGGCAAAAGAATAATATTCCTTTTAATGGGCATATTGCTGTTAATGTGAGTGCTTGGCAATTTGCCGCACCTGGATTTATAACTAATGTAATTAACGCCCTAGTCGATTATCAGTTACAACCCAATCAAATTGTACTGGAATTAACTGAAACGGCTTTGCTTAAAGATGTTGGTGATACGCGTGATAAATTATTAAAACTCCGTGAGGTTGGCATTCAGGTTGCACTTGATGATTTTGGCACTGGTTATTCGTCGTTAGCTTATTTAAAAGACATGCCCATGCAAATTCTTAAAATAGATCGTGCTTTTATCAATGAGCTAACGGATAGTGATGACCATCCTCTGGTTGAAACTATTATTGATATGGGTCAGCACATGGACTTAGATGTTATTGCCGAAGGTGTTGAAACTGAGACACAACGAAAAATTTTAATAGAATTAGGTTGCGAAGTTTTTCAAGGGTATTATTTTTCCAGGCCATTATCCGCCAATGACTTTGTAAACTGGTTGTGCGAACACGACATGCAAGCAAAACAAGCCAAACAGGCACAGTAATTTAACCAACTGCTTTCTTACTACTATTTTATCCCCACTTTGATTTGTTCAGGCAGATAGACCATTTAATGATTCAACGATAGGGCAGTGAGTCTTTGTTTGTTCTTGCTGACAGGTTTGTATCAGTTTATTTAAGGTTTGTTGCAGATTTTGTAAATCCTGAATCTGTTTATTGATTTGATTCTGTTTTTGTTCTGCTCGCAACCGCACGTCATCGCAGTGGCCATCTCCCAATTCCAGTAACTCAGCAATTTCTTTCAGGCTAAAGCCTAATTGTTTGGCGCGGCGTATAAATAAAATACGTTCAATGCATTGGGGCGGATAAATACGGTAGCCTTGTTCAGGTTTTTGTGGCTCGGTAATAATGCCGAGACGTTGGTAGTAGCGGATGGTCTCGATATTAACCTCAGCTTTGCGGGCAAGTTGACCAATGGTTAGTGGTTTAGACATGGGGGCTATCTCCAAAAAAAAGTCTGTTGCTAAGTACAGACTATTTTCTGACTAAAGGGTTCCATTTAATGGTTAATTTCTAATATATATGCTTGATCATATATATGATATATCGTATATTTAGGCTATGAATATCGATACCAGTACTTTTTATTCCGCGCTTGCTAATGAAATACGTTTGCGAGTACTTACTTTGCTTCAATCGCAGGGTGAGCTTTGTGTTTGCGAGCTTATTCATGCGCTGGACTTATCTCAACCGATGATTTCACGGCATCTTGCTTTGTTGCGGGCCGATGGTTTAGTTGAAACACGCCGCGCCGGACAATGGATGTATTATCGGATTCAGCCTGAACTGGCCGATTGGGCTCTTAAAGTATTGTCGGTAACGGTTGAAGCTAATCAGCAACAGCAACCGTTTGTGGCTGATATGCAAATGCTTACGGCTATGCCAAATCGCCCTGATGCATCCTGTTGTGCCTAACGGTTAACATAAAAATATCCAGATTAAAATCTAAGGTGAATCAATGACAATACGTATTGCCATTAATGGCTTCGGTCGCATGGGGCGGCTGGGTTTTCGTGCGGGTTGGGATAACCCTGCTTATCAAATAGTGCATATCAATGAAATATCGGGTAACAGCCATAGCATGGCGCATTTGCTTGAATTTGATTCGGTACATGGTCGCTGGCAAAGAAGTATATCGGATAATGCCGATGCCATTATCGTGGATGGTCAACGGGTGACTTATTCTTCTAAACAGAACCCCGCGGATATTGACTGGGCAGCAATGGATATTGATCTGCTTATTGAGTGTACCGGCCAGTTTAAAACCGAAGCGGCACTGCAATGTTATTTTGATCAAGGCATTAAGAAAGTATTGGTGTCGGCCCCCGTGCCTGAGTCTAAAACTACCATTAATATTGTGTATGGCGTTAACCAGTCTGAGTATCATGCAGGCCAGCACCGTATTATAACCGCTGCATCGTGTACCACGAATTGTTTAGCACCGTTTATAAAGGTAATGAAAGATTCAGTAGGTATTAAGCATGGCTGCATGACTACTATTCATGATATTACCAATACCCAAACCATTGTTGACAAAGGCCATAAAGATTTACGCCGTGCGCGTGCTTGTGGCCAGTCACTTATTCCAACTTCAACTGGGTCAGCAAAAGCCATTACAAAAATATTTCCAGAATTAAAAGGAAAATTAAATGGCCATGCAGTACGAGTACCCTTGCTGAATGCCTCATTAACAGACTTTGTTTTTGAAGCTAAACGAAAAACCAGTACGGAAGAAATAAATAGTTTATTTAAGCGGGCTGCTGAAAATGAATTAAAAGGTATATTAGGTTACGAAGAACGTCCATTAGTTTCGGTTGACTATGTAAATGATCCGCGCTCAAGCATTATTGATGCCTTATCCACAATGGTGGTGAACAATACGCAAGTTAAAATATATGCTTGGTATGACAATGAATGGGGTTATGTTAATCGAATGATGGAACTGGCAGCCTTTGTTGCTGAAGATCTGTAGCCGTTAATCGTTCGCAATAACTCGATTAACATGGACACTAGCTTAAAAAATTATTTAGTGATCACCGGTGGGTATTGGGCTTTTACAATTACCGATGGTGCTTTGCGAATGTTGGTGGTGTTGTATTTCCACTTGCTAGGCTATTCTCCATTCGAAGTGGCAATGCTTTTTTTATTTTATGAGTTTTTTGGCATTGTCACTAATTTGGTTGGAGGTTGGTTAGGTTCCCGTATTGGTTTAAATTTAACAATGCATATGGGGATGGCCATGCAGGTGGTGGCTCTTGCCATGTTAATGGTTCCTGAAACATGGCTGTCGGTGAGTTATGTGATGGCGGCACAGGCTTTATCGGGTATTGCGAAAGATCTTAATAAAATGTCGGCTAAGGCCAGCATTAAAAGTTTGGTACCCATCAGCAAAGTGAATAAGGGACCTGCATTGTTCCATTGGGTGGCAATTTTAACAGGTTCAAAAAATGCGTTAAAGGGCTTGGGGTTTTTTATTGGAGCCTTGTTATTAGAGTTATTTGAGTTTAGAGGTGCGCTTGCTATTTTAGCGAGTAGCTTACTGTTGGTATTGTTTGCCTGTATGTTAATGATGCCAGCAAGTATTGGTAAATCAAAAGTCAAACAAAAATTTACCCGAATTTTTTCAACATCCCCGGCAATAAACCGTTTATCCATTGCGCGCTTCTTTTTGTTTGCGGCACGCGATGTCTGGTTTGTTGTTGCGGTTCCCGTGTATTTATATTCTGTTCTTCGCTGGCCATTTGTTGAAGTGGGTGGTTTTTTAGCATTATGGGTTATTGGGTACGGGATTGTGCAGGCAAGCGCGCCTAAATTACTTCAGTATCGTCATCATGGACAAGGCCCAGATGGAAACACGGCGATGCATTGGGCTTTTATTCTTGTTATTTTTCCTGCGGCGATTGCGGCTGCTTTATGGGCGGGTTTTCAAGCTGAACGGGTTTTAATTGCAGGTTTGATTGCATTTGGTATTGTCTTTGCAATTAATTCTGCGGTGCATTCTTATTTAATCGTCGCTTGGTCAGACAAAGATAAGGTTGCGCTCAATGTTGGTTTTTATTATATGGCCAATGCCGCAGGCCGACTGGTTGGAACTGTGTTGTCGGGTTGGGTTTATCAAACACAGGGTTTAGTGGGTTGTTTGCTTATTTCTTCTATTTTTATCTTATTGGCTGGATTATTTTCAATTCGTCTGCCGATTAAAACCCATGTAAGATAAAGGGATTAAAAATAATCAGCCGCTAAATAGGCCATTTCAATATTTCGCTGGTGCGATGACACTTCACCATTGGCTTTTCTCATCAGAGCTTCGACGCGTGCAGCTTGTATTACTTTTTTATTGATAATTTTAGGATAAAGTTGTTGCTGTGCGTCTACTGCTAAAGCTTGTTGTTTACATGCTATCGCTTCAAGTAATGTGCGGGTGGCATCACCAAAATGTTGTAATAAAAGTAACCACGGAGAATGCCAGCTAAGGTAATCTTTTACGACGGTATTCACTGGTTTGTTCACCCAACGGCGGTTAATTAATAATTTTGGGAAGAAATATTTCGGCAGTGTGCGACCTTCAAGTCGGCTATTATTGCATGAACATTTTAGTCCAGTTCCATTGCGATTTTTATCCCGTAAAAACCACTGTACTCTGGGTTGTTGCCCTGCCGCAATATTAATTTGTTCAGCTAACCATTGTCCGTGGTTTTTAATCTGACTGGTTGGATTATTTTTATCTAAATAGGGTGACTGAAAACTTTCCCGACAAAGTAGCCCCGATGTCCAAGGGATATATTCCGGCTCACTGAGTTCCGATTTAAAACATTCGCTGTGTAACAGTGCTAAGGGTAAGTCCATATGTTTGTCGAGCAACCAAAGTTCGTAATGGTCGGCCAGATCAAATGGTACGTATTGAGAATAATGCTTAACCATATCAAGCAATGCCAATCCTGCTATTTGTATGGCATCATAGTCCATGGTATTCAGGAGTGGACAACGTTTAAGCCCACTTTCGGCTGACCAGATACCAAAGCGTATATCTGGAACCTCGATGTTCATATCGCCGTCATTGGCAATGTTCTGTAAATTGCTATCACGTAGGTAGAGTGTCCATATTTTTCCATCGGTTGAAACCGCATCGGCGTTAATGGTATCAATAACATTCATTACACCGCGAAACGGGTTTAACATTCGTTGGCTATAGCAATGTGGCTTTAATCGATTCATCTATAATCACAATCATTGTCTTTACATAAATTAAGCATAGTGAATAAATACACCTTATTCTATGCAAGAAATTCGCCAATTCGTGATAAAATAGCCATACTAATAAGCATTTTGGTAGAAATAAATAATTAGGACAGCACATGCAAATTGAAGAAAAAAAAATAGTTGTAATGAATTACACGCTCACCACCGATGAGGGTGAAGTATTAGATCAGTCAGATGATGGTAGCTTTGCTTATTTGCATGGTGCCGATAATATTATCGCCGGTTTAGAAAAGGCCCTGATGGGGAAGGTAGCTGGCGACAGCATGAACGTAAAGGTTTTACCTGCCGACGGTTATGGTGAACGCAATGATGAAATGGTTCAGGTTGTAGATAAGGAAATGTTTGAATCAGATGCGGAGCTTGAAGTCGGTACGCAATTTCATGCAGAAGGGCCGGATGGTGATCAAATTATGATAACCGTGGCTGCGGTAGAAGGTGATGATATTACTATTGATGGTAACCATCCACTTGCCGGGGTAAACTTAAATTTTGATGTATCGATTATTGAAGTTCGTGATGCCAGTGAGGAAGAAATTTCACATGGCCATGTACATGGCCCAGATGATGGGCACCATCACGAATAGCGTGAAGCCAGATCGCAGCGTTACAACACTAGCTCAAAATACTCATTTACTTTATGTAAACTCCGTTTTTTTGCTAGCGTTGTGCCTTGCGCTCTAACTTCACGCTATCCGTGAGAAAGATATGCAGCGTTACAACACTAGCTCAAAATACTCATTTACTTTATGTAAACTCCGTTTTTTCGCTAGCGTTGTACCTTGCGCTCTAACTTCACGTTATTTATAAAAAAGATATGGCAATTGAATGGTATAAAAAAGTAAACAACTGCCTATATGAAGTGAGAACGGCAGGGGCAACCCGACGCCTGTATACTAACAATGTATTCCACAGCCAATATAACCCCAACAAGGTGGTTCAAGGTGGAGTATGGGATTTATTAACCTTGCCCGCCTTTAGTTATCCGTGCGATCAGATTCAACGTGTACTGGTACTGGGTGTTGGGGGCGGTACGGTAATACAACAGATCCAGCATTATCTTAAGCCAAATAATATTATTGGTGTTGAACTGAATCCCTTACATTTATTTGTCGCAAAAAAATATTTTAAAGTCAAACATTCTTCAATTCAACTTATTGAAGCAAATGCTATTCAGTGGTTGGAAAATTACAAGGGTGAAAAATTTGATTTAATTATTGATGACTTATTCGGTCATCACAATGGCGCTGCTGAACGTGTGATCAAGCTGAATAAAGAATGGTCTGGTATTTTGTTAAATCACCTGAACTTAGATGGCTTATTAGTTGTTAATTTTGGTTCAAATAATGAATTAAAGAATAGTGCATTGCTTGCCTATAAGAAATTTTCTAATCAGTTTAAATCCATTTTTCGTTTAACGCTGGAACAATATGAAAATGCAATTGGTGTGTTCGGCAAACAAAATATAAATATAAAAGTAATGCAATCCGGCTTTGAAAGTGCAACCCGAATAAAGGAGCATTCATTAAAGAAAAAGATAAATTACCGGGTTAAGATCTTTAAATAAAATAATAACAGTGGTTAATACAATTATTACTTATTCCACAACCGTTGCCACCAACGTTTACGTTGTTGAGTGAGTACGCTTTTATCTTCCAAAGGTTTGGGTGGAGTAACGGATAGTACCCAACCGGGTAAAGGTGGGTCATTACTAAAGCCACAACTGACACCTAAATTATTGGGGTCATATATTTTTATAAAGGTTGGGCTATTTTTATCATCGGCATACACAATGCCGCAATAATCTTCCTGATGCTCGTTGCGTAACAGGCTATCAATTTCAGTTATAAAATGTATGAATTCTCTCTGGTTAGCCGGAGAGTCCGGCACTTGTTCACCAATGGCATAAATATACCAATCCAGATTAACGTGTTGTTTTAACGTTCCCCAGAAAGTTGTTAAATCATCCCAACGCATACAACTGGTAAAACTACCTTTAAATTTGTTATAAAAGGGATCCAGTTGAATCGTATTTTCTGCTTGTGATAATGGCATAATTCTAATTATAGATGATAAATTCAGTCTGTGAGGCTCTGGAAGACAAGAATTCGGTTATTGGCTGGCATTTCATGATCTTTAATAAGAGTGAGTGGCGCGTATTGTGACTGGCGCAGTCCCAGCTCACACAAGGCTTCACAATCACGAATACCGCTGTCAGGATTGCGGGATTTTAGCCATCGATCAAATTGTTGATTGCTACTGCTAGTGTAGTGATTATTATAATTAAATGGCCCATATAAACAAAAAATCCCGGCTGGTTTTAATATTTTTCGAATACCGTTAAACATAGACTCAACTTTATCCCACGCCATGATATGTACGGTATTCGCAGAAAAAACATAGTCCGTGGATTCGACTGGCCATGGTGCTTGTTTAACATTATGGGAACTAATATCCAGAACTTTAGCAGGGTTAAGGTTACCCAGTTGAGCTGCTGCACGCCAACTTTCTATACCTTGTATATTTTTTGCTGTATCGCTAGGTTGCCAAACTAATTGGTCTAGAAATTTTGGAAAATAACTGGCATGTTGGCCGGTACCACTGCCAATTTCAAAAACAGTTGTGTCGGGTTTATTAAACCATTGTTTGATAATTGAAAGTATAGGTTCTTTATTTTGTTCGCAGGCTTCGGAGAAAGGTTTATTGATCATTAGTGCATTATCAGGTAATTAAACGGGGCTGGCAACATGCTTAAAGCGTAAATATTTTCGGTTAAAGATTAAAAATATCTATAAACATACTAATATAGAATGTATTATGAATCGATAACTTCTGGATAACATAATGAAAAAAATACAATTAAAAGAAATCACTTTTCTGCTTTTATTAATGGCTGGGTTTAATGTTTTTGCCAGCGAAACGCGGGGGGAATTTCTTGGTATCAAACACACTGAATACCCTGTCTGGTTTAAAGAGGGTTTTCTGGAATTTAATAAAGATGTTAAGGACGCTGCAAAAGCAGGCAAACGACTAATGATTATTTTTACGCAACCCGGTTGTCCGTATTGCAATGCACTGGTTGAACGTAATTTATCACAAAAAGATATTGAACAAAAAGTAAGAAAAAATTTCGATTCCATTGCCTTAAATATGTGGGGTGATCGTGAAGTTACTTTTACAGATGGCAAGAAATATATAGAAAAAACAATTTCTGAAAAATTAAAAGTACAGTTTACTCCCACTGTTTTATTTTTTAATGAACAAGGGAAAATAATACTTCGATTAAATGGTTATATTCCTCCAAGACGTTTTAATGTTGCGTTAAATTATGTGATTGGCCATAACGAAAAAAAAATATCTTATCGTGCTTATGTTAGGGCAAATCTGCCGCCGGGTAAGTCTGGCAATTTAAATAAAGAAGATTTTTTTATGAAGCCGCCCATTAATCTGGCAGTGAAAGGAGCACAGAGCAAACCCTTTGCCGTTTTTTTTGAACAAAAACATTGCCCCGCTTGTGACACTTTACACAAAAAAATATTAACTGACCAATATACCCGAAATATTATTAAACAGTTTGACGTGGCGCAGTTAGACATGTGGTCGAATAAAACCCTTATTATTCCTGATGGAACTCGCACAACCGCAAAATTATGGGCTAAATCACTCGACGTAAAGTATGCGCCTACTCTTATTATCTTTAATGCTAAGGGGAAAGAGATTATACGTTCAGAAGCCTTTTTTAAAGTATTTCATACTCAAGGTATGTTTAGCTACGTGCTTGATGGTGGTTACAAAAAACAACCGAGTTTTCAGCGTTATCTATCGGCACGTGCAGATAAGTTTAGAGAACACGGTAAAGCCGTTAATATTTGGAATTACAAAAGCACACACGACAGCAAAAAGAATAAATAGACGAAGTTGCTATTACCATGCCAATTTATGATGCCCCGGAAGAACGTAAAGATCTAATACAGAGTATTTTCCAAATTCTAAATAACTGGAAAATTGATTTAGAGTTACAGGTAATATTAGTTGGGCTTTCTGCCGACACTAAAGCGCGCGAATTAACAAAAATAAAAAATGGCAAAGCCTTTCCCGACGAAAAGGACTTTATGCGGCGTGCCTTAGAAATTATTTCAATTAGTAAGGGGTTAGCGCTGGTCTTTCCCGGCAACAGCACAATAGCTAATTTATGGGTAACAACGCCCAGTTATAATTTTAATGATTGTGCGCCGGTTGAAGTGATGCTTTCTAGCTTTGAAGGCTTACAGGAAATCAATGTACATCTTCGTGGTCATTGTTGGTAAGACTGCCTAAATCCACAGATTTCTTAATTGACGGTTAATGGTTTCTCGGCGCGAACCCAGCCAATCATACCGCCACGCAGATTATATACATTATCAAAACCATTTTGTTGTAAGAACATGCAGGCTTGCGCTGAGCGTGCGCCGCTACGACAAACCATAATAATTTTTTTATTATTTTTTAATTCCGACATACGCATAGGCAAACTTGCGAGCGGCATAGGGTAAGCATTTTCAATTTTACCGGCGGCTATTTCAGATATTTCTCGGACATCGACAATCAGGAAATCTTCGTTAGTGGGATCGAGTTCCATTGGTTGAATTTCTTGTATTGATATTTGCATATGATATTCCTAAAACTTAGTGAAATAGTCGGGATATACTATATTAGTAATTTCTTATATACAAGCATTTTTTGTAAATAATGAATATTTTATTGAATATTCACAAAATAGCTGCTAAAAATACACAAAATAAAATTTGGTTTCCCCGTCCGCTTGCGGCGGGTACAAAACCAATGGGGTTTCCAAAGGGGAGAAGCGAAGCTCTCCTCCCTTTGGTCGTCAGCGGGGGCATACCCCGTTGACGATATATAGTGGATTAAATGGCAGACAATGAAGAAATCAGATCTAAAACGAAATGAAATTATTGAAACAGCTGAGCGCCGGTTTCTTGATATTGGCTATAACAAAACCACCATGGCTGAAATTGCTGATGATTTAAGCATGTCAGCTGCAAACCTGTACCGGTTTTTTAAGAGTAAGCAGGATATCGCAGCAGCTTGTGCCGAACGCTGCTTGGGTGAGCGTGGCGAGTGCCTCAGTGGGATTGTTGCTCAACAAGAGCTGACAGCAGGTGAAAAATTGTTAGCCTTTGTATTGGAAGACATTCGGTATACGCATGAGCGCGAGAGTGAACCGAAGGTCAATGAATTGATTGCAATTGTAACGCGCGAGCATAAAGAGATTGTGCTATCCAAAGTGGACAGTTTGTGTGATTTGATTGCAAAAATTATAGAGCAAGGTAATGCCTCCGGTGAATTTAGCGTTACGGATGTTAGGAAAACAGCAAGAGCAATACACAGTAGTTTGACTCTATTTGAGTTACCACTTTTCCTACCATTATTTACAAAGGAAGAATTTGAGAAAATGGCCAAAAATCTGGTTGAGCTTTTATTAATGGGTATAAATAAACGTTAGGCTAATAAAACAGGGAGATAAAAATGAAAAATTTTGAAGCGAATTACGGGAAATGGATTTTAAAATATCGCTGGCCCGTTATTATTGCCTGTTTAGCCGCAGTCATATTGGCAGCAAGTGGTGGACGGTTTTTAAGTTTTACAAATAATTATCGGGTTTTTTTTAGTGAAGAGAATCCTCAGTTAAAGGCATTTGATGCTTTAGAGAGAATGTACACTAAAAACGATAATGTTATGTTTATTGTTACACCTAGGGACGGTAATGTTTTTAACAAGAAAACACTGGCTATCGTTGAAGAACTTACCAAAGAGGTATGGCAGCTGCCTTTTTCCATTCGTGTTGATTCTATTACCAATTTTCAGCATACCTCAGCCGAGGGTGATGATTTGGTTGTTGCGGATCTGGTTGAAGATGCACAAAAATTATCAACTCAGCAAATTCAAAAAATTAAAGAAATTGCGCTGAATGATCCGATTTTAAAAAATAGACTAATCTCTAAAACGGCAGCAGTTACTGGAGTTAATGCAACCATTCAATTACCGGGTAAAGATGAAACAAAAGAAGTGCCAATGGTTGTGGCAAAAGCACGCGAGATAATGAATGATTTTAACAAGCGCTATCCTGATATTAAAATCCGCTTGAATGGCATGGTGTTAATGAACAATGCTTTTTCAGAAGCATCGCAACAAGATATGCAGAAACTCGTATTCCCGAGTTTTATTCTAATGATTATTATTCTAGCTATTTTAATAAAAGATTTATCCAAACCGTGGTATAGCCTGTTGGTTTTATTCGGTGAATTAGCAGCAACCATCTTTATTGTGGCAATATATTTTACAAAAGGAATTTCGATTGTGCCAGAGGCCATGGTTAAGCCACTAACCTTTATCGTGCTGGCATTACCCTTTGCATGGTATTTATTATTTATGCGCTTATTGCCGGGTACGGCATCGACTTTTCTTATTATTTTATTTTCAATAATGGCGGCGATGGGTGTCGGCGGTTATATTGGTTTTCCACTCACCCCTCCATCAATGTCAGCACCTACCATTATCTTAACGGTTGCAATTGCAAGTTGCGTACATATTTTAGTAACCTTTCTACACCACATGCGTGTGGGTGAGGATAAAAATATGGCCATCGTTGAAAGTTTACGAGTTAATTTAGAGCCTGTATTTTTAGCAAGTATTACCACTGCGATTGGTTTCTTATCCATGAACTTTTCTGATGCGCCACCCTTTAGACATTTAGGTAATTTTGTAGCTTTTGGTGTTGTTGCCTCTTTTATTCTTAGCGTAACATTCTTACCTGCGGTTATTTCACTGTTGCCGGTTAAGGTTAAACGGATTGAGGTAGATAAAGACAGAGCAATGGAACGCCTAGGCGATTTTGTGGTACAGAACCGTAAGCGAATTATGTTGGGTATGGGGCTTGTGATTGTCGTACTTATTTCATTTGTACCTAAAAATGAATTAAATGATGTGTTTGTCGAATATTTCGATAAATCAGTTCCATTCCGCGCCGATTCAGATTATATGATTAAGAATTTAACCGGCTTGTATATTATTGACTATTCATTGAGTTCAGGTGAAACAGGTGGTATCAGTAATCCGGGCTATCAAAAAGAACTGGCTGCTTTTGCTGACTGGTATCGTCAACAACCTGAAACGATACATGTAAATGTATTTACCGATGTTATGAAACGCCTGAATAAGAATATGCATGGAGATAATCAGGATTGGTATCGAACACCTGAAAGTAGGGAGCTATCGGCACAATATTTATTATTATATGAGATGTCGTTACCGTATGGTCTGGACTTAAATAATCAAATAAATGTAGACAAGTCATCAACACGCATGACGGTTACATTAAAAACACTTTCAAGCAATGAGATTCTTGCCTTAGAAAATCGTGCGCAAAAGTGGTTGCATGCTCATACAAAATATATTAATAAATCACATGGTAGCGGGCCAACCGTTATGTTTGCGCATATCGGAAAAAGAAATATTGTTAGTATGTTAAGTGGAACAACGATCGCCTTATTTCTGATCTCGATGATTCTTATTTTTGCATTGCGTTCATTTAAAATTGGGTTTATCAGTTTGTTACCAAACCTCGTTCCTGCGGCAATGGGCTTCGGCTTATGGGGTATTATTGTGGGTGAAGTAGGCCTTGCTTTATCGATTGTCGCGGGGATGACTTTGGGTATTGTTGTTGATGACACGGTGCATTTTTTAAGTAAATACTTACGTGCGCGGCGTGAAAAAGGCTTAAGCGCTGAAGATGCCGTTCGCTATGCCTTTACACATGTTGGTCGGGCTTTGGTTACAACATCAGTCATATTAGTTGTTGGGTTTTTGGTGATTGCACAATCAAGCTTTAAACTAAATGCCGATATGGGATTATTAACCGCGATTGTTATCGTTTTTGCATTGGCGGCTGATCTTTTATTTCTACCGGTATTATTAATTAAATTCGATGGAAAAGGAAAACAAAAATGAAAATATATCTGATTATTTTGAGTTTATGGGTAGTTGGGCTTAATGCACTTAGTTTTAATGTTTTGGCTCAAACCGCAGAAGAAAAAGGACTGGCTATTGCCGTTGAAGCTGATAAACGTGATACCGGATGGGGTGATCAACAGGCCACCTTGGTCATGATTTTAAAAAATCGTTATGGTCAGGAATCTAAACGCAGAAATAGAAATAAAACATTAGAGGTAAATGGGGATGGTGATAAAACATTAATCGTTTTTGATTCACCAAAAGATATTAAAGGTACGGCGTTTCTGAGTTTTACTCATGCACTTAAACCAGATGAACAATGGATATATTTACCCGCATTAAAACGTGTTAAACGAATTTCATCGGCAAATAAATCGGGTCCGTTTTTAGGTAGTGAGTTTTCGTATGAAGATATCTCATCACAGGAAGTAGAAAAATATAAATATAAGTATCTGAGAGATGAAAAAATTAATGGCCGCGACAGCTTTGTTGTTGAGGTTGTTCCGCAGTATAAGAAGTCTGGATATACACGGTTAGTTAACTGGATTGATAAAGAACGCTATCGTCCATTAAAGACAGATTTTTATGATCGCAAGAATAGTTTATTAAAGACATTAATTTACAGTAAATATAAACAGTATCTGAACAAATATTGGCGAGCGAGTTTTATGGATATGCAAAACCATGTTACAGGGAAAAGTACCAGTCTGGAATTTCTTAAATATAGGTTCAGAACTGGATTAAAAAATAGAGATTTTACTCGTAATGCATTAAAGCGTGCCAGATAAGATATTATTATTTTATAGCTAAAGACTTTAACATGATTAAAAAATTCAGTTTTATTTTATTGTTGTTTCCGTTGGGTGGTCACTGTGCCTATTCTGGTGAATGGTCTGGCCAGATGGGAGTGGAGTCACGAATTTTTACTGAAACAGCAGCTTATTCAGGGCAACATGGGGATAGTAACTCAGTTTTTTTTCAACCGGAATATTATTATGAATCTAAGACGGGTGATACAAGTTTTACTTTTGTCCCTTTTGTACGTCTGGATGAATATGACAATAAACGCAGTCACGCGGATATTCGTGAATTAACTTGGGTGAAAGTACAGGATAATCTGGAATGGCGAGTTGGTATTCGTAAGGTGTTCTGGGGAGTAACAGAGTCGCAACATCTGGTGGATATTATCAATCAGACTGATAGTGTTGAAAACACTGATGGTGAAGAAAAGCTTGGCCAACCGATGATTAACTTATCTTATGCAACCGATACCGGGGCTGTTGATATTTTTGTTCTACCTTATTTTAGAGAACGAGCTTTTGCGGGTAAACAAGGCCGGTTAAGAAGCCAACCGTACGTGGATACGTCGACAACATTTTATGAATCAGCAGATAGAGAAAAGCATATTGATTATGCGTTGCGTTGGATATATAGCAATGACGAATGGGATGTTGGTTTAAGTTATTTTAATGGTACTAGCCGTGTGCCAAGATTTGTAATTGGAACAGACTCATCGGGTAGAACAGTTTTTAATCCATATTATGATTTAGTTGAACAAGTTGGCATTGATGTACAAGCGACCTTTAATAATTGGTTGTGGAAACTAGAGTCTATTCATCGGACCGGAATTGGTGGAACTGGTGCATCAAAATTTACGGCCTTAACCGCAGGATTGGAATATACTTTTTATGCTGCAATAGGCGAGGCAACGGATGTAGGACTGGTTATAGAATATCTTTATGATAATCGTGGAGTGACAATAGCGAGCCCATTTCAGAATGATGTTATGTTTGGTCTGCGTTTTAATTTAAATGATGAGCAAAGCACGGAAGCATTAGTAGGTGTAATTAAAGATATTGATTCAGATGCAACACTCTACTCGATTGAGGCAAGCCGACGATTAAATGATAATTTTAAAATAGCTGTTGAAGTGCGGTTATTTTCTAGTATTCCGAACAATGACATATTGCATGCCTATTTGAGTGATGACTATATCCAGACCGAGTTAAGCTATTATTTCTAGCCTTATAATGTACTTGTATTTCCTGTTGAATTAATAACCTCAAGTAATGATAAAAGTTGTTCTTCATTTAATGGCGTACTAAATAAATACCCTTGGCAATAGTCACAGTTAAACTTTTTAAGTAAGTCTCGACTTTCAGTATCTTCAACTCCTTCAGCGATGACTTTAAGCTCAAGATTATGCGCAAGATCAATGATGGAGTGTACAATAAGAGTATCATTTTTAATCGTTGACATCTTTAACACAAAAGATTTGTCTATTTTGAGAATAGATACAGGCAGTTGTTTTAATATTGACAGGGAGGAAAAACCGGTACCAAAATCATCAATGGATATTCGGATGCCTAATGTTTTTAGGTTATTCAGGGATATTTCTATTCGTGCGCTATCGGTCATCATTGAACGCTCAGAAAGTTCAAGCATCAGAGATTCTGGTTTAACCTTATAAGTTTTCAGTGACTTTTTAATATGTGTAATAAATAACTGATCTTGCAAATCCCAAGCAGTTACATTAATGGATATATAAGCATCATCATGTTTGATTGGCCAAAGAGCAAAGTTTTTTAATGCCGTATCGACAACCCAGAGTGTTATTTTTTTTATCAATCCTGTTTGTTCGGCTAGCAAAATAAAATTATCAGGTGAGAACAAGCCATATTTTGGGTGTTGCCAACGTATCAGTGCCTCATAACCGATAATGCTATTTGTTGCCGTGGTGTAGATGGGTTGATAAACCAGACGTAATTGTTGTAGATCAATGGCCTGTCTTAGGTCGGATAACAGTGAAAGTTGCTTAACATTATGCTCATCATTTTCCGGTTTGTAGATAACATAATCAATATCGGAACGTTTAGCCATATACATGGCAACATCGGCATGTTTTAACAATACTTCGGTTGTTAGGCCATGTTGCGGATAAAGTGAAATACCCAAGCTCGCCCCGAGATAAAGATTATGTTCCTGCACATGATAAACTTTTTCGATAGCGTTCGATATTTTATTGGCGATGTCAGATACGGTTTGTTTGTCAACATAAGTTAATAAAATAGCAAATTCATCTCCACCCAAACGCGCTACTGTATCGGTGTCTCGTAGTAGCGTAGATAAACGTTGGGCTACTTGCTGGAGAATATTGTCTCCAACTAAATGCCCCAGTGTGTCATTCACTTCTTTAAAACGGTCAAGGTCAAGAATGATGACGGCAAAGTTATTTTTAAAGCGTTGAGCATTGGATATGGCCAACGTCATTCTGTCTATTAGTAATGATCGGTTTGGCAAATTAGTTAAATCATCATGCATTGCAATATGTTCAAGCTTCTCCTGTCGTGAATGTATCTGGCTCTGCATATGCTGGTAAGCTTTTACAAAATCATCTATTTCTTTTGTTTGGGCATCGGGCAATAGAAGATCAATATCCATATCCATATTTTTATGTAAGCTTGAGGATAATTTTGACAAGGGTTTAAGTAATGAATGGTCAAGGATAAAGTAACCAACGGTAATCAATATAATTAATAGCGCTTCAATTCCCCATAGTGTAAATGAAATATCATGACTTGACTGGTGCTGTTTTTTAACATCAAGAGTAGAGGCAATATTTATTTTATTGTCAAGGAGTCGGGTCATTGAATAGATTTGATCAAAAATAGGATAGATAGCATTTAATATAATAGGAAGATCGCCTCGCCATGCATCGGTCTTATTTATATTGTCAACTTCATTAAAACCATCTAACCAACGATCGGCCAAAGATAAAATTTTACTAAAGGTTTGCGTGGTCTCAATCGAGAGTTCGGTTGTATGGACTGATTTTTTCAATGAGGATACTGTTTTTTTAAATACTTTATAGAACAATCTAACATCGATCGACTGTCCAGATAGCCGGGATTCCGATAAGGAGCTAAGACGATTAATAAGGTATAAACGATAGGCATTAATGGTGCGTCGCCATTTATCACGTAAGTCCATAATGCCGGTATGAATTTTATTGTTATGTTCATCGTCGACTTGAAGTTCAAATATTGCGGCATTTAACAGATTGATAATGGCATTATTATTACTGCGCATTGAACCGTTTGCGAGGCGCATTGCGGGGTACATCTGCTCACCATTCAAACGTATTTTCATTAATTTATTTGAGCGATTCTGTAATTGTATTAATAAATCTTGTAACTTCTTAATTTCTGTCTCGAGGTGTTGGTTATGTATCCATGGATGCTTGAGCAAAGACTGAGTTACTCTTTGTGTTATTTTGAGTTGACGAACAAAATCAGTACGATAATTCCTTTTTGGATTAAACAGGTAAAGGTTGAGTAGCCGAGCCGCTGTTTGTGTGCGGCTGTTTAATTGAGAGTTGAGTTGAGCGACGTTAAGACGCTGTTCAACCTTATCGAGGCCCGCTTCACTTGATGTGCTAATGTAATGCTCGATAAAGCTGATAAAGACAATGGTTGAAACAATCGTACTTACTGCAACGAGCAAGTAGCGGGTACGAAAGCTTTTAAGGGAAAATATTTGCATTTAATACAACTGCTGCTTCAAGTGTGGTTATGCACGAACTGGTTTTGATAGAATTAGTAGAACAACCCTCATTAATAATAGTTTATAATCAATAAGTTACAAGGAATTTTTAGTATTTTTGATGGAATTTTAGTTACCCTAATAAAGGAAAGAAGGACTAATTAGCAGTAAACTCAACAAGATAGCCTGCAAATTTACGGATATTTAATACCCCTTTATCGAGGATTAAATATTGCGCTTTAATACCTTGCAATTCACCTGTTATTTCAGGGGTTTTGTCAAAATTAAGAGACTTTACTTTTTCTGGGTAGTTTTCAACGGGAAAGTTAAAATTTAAGATTTGCTGGTCGTGTAATTCAACAACAGAATCATCACCATATTCTTCTTTGATAGAGGCAATTTCTTTTTTAAAGCTTATAAAAAGTTCATTACGACGTTGTATAAGATCAATCTCATCAGGCTTGCCTTTTAACATGCGTTGCCATGATGTTTTATCGTTTACCTGTTTTTTAAAACAGGCCTCAACTAGGCCACAAAGCAAACGATCTTTTGTTTTGTAGATGGGTAATGCGGATGCGGCACCTTGATCCATCCAACGGAAGGGGACATTGGTTTCGCGGGTAATACCCACTTTTAAACCCGATGAGTTGGCAAGGTAAACATAATGGTCGATAAAGCAGTGGTCTTCTCCCCATGCTTTATCGCGGCAAGTGCCATCGGCATAGTGACATTTTTCGGGACTAATCATACATGAATCACATTCGGCGAGAGAACGCATACAGGGAAAGCAATAGCCCTGACTAAAGCTTTTATTTGTTTTTTTGCCACAGGCAATGCAATGAATATCACCGAGATGTTTAAATGTAATATTTTTACCGATAAGATCAGAGATAGGAATAAATTGATCGTCAATAGGAATTTGATAACGAACCGGGGACAAATGTTCAGTGGTCATTTTTCGAAGATGGCCAGTAAATTTCATTTTAATGCCTTACTATTTTTTATTCCAAATTCAGCGCTGTTTTTAAAGACACTATTTTTTGTGTCCTCGTGTTTTTGCTGTTAAATCAATTATATATCATCAACGGGGTATGGCGCCCCTTTGGGAACCAGATTTTAAGTATGGTAAGGCTTACTTAACTCATGCACGGCATCAATAAAAGCTTTGGCATTATCGGGATTTACATGTTGATGGATCCCGTGGCCGAGATTAAACACATGGCCATTACCTTTTCCAAAGCTATCCAGAATAAAAGCCACTTCTTCGCGGATGCGTTCAGGTGAGGCATATAAAACGGTTGGATCCATATTGCCTTGTAAGGCAATCTTGTCGCCGACACGTTGACGTGCCAGACCAATATCAATGGTCCAGTCCAAACCTAGGCAATCGGCACCGGAGCCAGCCTGCGCTTCTAGCCACTGGCAGCCACCTTTACTAAAAATAGTCACAGGAACTTTTCGGCCTTCATTTTCACGGTTTAGGCCGCTAATAATTTTAGTCATGTAGCGTAATGAGAATTCATTATAGTCACGGGTAGTGAGTACGCCACCCCAAGTATCAAAAATCATGACAGCCTGTGCGCCATGTGCAATTTGTGCATTGAGGTAATCAATAACAGAGTCGGCTACTTTATCTAATAACAGGTGCATGGCTTTGGGGTTTTCATACAGCATACCTTTTACTTTTGAAAAGTCTTTACTGCTGCCACCTTCAACCATATAAGTGGCGAGTGTCCACGGGCTACCTGAAAAGCCAATTAGAGGAACCCGGCCATCCAGTTCACGGCGTATCATGCTCACGGCGGCCATCACATAACCTAAGTCTTTATCCATAGTAGGGATGGTAAGGTTTTTAATGTCTGCTTCATTCTGAATCGGGCGTTCAAAGCGTGGGCCTTCACCTTCAGAAAAATAAAGACCTAAACCCATGGCATCAGGAATAGTGAGAATGTCTGAAAATAAAATAGCCGCATCGAGATCAAAACGTTCCAGTGGTTGAATCGTCACTTCGGTCGCTAACTCGGGTGTTTTACACAGCTTTAAAAAGTTACCCGCTTTAGCGCGTGTTGCGCGATATTCAGGAAGATAACGGCCAGCTTGACGCATCATCCATACGGGTGTTATATCAACAGGTTCACCGAGTAAGGCTTTAAGAAACCGATCGTTTTTTAAGTTTGTCATAATATTGTATTCTTATTCGGGTCCATTGCTGATTTAATTTCTAAACATTAAGATAATCCAATATGCCTTCTGCTGCTTGTCGGCCTTCATAGACTGCGGTTACCACCAGATCTGAACCACGTACCATATCGCCACCGGCAAATACTTTTGGATTAGTGGTTTGGTGTTTAAATTTTTGTTCGAAAGCGGCTTTGATTCTACCACGATCATCAATGTCGATAGCAAAATCTTTAAACCAAGGTTGTGGACTGGGTTTAAAACCAAAGGCAACAATGACATGATCAGCAGGAATGATTTCCTCAGAACCTGCAATGGGTTCAGGTCGACGTCGACCGTGCTCATCAGGTTCACCAAGTTGGGTCTTTACAATTTTAAGTCCTTCAACTTTATCGGTACCTACGATTTCAATCGGTTGGCTGTTCCAACTAAACTGTACACCTTCCTCTTTGGCATTGGTTACTTCACGTTTAGAACCGGGCATATTGGCTTCATCGCGGCGATAAGCGCAGATAACCGATTGGGCTCCTTGTCGAATAGCGGTACGGTTACAGTCCATTGCGGTATCGCCACCCCCTAGTACCACTACTTTTTTCCCCTGCATACTAATGTAATCGGTAGGATCTTTTTCATAGTTATGGCAGCGGTTAACATTGGATATTAAATAGTCTAGCGCGGGGTAAACACCCACTAGATCTTCACCATCAATATTGGCGGTCATATAATTATAAGTACCCATACCCATAAAGACGGCATCGTATTCATCGAGTAAGGTTTGGAAAGCAAGGTCTTTACCGATAGTCGTATTGGTTTTAAACGTGATACCCATTTTTTCGAAAATCGCACGGCGGTTTCTAACCACATCTTTTTCAAGTTTAAATTCTGGAATCCCAAAAGTTAGCAGCCCTCCAATTTCAGGTTGGCTTTCAAAAACGGTCACTTGTACACCATTCCGAGTGAGTACATCCGCACAACCTAAGCCTGCTGGGCCAGCCCCTACGACGGCAACTTTTTTACCGGTGGCTTTAACGTTAGATAAGTCTGGTTGCCAGCCTAGCTTAAAGGCTTCTTCTGAAATATATTTTTCAATAGCCCCAATGGTAACTGCACCAAACTCGGCATTGAGCGTGCAGGCACCTTCGCACAGCCGGTCTTGCGGGCAAACACGACCACAAATTTCAGGTAATGAATTGGTTTGGTGAGACAGTTCAGCGGCCTGCAAAATATTACCTTCGGCTACCAGTTTTAACCAGTTTGGAATGTAGTTATGTACCGGGCACTTCCATTCACAATAGGGGTTACCACATTCGATACAACGGTCGGCTTGTTGTTCAGCATGCTGTTGATCAAAGTGTGTGTAAATTTCACAGTATTCTTTAATCCGAGCCGTAGCCATTTTTTTGTTAGGGTTGCGGCGGTCGCATTGTATAAATTGAAAAGTATTTCCCATAATTCTTAAACCAGTAATTTTTTATGCGGCTGCATGTTGTAAATCTTCAAGTAAAGATTCCAGGCTTAGTGCTTTAGGTTTGATTAACCAGAAGTCACCCAGCGTGTCGCTAAAGTTATCTAAAATATATTGCCCACGTTTGCTCTTTGTTTCGGTTACAAATTCGGCAACCACTTCTTGTAAATGGCAGCGGTAATCTTCCATATTTTCAGTAGCAATGCGTTGAATATCTACATCACGGTTATTGCGGTTAGCAAACTGATTTTCTGGATCGTACACGTAGGCAAAACCACCGGTCATGCCTGCGCCAAAGTTTAAACCAGTCGACCCCAAGACAGTAACTAAGCCGCCAGTCATATATTCACAGCCGTGATCACCAACACCTTCGATAACGGCATGGCAACCGGAGTTACGTACCGCAAAGCGTTCCCCGGCTAAACCGGAAGCAAATAACTGGCCACCGGTTGCACCGTATAAACAGGTATTGCCCATAATGGGTGTTTTTGCCGGATCAAAGCTGCTGACGGTTGGGGCGGTGAGTACCAGTTTGCCGCCCGCCATACCTTTACCAACATAGTCGTTGGCATCGCCCTGTAAATAAATATTTAAACCACCGGCATTCCATACGCCAAGACTTTGGCCGACGGTGCCGTTTAAACGTAATGTAATCGGGTTGTCTTCCATACCCATGTCGCCATGAATTGCGGCAATTTCACCGGAAATTCTGGCGCCAATAGAGCGGTGGATGTTTAAAACATCGTAACTAAATTCGCCGCCACGTTTGTTTTTAATGGCACTAGCGGTATCAGCAACCATTTGTTGTGCCAGTTCGGCTTTATCAAACGGTGCATTTTTAGGTTCCAGGCAGAATTGTGGTTTGGCTTTATCCACACCTGCATCAGACAATATAGCGGAGTAGTCGAGTTGTTGTTGGCGCGCAGTGGTGCCTTTGATGACTTCTAATAAATCGGTACGACCAATTAAATCAGTGAGTTTTTTCAGGCCTAAGCGGGCAAGAATTTCACGTACTTCGCGTGTAATAAAGCGGAAGTAGTTCATGACCCATTCGACTTCGCCGTGATAGTGTTTTGAACGTAACAGGTTGTCTTGGGTGGCAATACCCGTCGCACAATTATTTAAGTGGCAAATACGCAGGTACCGGCAACCCATGGCAACCATTGGGCCAGTACCGAAACCAAAACTTTCAGCACCTAAGATAGCAGCTTTAATCACATCGAGACCGGTTTTTAAACCACCGTCAGTTTGTAAGCGAATTTTACCGCGTAAGTCATTGGCGCGCAGGATTTGATGGGTTTCGGATAAACCAAGTTCCCATGGACTGCCTGCATATTTTACCGATGCTAACGGTGATGCAGCGGTGCCGCCGTCATAACCTGAAATAGTAATCAGATCGGCATAGGCTTTTGCAACCCCCGCGGCAATAGTACCAACACCTGCTTCAGCAACGAGTTTAACGGATACCAGCCCATCTGGGTTGACTTCTTTTAAGTCAAAGATAAGCTGCGCTAAATCTTCGATAGAATAAATATCGTGATGTGGCGGTGGTGAAATTAAGGATACGCCGGGTTTGCAGAAACGCAGTTCGGCAATCAGGTCGTTTACTTTATGCCCAGGTAGTTGTCCGCCTTCGCCGGGCTTGGCACCTTGAGCCACTTTAATTTGCATGACTTCGGCGCTGCGTAAGTATTCGGGTGTTACTCCAAAGCGGCCGGACGCTACTTGTTTAATTTTAGAACGTTTAATGGTGCCGTAACGTTTTTTATCTTCGCCACCTTCGCCAGAATTTGAACGTCCACCTAACTGGTTCATCGCTTCGGCGAGTGTTTCGTGTGCTTCGGGTGACAATGCGCCTAAGGACATCGCGGCACTGTCAAAACGTTTAACAATTTCTTCCATCGGCTCGACTTCGTCAATCGATATGGCGTTGCAGTTGTTAGCGTTAACCGCAAGTAGATCCCGTAGTGCAATGGGTGCGCGGTTATTGATTTGATCGGCATATATTTGATAGTCGTCATAGTTACCAGATTTAACGGCTACTTGGAGTGACTGGATAACGTCTGGGTTATAAGCATGGTCTTCGCCGCCGTGAACAAATTTTAACAGGCCACCCTGACCAATGTCTTTGCGTGGATTCCACGCTTGTTTGTTTAGCAGTATTTGATCTTGATCAAGGTCAGCAAAACTGGCGCCTTCCATGCGGTTGGTGGTGTCTTTAAAACACAGGTCGATAATATCGGAGTGCAGCCCCACGCATTCAAACAACTGTGAACCGCGATAACTGGAGATAGTAGAAATCCCCATTTTAGAAATAATTTTAAACAGACCTTTGTTAATGCCTTTGCGGTAATTAACGTCGAGCTTGCAGGCATCATTTGTTTTAATTTCTCCTGTGGAAATTAAGTCGCGGATCACCTCGTAAGCTAGATACGGGAAAATAGCAGTAGCACCATAGCCGAGTAACACCGCAAAGTGATGCGGGTCGCGCGCAGTTGCTGTTTCAACCACAATATTGGCATCGCAACGTAAACCTTCGGTTATTAGTCGATGATGTACCGCGCCAGTCGCTAAGAGTGCATGTACCGGACGGCTATTTTTGGTAATACCACTGTCGCTTAAAATTAATATTACTTTACCTGCTTTAACCGCAGCAACGGCTTCGTTACAAATTTGAATAAGGGCTTGCTGTAATTCCACTGTGTGTGGACGGTTTAACGATATATGGATATGGGCATACTGGTTGCTATTGTCTGCCATACTAAGCAGCTGCTTAAACTTACTGGCTGAAAGGATTGGGGTACTCACTCGCAGGCGTTGTGCATGTGTGGGTGCTTCGATAAACATATTGCACTCAGGACCAAAACAAGTTTCGAGTGACATCACCACCTGTTCGCGGATGGGATCGATCGGCGGGTTGGTGACTTGTGCAAATTGTTGACGGAAGTTGTCGTAAACGGAACGTACCTGTCTGGATAAAACCGGGAAGGGGGTATCGTCACCCATCGAGCCAATGGCTTCCTGACCGGCTTCGGCCAATACGCGAATCACCTGATCGCGTTCTTCAAAACTTACCTGAAACATTTTCTGGTAAGTTTGTAATGTTTGTTTGTCGATAGCGGCAACAGCACATTCTTCGTCAAGTTTGTAATTTAGACGAAGGGCGTGTTCGCGCATCCATTGTTTATACGGGTGGCGTGTTTTTAAACGCTCGTCGATCATCTCGGGTAATAACAATTCACCGGTGTCGGTATCCACGGCAATCATTTCGCCGGGTTTTAAACGCCCTTTACGAACCACTTGATCGGGTTGGTAATCGTAGACACCAATTTCAGAGGCCAGTGTAATATGGCGATCTTTGGTGATGACCCAACGGGTTGGACGCAGGCCATTGCGGTCAACACTGCACGCGGCGTAGCGGCCATCAGTCATCACGATGCCCGCGGGGCCATCCCAGGGTTCCATATGCATGGAACTGTATTCATAAAAGGCGCGTAAGTCTGGATCCATCACTTCGATGTTTTGCCAAGCCGGTGGAATCAGTAAACGCATGGCATGAAATAGACTTAAGCCCCCCGCGATTAAAGCCTCAAGCATATTGTCTAAACTGTTTGAATCGGAACCGGTGAGTGAAACCAGTGGGCGAATATCTTCCATGGGCAATTCAGGCGTTTCAAATTTATGTCCGCGCGCGACTGACCAGTTACGATTACCTTGTACGGTATTAATTTCACCGTTATGCGCCAGATAACGGAACGGTTGTGCCAGACGCCATTGAGGCCAAGTATTCGTTGAGAAACGTTGATGGAAAACTGCGGTGGCCGAAGCCATGTCTTTGTTGTTTAAGTCCAGATAGAAAACCGGCAGGTTTTCAGGCATGACTAAACCTTTATATGAAATAACATGAGATGACAGACTGGGAATATAAAAAACATCGTCATTCGCCTCGATGGTTTTTTCAGTTCGGCGGCGTGCTATATATAAGTGGCGTTCAAAATCGATGTCACTCATATTGTCGGCAGGATTAATAAAGATTTGCTCAATAGTGGGTACTGATTTTAAGGCTTCGTCTCCACAGGCCGAGTAATCGGTTGGCACGGTGCGCCAGCCTTGTACGTCCAGACCTTCGGTGCGACATTCTTTAAATAAGGTGTCACGCGCAATTTGTGCTTTATCAAAATCAGTGTTTAAAAACACCATGCCAACGGCATAGTTATCTTTCAGGGTAAAACCCAGTATTTTAGCTTGTGCGCGTAAGAAGCTATCCGGTTTTTTGAGTAATAAGCCGCAGCCATCGCCGGTTTTGCCATCGGCGGCAATCGCGCCACGGTGAGTCAGGCGGGCAAGGGCGATAATGGCGGTATCGAGTAGCCAGTGGCTAGCTTTGCCATCCATATGCGCAATCAGGCCAAAGCCACAATTATCACGTTCAAATTTAGGGTCGTAGAGGCCGGTTAACTTCATAAGTTTTACATCTAAACTGTTAAAAATCAATAAATTAGAGCCGAAATAGGCTGGTTAATGCCCATTGTCTTAGTTTGGGAATGCGTTGCATGAAAAGCACGCTATCAGGAGACAAAATGGCTTCGCAGTATACAACCCTAGCCGTTTTGCTTCAATGCTTGTGGCGGTTCATTTTAAATAGAAAATAATGATATATTTCAGTTATTTATAACAATACCGTGTCTATTGGAGATTAATCGCAGCTACAGGGGGATTTATGCCTGTTTTGGCTGTGGTTTTACTAAAAATAAACAAAATAATGCCGATAAGCTTATGAATATGCACTATTACTATGGAGAATGGCAGTAACCCAAATGTCTATAAACTTTAATGAAATAAAAGTAAGTATTGGCGAAAGTATTCAACTTCAAGATCCTTCGAGCAATTCGGATGAGCGTATTTTTGTAAAATTGATTGGCTACCGTGATGGTAAGAGCATTCTTGTTACGATGCCACGTTTGAACGGTGATTTAATTCGGGTTGTAAAAGGACAAATTTTTGTTGTTCGGCTGTTTTCTGTGCAAACGGTTTATGCGTTTAATGTAACTGTATTAGAGAGCAAAGCAAGTCCCTATCCTTACATGCACTTGTCTTATCCGAAAAAAGTGGAATCGGTGGTGGTAAGAAATGCGCAGCGAGTGAATGTTGGGCTTATCGTTTCAGTGCAAAATGGGGATCCTGATAAAGACAGTGATGCTTCAGTCTCAGCTAAATTAACGGATATTAGTACGGGCGGTGCAAAATTATTAACAATTGTGCCCATTGGTGTGGTGGGTGATGATATTAGTATGTCCGCAAAATTAACCGTGGGTGGGGTTGAGCAGTATTTACAAATATTAGCAACGATACGCCGAGTTGGAACGGAGGAAATGGGTGATAGCGATACTTATTCCTATGGACTGGAATTTCGTTTTGTTGAAGAAAAAGATCGCTTGGTTTTACATGGTTTTGTTTATGAACAATTGAGCAAAAACTGAATCAATTATATATCGTCAACGGGGGAGAGCTTCGCTTCTCCTCTTTGGAAACCCCATTGGTTTTGTGCCCGCCGCGAGCGGGCGGGGAAACCAGATTTTATTTTTTATAAATGACGGGTCTGTCTTACCGCGACTGATCTAAATCTTTATGAATACTGGCAAAGCTGCGCGCCCAAGGCGATATTTTTTGTAAGGCGGGTGGTAATCTTTTAATCGCCTGCAAGGCTTTATTGCGATTGCTATAACTACCGTAAACTAACGCATACCAGTTGCGCTGGTTGTGTCGGGTATGAAAATAGATAGCTTTATCCTTGAGTTTATATTTACGAATAAACCGCTGAATATTTTTATCGTTGCGACCACCGAGTAATTGCAGCGTGTAATGCCTTGGGTCTTGACTCCATAACCACGCAGCAGGATCTTTTGCGGTTGCAATGGATGGGTTGGTAATAATAGCTGTTGGTGTTTTTACAATTTTAGGCCTAACCGGTTTACTCGTCGTTTTCTCGGTATTGATTTTAGCCTGTATATTATCGAAACGGCGTAGCCAAGGTTTTACTTTTTTGTTGGCTATTTCTTTTTTAGTTTGTTGAGCGGCCTCTTTTGTATCGAAACTGCCATAAATTAATGAATACCAGGCTTTGCCATTGCGCAGTGTTTGGTAGACGGCAATATTATTAGTGAGTTTATGTGTTTTGCTGAATTGCTGAATGCTGTTTTTATTGTATGTTCCAAGTAGTTGCAAACTGAAATGGTTGGGTGACTGATCTAAAATCCAGCGTTCATCATGAATACCGACGAGCGTTGTAATATTAGCCGGCTGTGCTTTTGGCTTTACGACTGTAAAGGCTAAGCGGTTAGATACTAATTTATTTTGTTTTAGTTGCACAAACCATGTATCGGGGTTGTTGCCAACGGTTATTTTTATTTCGATATGGCTATCATCAATAATTTTATATTGATGTTTCTTTAACGCTTTGGTTTTTCCAGTCCAGCCAATCCATACGGCGGGTGGCTTAGTAGTACTTTTAAAACCCTGCCCTTCTATTGTAATGGTTTGTGGTTTTTTGCTGCCACTAACGGGGTCAGGTGAAAGGCTATTTAATACGTATTCACCCATTTCCGGTTGTGGTGTCACATTGTTTTCAAGCGTGTTTTGTTGAGGCGATAGTGTGACTTCTTGCTTAGGGTTTTGCTGTAAGGTGGGAGAGCTGGGCTGATCGGGTTGGGCTTTAGTCGGTTCATCTTCCAATTCGGGTACAGGTGGTGCTTTTAGTGTGATTTCTTTCGGCTCTGCTGTTGTGCGTGTTTTTTTCTGTTCGGCTAATGGTGTTAAAGGGTTCTTTTTTGCCGAAGGTAAATTACGGTTGATGGTTGCAAGTGAATCATCGGTTGGGGCAACCGCTTCATTAATGGTGTCCTGCATCGTGAACACAATAATAGATACGACAGCGACAATAACAATAAAAACAATATGGCGGGTACTGAATGCAGCGGTATTATAATTGGGGGCTGTTTCGTTAGTGCTGTCAAAGCCTAAGTCTTCTGCACTGAATTGATCATTCCCATATGGATCATTTTCATCGGGTATGGATGCTTCTGTTAAATCAACATGGCTATTCAGACTGGCCGCATCGTCCAGATGCAAGTGGGCTAACTCGCAAATATGAGAGGGGATACCGCGTGCAATTTTATGAATTTTTTGAATGACCTTGGGGGTAAACGGGGATACACCTTCGAGTCCGGCCACGGCCATGCGGTGTTTGATAAATTCGGCGGTTTGAGCTTCATCGAGTGGGTTGAGTTCCAATGTATGGGTGATGCGTTCTCTTAATGGCCGAATCGACGGTGACTCGAGCATGATATCGATTTGTGGCTCACAGAATAAAATAATTCGGAGTAAGTGACCTTGTGCTGCTTCAATATCGGCAAAATAAAATAATGTTTCCAGTGCCTCTTTGGGTAATTCATGGGCATCGTCAATTAACAGAATGGGAACCCGATCTTCATTCTGGAGCGCTTTTAAATGTTCGAAGACAATATCCTGAATACTGGCTGGATCATTCGGCAATCCGTTTAAACCAAAACCACGAGCGATTTCGGCCAACATGGAGTCGGCATCCATCATGGTGTGGGCATTCACTTCGCAGAGGTACCATGAATCATCGGCGATCTTACAAAAGCGCTGCAATAAACTGGTTTTACCGATGCCACGTTCACCAGTGACGATTAATAGCAGATTACTGTATTGGGTGAGGTGCGACAGCATTTCCAAACGTTGATGGCGTTCAGCGTCCAGATATAAAAAATTATCATCATGTTGGGTTGAGAAGGGGGCTTCATTTAAACCGTATTGCCTGAGATAGGCAGGCTCGAGACGTTTGAGTTGATCGGAGTCGTAATTAGCCATTAAGAGTCCAGTAAGTTATTGCTGGTGGTATTATTAGTTTCGATACCTTGGGTAAAAACAACTTGGAAGCCACGATTTAACTGTGCATCACGAACACGTTCCAGAGCGACCAATGCGTCATTTCTACAGGGGAAGTGATCTCGCTTGACTCGTCCACTAGAGCCTTGTTTTCCCCATTCACGTACCAATGTCCAGCCATCGAGTAAATCTTGTTGCAGTAGCAATTGGTAGTAACGAGGTTGCTGTTCCTTTTGTTGTATTTGCATATAAATACGCATGTTGTTTTAACCGAATGTGCAAGCGAACATTCTTTATTATACTCAATAATATAGCATAGTATGATACTAAATTATTGCGTATCTATTTGTTTTTAAGTTGTTTTGTTATTGTTTGTGGCTAAATTTTATTAGGTTAACTCAGCAGGGTTAAAAATCTTTTCATATTCGGCAATCGCGTAACGGTCGGTCATGCCTGCAATATAATCGGCCACGGCACGGGCTTTACCGAGTTCGGCATTTTTTTGCTCTTTTTGGGCGATAATCTGCTGATATTTTGGGTTTAAAAGTCGGGGATCGTTCAGGAAGGCATTAAATAATTGTTGAATAATATGGGCTGCTTTTGCGGACATACGGTGAACCCGGTAATGTGCATACATTTGTTTGCGTAAAAATTGTTTGAGTTGCAGGTTCATTTCCAACATTTCAGGGCTGAATTGAGCCAGTTCGTTGGTATGGTTGCGAACACTGTTAATGGAGTCGGGTAAGGCTTTGTTTAAGTTAAGCCGGGTTGTGTCGATAAGGTCAACGACTTGCCGGTTTATCATGCGGCGAATAATTTCGTGAATACGGCGACGACCCTGTAAGTTGGAATATTGCTGCTTAACTACGTCAAATTGTTCTTTAAATAAACGCACGCTGAGCAATTGTTCAATGTCGAGCAGTCCAGAACGTAAACCATCATCCACATCATGGTTATTGTAGGCAATTTCATCGGCCAGATTAACGGTTTGTGCTTCGAGGCTGGGGTGCTTTTTATTTAGAAAACGCTCACCTACGTCTCCGAGTTGTTTGGCATTTTTTATGGAGCAATGTTTTAAAATACCTTCGCGAGACTCAAAGGTCAGGTTTAAGCCGCTGAAGTCGGCGTAACTTTGTTCGAGTTTATCGACCGTACGCAAAGACTGTAAATTATGTTCGAAGCCACCATAGTCTTTCATACAGGCATTAAGTGCATCCTGTCCGGCATGACCGAAGGGGGTATGGCCTAAATCGTGTGCCAAGGCAATGGTTTCACTTAAGTCTTCATTCAGTTCTAAAATACGCGCAATGCTTCGACTAAGTTGCGCCACTTCGATTGAGTGAGTGAGGCGGGTGCGGAACATATCACCTTCATGGTTTACAAAAACCTGAGTTTTATATTCCAGACGACGAAAGGCGGATGAGTGGATGATGCGATCACGGTCGCGTTGATAGTCGCTGCGATATTGAGGCGAGTCTTCGGCAATGCGGCGACCTCGTGAACTGGATTGCTGTGCGGCATAAGGTGCGAGTTGCATGGCAGGTATCCTGTTTAAGCCTCAGTGACAGGCTGAAAGTGTTCGATGGTCTGGCGTAAGTGTTCGGCCTTAAAATCATGGGTAACTTTTGCATCGCCGAGTGCATTGTAAAGTACAAAATTTATTTTGCCATCACGGACTTTTTTGTCGACGCGCATCAAGTCCATAAAAACATCGTAGGTCATCATTGCTGGTAACTGGACGGGGAGTTTTGCTGCAATAATAATATTTTTAACCCGCTGTACGTCTTGATCACTTATCCAGTTTTCGCGCATGGATAAGTCGGCTGCCATTAGCATACCGATGCCCACCGCTTCACCGTGGAGCCAGTTACCATAACCGGTTCCCGATTCAATCGCGTGGCCAAATGTATGCCCCAGATTTAACAGCGCACGGACTCCACCTTCGCGTTCATCGGCAGCGACTACCTCCGCCTTGCATTGGCAGGAGACCTCAATCGCATAACTTAGTACCTCTGGTTTACGCGCTAGTAGTTTACTGATATTTTGTTCCAACCAGTCGAGAAATTTCGGTAAACGAATCAAACCATATTTAATCACCTCAGCAAGTCCAGCACTTAGTTGACTATCTTCCAATGTATTGAGCGTGTTGATGTCAGCTAATACGCAACTTGGCTGGTGAAAGGCACCAATCATATTTTTACCCAAGGGATGGTTGACCCCAGTTTTGCCACCAACGGATGAGTCGACCTGAGCTAATAAGGTGGTGGGTATTTGAATAAAGTTAACACCGCGTTGGTAACTTGCGGCAGCGTAACCGGTCATGTCGCCAACAACGCCACCTCCTAATGCAACGAGGGTACAGTAGCGATCAAAGTGGTTGGACAGCAATGCATCATAAATCAGGTTAAGATCAGTCAGGGTTTTGTGTTGTTCACCATCGGGTAATATAACGGAGTGACATTGAAAATCAGTAAATAATAATTTTGCCTGTTCTAAATATAGCGGTGCGACAATGTCATTAGTCACTATCATCACCTGTGTTCCACTAACATAAGGTGTGACTAATTCTTTTTGAGACAATAAGTTTGAGCCAATATGGATCGGGTAGCTTCTTTCGCCAAGATTAACGGTGAGTGTTTTCATCTGAATGATTATACGTTAAGTTTGTAATTATTTTGTAGTATTTAGCTGCATTATGATTTGTTTAGTGGTTGATCTTATATTGCCATTACCCGTATCAATTACTGCATCGGCAATTTCTTTGTAAAGGGGACCACGTTGTTCTAAAAGAGATTTGATTTTTTCGCGTGGGTTTTCTGTTTGCAACAGGGGGCGATTTTTATCCAGGCGGGTACGTTCCCATAGTTGTTCAGCCGTTGCTGATAAATAAATAACGATACCGCGTTGTCGTAGCATTTTTCGGTTTTCAAGTGCTAATATTGCACCACCACCTGTTGCTAGAACGATGCCCTTTTTTTTACTCAGTTCGTCCAACATGGCAGCTTCGCGTTTGCGAAAACCTTGCTCGCCTTCGAGTTCAAAAATAAGCGGAATATTGGCACCTGTTTTAGTTTCAATTTCATGGTCACAATCAAAAAATTCAAGATTGAGCTGCTTGGCGAGTTGTCGCCCAATAGTCGTTTTACCTGAACCCATAGGACCAACGAGAATAATATTTTGAGTATGTGGCATGTTTATTTGCAGCTTAAAAATAGAAGTTTAAGCATATCAGTTTTTAGAGAAGATAAGAATTTGTTCGATATCAAATAGAGTAATAAAATATGGTTTCCCCGTCCGCTTGCGGCGGGCACAAAACTAATGGGGTTTCCAAAGGGGAGAGGCGAAGCTCTCTCCCGTTGACGATATATAATTAATTTAATAAGGCGAAAAAAAAGGGACAGAGTTGTCCCTTTTTAAACACTATGCTTTAAATTTAAAGCGTTAAATTATCACTGATAATTTTAGGTGTGACAAAAATAAGTAACTCTGATTTGTCGTTGCTTTCGGTATGGCTTCTGAACAAGCCACCAATAACAGGCAAGTCACCTAAAAAAGGTACTTTCCTAACATTGTCAGTGGATGTGTGTTCATAAATCCCGCCGAGTACAACGGTTTCACCATTTCTTACCCGCACCTGTGTTTTTACTTCACGTTTCTGAATTGGAGGGCCCGCTTGAGAAAAGTCAGGTCGATCTTTTTTCACTAACAATTTCATGATGATATTATCATCTGGGGTAATTTGTGGCGTAACTTCAAGCTTAAGAACCGCTTCTTTAAACTGAATATCGGTTGCACCGGATGAGGTTTGTGATGCATACGGTATTTCAAAACCTTGTTTAATATAGGCTTTATTGTTATTGGCGGTAATAATGCGAGGTGCCGATACGGTTTCAGATCGGCCTTCCGCTTGTGCGGCTGATAATTCCAAATCGAGCAATGTACCGAATGGGAGCCGTGCTAGTGCGAGTGCAACCGTACCAAAAGAGGAGGGTGACGGTAGGTTCACATTTAAGCGGTTGGCTGCAACAGGTTGGTTACCCTGACGGACATTGTCCGCATTGGTAACATTATTGGATATACCGATTCTTGTTTCATTCGCTTGGCCGGTATTGGCGCTAGTGCTGCGATTAAAACCAAATCGGACACCGAGTTCTTTACCAAAGGTGGTGCCCGCAATAACGATACGTGACTCAATTAAGACTTGGCGATTAGGGATATCAAGCTCTTTAACCATGCCAAGGATTGCATCGACTTTTTCCTGGATATCAAACACGATCAGTTTATTAGATCGTTTGTCGAAGGATACACGGCCTCGAGGTGACAGATAACCGGATTTTTTGCCACCACTACTGCCGCCTCCGGCGGATCGTCCATAAATTAATTTAACAAAATCGAGAGCGTTTGAGTAATTCACCTGTATGGTTTCTGTAATAATCGGAGCCAGTTCCTCAATACTCTTACGTGATTCAAGTTCAATTTTATCGCGCTGCGCCATTTCTTCTGCTGGTGCAATCAGCATAACGTTTCCGTTTTGGCGCTTGTCTAATCCTTTCGTTTTTAAAATAATATCAAGTGCTTGATCCCATGGTACATTTTTGAGGCGTAAGGTCAGTTCACCATCAACGGTGTCACTGGTGACCATATTAATGCCAGTAAAGTCAGCGATTAACTGGAGTACAGCTCGGACTTCAATATTCTGAAAATTTAAGGACAGACGTTCACCGCTATAAACCTGGTTTTTACGTTTTCTTTTGGCTTCGTCTTCAGACAGTTTAACTTCCCGTTTGACATCAATGGTGAGTAAATTATTGGTTTGATAAGCCAGATGTTCATATTTACCCGCAGAGGTGATAATAATTTTTGTGTCGCTGCCCTGATTAAAAGCATCAACGGTTTGTACTGGTGTAGCGAAATCAATCACATCCAAACGACGTTCAAGCTTTGTAGGTAGTTTGCTGTTTTTAATAGTAACGAGTACCTTGGTTCCGCGTTTAACGATATCAACAGGTGTATTGGGGTCATTTAATTTAATCACAACCCGGCCTTCACCTTTACTGCCCCGGCGGAAATCAATATTACTAATATTTTCAATGACACCATGTTTACTTAAAACCGGCTTATTAAAAGAACCGTGTTTATTTCTGCCCGTTCCACCTATGGTGATAAAAACATTATTGCCGTCTACTGAGGTGTTGTATTCAACAAGCTTGGTCAGGTTAATCACTATCCGTGTACGTCCACCGGCTTCAATAGCGGTTAATGAGCGGGCGATACCAATATTTATTTCACGTGTTTTTTTATTCAGTGCAATGTTGGTATTGGGAAAGTCTAAAGCAATTCGCGCAGGCTGATCGATAGTAAAAGCATTTGGAAGTGAGGCCGCTTCGGTCATGCTTAATTCTATTTCAACGCGATCTCCAGGGAGAGAGTTAAAATTAATGTCTTTTAAACTGTTTGCAAAGGTCGGTGACGAACTCAATAAAAATAACAATGCAGTAAGCAGTTTAAAACGATGCTGTTTCACCGATGTGATAAGTGAATATGTTTGATTGCACATCTTTTTTCTCCTGTTCGAAGCCTATTCTGATAAAGCCAATGAAGCTTCGCGGTCTAGCCAACCATCCGAACCGTCGGAAATGATTTCGCGTAATAAAATTTTAGTATCAGTAATTTTGATGATTTCACCAAAATTTTTGCCTATGTAGTTGCCTACTTGAACTTTGTAAATTGATTTATCGGGAGCTGAAACCAGACCCCAACGGGTACCACGTTTTTCTATATTGCCGACAAATTCAAGGGTATCCAATGGGAAGCTTTCCAATGGTTCTGCCTTACGATCGGTCTTAGGTCTTAAACCATTGTCTTTTTTGGGTTCGTTAAGGAACGCTTCTTCATCTAACAATGGTACAAACGGATCGCGTACATCAAATGCAGAGTAGCTAAAGGGGGCATAGGTTTTAATTTGTGGCAGTTCTGGAATTCGGCTTTTTTGTCGACTTTTCACATCGGCAATATAGCCTTCTAAATCGCCATGCTGTGAGCCGCTGCAACCCGTTAATAAAGCAGTAAAAATTAATGGCAATAATCGAATGCTTAACGAACCTTCATAGCCCGCAAGAGTCTTGTTTTGTTTTGACAATTGTTTCTTTTTCGAAATCATAACTAATCAACCCGAATTAACGGCGGCCTTTACGTTTCTTTCTATCTTTTCGACGCTGTTGCGAAACTTCGTCTTCATCTAAATAACGGTATGTTTTTGCGGTTAGATCCATGGTTAAGTTTGCCCCTTTATCTTTACCACCCCGAATAACAATATTATGTAGGGTCACAATACGTGGAAGAGCAGCAACGCCACTGACAAAACTACCAAATTGATGGTAGGTGCCCGTCATGGATATTTTAATCGGTAATTCAGCATAAAATTCGGTAAATTGTTCTTTTTCGGGCTTAAACAGCTTAAATTCAACACCACTGGCCAGACCGGTTTGCGAAATATCAACCAATAAATGTTCAACTTCTGTTTTACTGGGTAATTGACGCAACATTGCACCAAATGATTCCTTCATTTCTTTCATTTGTTGGCGGTAGGCATCAAGATTAACCGCTTTGGCCTGTTTAATTTCAAAATCTTGTTTCAGGGTGATTTCTTTTCTTTCGGAGCGTTCAAGTGTATTTTGTTGATTTTTAATATCCAGAAAGTAACCTAAGGCTAAAGCTGCGGCACAGGCAATAACGATAATAACGGTCTTAACCGGAGTCGGCCAAGAACCGATATTATTAATATCGAGATCATTGAAATCTATATTAATATCTTTCATCGTCTAGGTGCCTTGTTATCTTCTGTAATTTTAGAAAATTGGGTGGCTTGTAGTTTAAAATTACGATCTTTTGAGTCTTTATTGTTATCTTTCTGGATAACATCCAGCACGGGTTTTGTCATCCATGCCGATTTATCAATACCACGCATTAAAGCAGAAACACGTGCATTGGATTGTGCCTTGCCTTGAAGAATGAGTGTTTTACCTTTTTGAGTGAAAGTGGTTAAGTAAACGCCTTCTGGTAGAACGCGCGCAAGGGCATCAAATAAATGCACAATTTCCGGGCGATTCCGTTGTAATTTCTGAATTCGTTCAATTCGGTTGAGAAGCCGTTGTTTATCTTTTTCTAATTTAGTAATTGCCGCAATTTGTGCTTCAACCTCAGTAATATTGGTTTGCAAAAAGCTGTTACGTGAGTTTTGTATACTTAGTGCTCGGGCGTACTGCAAATGGATGGCCGCAATAATCAACACCATTAAAACAACGGACAGACCTAACATTGTCAAAAATTGACGTTGCTGTTCTTTGCGCTGTTCTTCGCGCCAAGGTAAGAGGTTAATACGTGCCATTTAGTCAAACGTCCTCATCGCTAAACCACATGCTATGACGAGTGATGATGCATCATTACTGAGGCTTTGCGCTTTGACGCGCGAAGCGATCGTCATATTGGTAAAGGGGTTGGCAACCGAAGTATGCACACCCAGCTTATTGGCTATCATTTCATCTATACCGGGCAACATAGCACTGCCGCCTGCTAATATAATATGGTCAACATTGCTGTACTGACTGGATGAAAAGAAGAATTGTAAAGAGCGGCTGACTTGTTGAGTCATCGCTTCTTTAAACGGTTCTAATACTTCCGGTACATAGTTATCGGGTAGACCGCCTTGGCGTTTGGCCATACCAGCTTCTTCATAGGATAAACCATAGCGACGCTGAATTTCTTCAGTTAGCTGTTTGCCACCAAAGACCTGTTCGCGGGTATAAATGGTTTTTAAGTCATGCAATACATTGAGGGTGGTCATGGTGGCGCCCACATCAATAATGGCAATGGTCTGGTCAATCCCCTGATCGGGCATGGTGGGGGCTAACATTTGGAAAACATTTTCCATGGCGTAGGCTTCCACATCCATCACTCGGGCTTTTAAACCGGCTAATTCTATGGCGGCTACTCGCACATCAACATTTTCACTTCGTGAGGCGGCTAACAACACTTCGACACGATCGGGATCATTTTCTGACTGGCCCAGTACTTCGAAGTCAAGGTTAACTTCTTCTAATGGATAGGGAATATATTGATCAGCTTCGTTCTGGATGTCCTGTTCCATTTCCTCGTCAGTGAGGTTGGATGGCATGGAGATCGTTTTAGTAATAACGGCTGAACCGGCGACTGCAGCCGCTGCATGTTTGCAGCGTGTACTCGAACGTTTCACCGCGCGTTTAATCGCATCACCAACGGCTTCAACGTCAGAGATATTTTTTTCAATAACAGAGTTTGCAGGCAGGGGTTCAACCGCATAACTTTCTACGCGTATTTTGTCGCCACTGCGGCCCAATTCGAGTAATTTGACAGCAGTGGAACTGATGTCAAGCCCGATGACCGGGGGTGTTTTTGGTTTAAATAAGTTACTAAATCCCATATCTCTGTATTTTTTTCAGTATAATTTGTTGTTAATTCGGTAGTTACACGCACTATATGTATAACTACTTTAAGTACCTGAGTCAACTATAGGTCAAATAATAGTTAATTACAAATCCTTCGTAGTGTTATCTGCATCAAAGCGATATACTTTAGGATTAGTGCATACTTCTATGCTTATTTAATTAAATTGCGATAATATTTTTCTGTTAGTGTGAATCCAGTCATAAAAAAAATAACAATCTACGGATTAGCGAGCATTTTTAGCCTGAGTTTATTGGGTGGGCTGGGATTTCTGGCCGTTTATGCTTATATAGTTCCTAATTTACCGGATATTGAGGTCTTGCGAGATGTGCAACTCAAGGTGCCATTGCGTATTTATACAAAAGATGGCCTGTTACTAGCAGAATTTGGGGAAATGAAGCGAACACCGCTGCATTACAAAGACTTACCCGATACTTTGGTCAAAGCACTGATTGCAGCAGAAGACGACCGTTTCTTTGAGCATCCCGGTGTTGATTATAAAGGTATATTGCGTGCGGCTCTGCACTTAATTAAAACAGGCCAACGCGCACAGGGTGGTAGTACCATTACTATGCAGGTTGCGCGAAACTTTTTTCTATCACGAGAAAAAACCTTTTTAAGAAAATTTAATGAAATTTTCTTGGCCTTAAAAATTGAAGATGAGCTGACTAAACAGGAAATCCTCGAACTTTACCTGAACAAAATTTACTTTGGTAAGCGCGCCTATGGTGTAGCTGCAGCGGCACAAGTTTATTATGGGAAAAACGTTGATGAGCTGAACTTGTCTGAAATAGCGATGATAGTGGGTTTGCCTAAAGCCCCGTCACGTTATAACCCCATTGTTAATCCTTCTCGCGCATTATTGAGACGTAACTATGTTTTGGGGCGAATGCTGGCCTTAAATTTCATTACCCAACATGAATATGATCAAGCTCTGGCGACAAAAGATAATGCGTCGATTCATGGCCAAAATCTGGAAGTTGAAGCGCCTTATATTGCTGAAATGGTGCGTAGCGAAATGTTAAAACGCTATGGCAATAAAATTTACACTGCCGGTTATCAGGTTTATACGACGGTAGATTCAAAGTTACAAGTTGCTGCGAATAAAGCATTGCGCCTTGCCCTGCACGGCTATGATCGTCGCCACGGTTATCGCGGCACCATCGGTCATGTTGATTTGTTTAATTTTGAATTTGAAGACGATGAAGAATACTGGCACAGTATTTTAGCCGAGCAGCCGATTCAGGGCGATATGGTTCCGGCGATAGTTTTTCAGGTTAACGATCAATCGGCTTATGCTTACACGGCTAAGGGCAATGTGGTCTTTATGGGCTGGCCGCAACTTGAATGGGCACGCCGTTATATTGATGAATTTAATAGGGGGCCCAAGCTAGACAAAGCCAGTCAAATTCTAAAAGCCGGTGATGTTATTTATGTTGTTCCTGATAAAAAGGGTTGCTCTTATCTGGCTCAGGTTCCGATTGTTAGCGGCGCGTTGGTGTCGCTTAATCCTGATGACGGTGCTATCGAATCATTAGTTGGTGGTTTTGATTTTTACCAAAGTAAATTTAATCGGGTTATTCAGGCCAAACGTCAGCCGGGGTCGAGCTTTAAACCTTTTATATACAGTGCCGCTTTAGACAAAGGCTTTACCGCAGCGAGTATTATTAACGATGCGCCGGTGGTGTTCGATGCACCAGGTTTAGAAGATACCTGGCGACCTGAGAATTACACCGGTAAATGGTACGGCGAAACACGTTTACGCACGGCACTTATCAAGTCTCGTAATCTGGTGTCTATTCGTTTACTTCGGGATATCGGCATTGGTTATGCGGTTCGTTATGTTACTCGTTTTGGTTTTAAACGTTCCAGCTTGCCGCGCGACCTTTCTTTAGCGTTGGGCAGTGGTGCGATTACGCCGTTAGAATTAGCGGATGGCTTTAGTGTTTTTGCCAATGGCGGGTTTAAAGTTCAGCCCTATTTTATTGACTATATTCTGGACTCGGATAAAAAGGTCGTAATGTTAGAACAACGTCCTGAAGTTTGCGCTAAATGTGTGGCCGAAATAGAAGCCAAGCTTAAATTAAAGCAAGAACTTGAAGCGGCAAGAATTGCAGCGCAGCAAGCTAAGCTTAAAATTTTGGGTAGCACAGCAAAACAGGATTTAAATTCGGTTACTAACAAAAAGCCGAATACGAAAAACCCGAATGTAAAAAAACCAGATACAGAAAGTCCGGCAACTAAAAATTTAGCAACCAAAAAACAAACAGCAGAAGCCCTCTTGCTCGCTAGTAAAGATGCAACGTCTGATTCAGCGTCGGGCACACCCTCGGTAAAACCGGCTGAAATTATTTTTATGGAGCAAACAGGGCCACAACAAATTAAAATTGCACCAAGAGTACTCAGCGCACAAACTACTTTTTTAATGAATACAATGATGCGAGATGTGATCCGTTTTGGCACAGGACGGCGTGCTTTAGCCCTGCATCGAAAAGATTTAGCCGGTAAAACAGGCACCACTAATGATCAGCGTGACGCTTGGTTTTCAGGCTTTAATCGTAAGGTGGTCACCATTGCTTGGGTTGGCTTTGATAGCCCACGTTCTCTGGGGAGTCGTGAAACCGGAGCCATTGCTGCCTTGCCTATGTGGAATGCTTATATGGCGCAAGCCTTAAAAGGAATGCCGGAAACACCATTAGATCAACCCGATGGTATTGTTTCGGTACGTATTGATAAACACACCGGCCTACCGGCAACCCCTGAAAGTAAGGACACCATGTTTGAATATTTTAAAGAAGATCAGGTGCCGAGTGACTCCTCTGGACGTAGCCATGCAAATAACCCGGACGATGCGAGTAATATAACCGAACAACTTTTCTAACACTTTGAGCTTGATTGCCTGATGGCTGGGTGGGGGTAGCTGAATGTCGCAGCACAAAAATAAAGGTTGGCAAATACGCGAACGTTTGGCACAACTTGCAGCCGAATACATGGCCGAAACGGGTAGTCAGGATTTTCAGCTCGCAAAAAATAAAGCTGCTAGTCAATTGGGTGCGATTGAATCGACTAACCTACCTTCGAATAAAGAAATTCAACAGGCATTAGTGACCTATCAACATATTTTTCGCGCAGACAGTCAGCCTGCACAATTAAAAAAACTAAGGCACACCGCACTGGATGCCATGCACTTTTTTGATAAATTTAACCCTCGTTTAGTGGGGGCGGTTTTAAATGGTACGGCTGACATTAACTCGGCCGTTTATTTGCATTTATTTGCTGATACATCTGAGGAGTTGGCTGTTTTTTTAATGGATAGCCATATTCCCTATGACGAGGAGCAAAAACGTTTCCATCTAAAGGCCGATGACTATGAGTACTATCCTGCCTTTGCCTTTTTAGCCGACGAAGTCCCAGTCCATATTATTGTTTTTCCAAATAATGGCTTACATCATGCCCCGCTGAGTTCAGTGGACGGTAAGCCAATGCAACGTGCCGATATTAAAGCGGTTGAGCTGCTTTTAGAGGTTACCTAAAAAGTCCTCGTAGTTTTTTGAATAAAGATTGAGATTCATTAAACAACTGTTTCTCGGTTTGCGAGTCCTCACTGTCGGGGTAATGTGAAGGGTACGGCTTGCGTGCCACACCACTATCTACTGCAGCACGAGCAACAGCCGATGAAACATAACTTTTCAAACGCGGGTCAAACGGTTTAGGAATAATATAATTCATTCCGAAATCAAGATGCTGGGTATGGTAGGCAAGCAGGACTTCAGCGGGAGCAGGTGTTTGTGCTAACTTTGCTAAGGCATAAACGGCCGCCATTTCCATTTCACTATTAATAGTGGTGGCATGCACATCCAAAGCACCACGAAAAATAAAAGGAAAGCCCAACACATTATTAATCTGGTTGGGGTAGTCGCTGCGGCCGGTTGCCATAATCAGGTCGCTTCGAGCCGCTTTTGCGACATCGGGGTTAATTTCGGCATCCGGGTTAGATAGTGCAAACACAATTGGCTTAGCAGCCATTTTTTTAACTTGTTCGGCAGACAGTAGGTTAGGCCCTGACACACCCACAAAAATATCCGCAGTTGTTATTGCATCATCGAGTGTGCGGGCATCAGTTTGTATT
>CAYYLL010000015.1:0-65725 GCA_964472525.1 uncultured Thioalkalispiraceae bacterium | reverse complement strand
TTGTGAAAGCAAATAGAATTTTAGTGGCTATTGAACTGCTTGAAGAGAAAGAGCGGCCAAGTTCAAAATATGAAGGGAAAATTAAAAAGTACAAAGCTCTAACGTCTAAGGGGTTGGACTATGGAATAAATAAAGAAAACTTTAGCAGCCCTGGGCAGACAACACCGCATTACTATGTAGAGAAATTTGATGAGCTATTCTCGCTTATCCAAAAAGCAGTATCTTCGTAAAGCGTAAAGGGGACGGAGGGATTAAGATTTAGCCACTTGGTTAATGAATATTCCCTTCGTCACCTTTTCGTAGCTTTGCGTTATGCTTCGTTTAAGGTACCGCTTGCTTTTTGTTGAAGCATTTTGACCAATGGTTGATAACCTTGTTGTGCAACCATGCCTCCTACTTGTTGAAAGTGATCGTCAGAACCCACAAGTCCGAACCCATCGGCAAGGCGATTTAGGAAAGCAAAGGTAGAAACGACACAAATCGTATCCTCTATGGTTTGATCTGACCAACCTGCTGAACGTACAGCGTCTATATCAGCATCACTAACATTTCCTGGTTCAAGCGTAAGTTTATTAACAAATTTAAATATAGCGCGTAATTTATCATCCATCGTGCCTGTTGAACCGTTTGCCAGAGAATGTACAAAATCCTCGTCAGTTTTCAGGCTGGTAAGGACGCAAGAGTGCGAATCTACACAGTAGTGGCAGCTGTTGAGGTGAGAAGAATAGAGAGCAATCATTTCCTTTTGCGCTTTTGACAGCTCCGATTCCTTCGACATCACATTATCGAGAAGCTGAACGAAGGGGAGATATCGCTCTGGATCTCGCATAAATATATCGCCGACACCCTGAAAATCTTTGGAATAACTTAAAAATGACATGTTTTTTTCTCCTTTGGTTTCAATATGAGCCACTATAATCTATGCTAAAATGCAATGTAATTAGGCAAATAAGAAAGGTAATCTTGCATGAACGCACAGCCCTTAGAATGGAATGATTTACATTTTGTGTTGGCTGTTTGCCGTGAAGGTACATTGTCTGCGGCTGCGCGCATATTAGGCGTAAATCATTCAACCGTATTCCGTCGCATCGGCACGATCGAGAAAAAGCTTGGTGTCCGGCTATTTGAACGACTTGCCTCTGGTTATATGATGACCGAGGCCGGTGAAGCCATGCTAGAGTCGGGTGAACGTGTAGAAAATGAAGTGCTAGGGTTATCGCGCAAGCTTATTGGCCGTGATCTGCAGCTGAGTGGCGTTCTACGTGTGGCGGTGCCTGATGCATTGCTAATAAAAATATTAATGCCACACTTCGGTGCCTTTTCTCAGCGCTATCCAAAAATACAGCTCGAAATTATTATTTCTAATAATTATCTGAATCTAACCAAGCGGGAGGCAGATATTGCAGTTCGGGCAACTCAAGAGCCACCAGAAACAGTGGTGGGTCGACGCATATGCTTTATGATGACTGCTATTTACGGTTCAGCCGAATATCTTGCTAGGCAAACTGAGAGCGCTATTGAAAATCACACATGGTTACTACCAGATGAAAGTCTTATGCAATTGCCGATTATAAAATGGTTAGACCGGAATTACCCGAAAGCAACATTAGGACTTCGCTGCAATACCTTACTGGGATTGTACGAGGCGGTAATACAAGGTATGGGTGTTGCCGCGCTTCCGTGTTTCCTCGGAGACCCGGATACTCGGCTCAAACGTATTCTACCTTTAACCGATGAGCTGGATTCTGAATTGTGGTTGCTAACACACCCTGATTTAAGGCGAACGGCTCGTGTTCGAGCATTAATGGATTTTCTTACAAAAGTTCTAGAAAAAGAAAAAAGTTTAATTGAAGGGACGTTGGCTATGAAAGGCTAGAGGGACAGGTCTTGCTTTGTGCCTTTATAATCCGAGTCACCTGCAAAGGCAAGAAGCAAGACCTGATCCTGAGGAATTTATTTGGTGGGATGGGCTGCTTTTAACTTGTGCCCCTGATGGGCTTGTGTAACATTATGGAATGGTAGTACCTGTTTAGCCAATGGTTACAAATCAAAAGAAGTCATTTCAGATGCTGCCGCTGCAGCAAGAGGTTATCTTGAATTTGGGGATCTTCCTCTAGAGGCATATACGGAAGCTACCAAACTTGGACGAAAATTTTTAAAGAAAGAATATAAAAGCAAATCAGGAGAAAAACTTATTCTTATGAAGTGTTTGGATTTTATTCATAGTAATGAGTTTGAGGAAATATTAAGAAAATATCAATAATGAACCTCCCCCTAGTTTGGTGGATAAAGAATCAATCTAATAAAAAGGAGAATTGAATGGAAACTAACGAAGTAAATCAGATAACAATTGTCGATGTGAAAATGCCATTTATGTCTATGGTTATTTTTATGGTAAAAGCTGCAATAGCATCTATCCCAGCATTTATCATATTAACTGTCATTGGATCAATATTTTTCACGATTTTAGGGGGTATATTTGGTGGGATGGGCCGCTTTTAAATCTTGCCTAACAATGCAAATCAACGTGGGTCGTTAAAAGCGCTGCGCCCAGTTATTTGCAACGTTAGTTTTTGTCACTGCATGATTAATTTAAACGCAACTGTAATAACAAGTTTATATTGCTCTGCGCTTCACGAAATCCCGTGAGTTCAAACGTTAAAATACTTGAAAAGGGTTTGGCTAACCCTGGATAGATCGTGACAGCGAAGTGAACCACGATCTACCCTTAAGTCATTTAGGTTCTTTAAATTGCTATGGCCGAATATATGCGTACCCTTGTTCTTGTAATTCTATAATGCGGGCAACACCAGCCGCGACTTGTCCGACACCTTCAAGCAGAACGGGCATTTTACCTGTTTTGCGTTTGACTTTTTTCATAGTATTCTGACATGCACTAAAGGTTATATCCTGAAGTGCCAAGCTTTCCACCCTTTTGGCTTGCTTGCTTTTGTTTGTTAACAAACCTAGCCCGGGCCCATAGGCGACAATTTCAATTTTGATATTATCAATACCATAAAGCTTCTGTAAGTTGACCGCATTATTCAATGCTATTTTCTGCGTCCGTGGATTATCGGTACTGACCTGGATTACTACTTTATGTGGCACATCCTCTGCAGCGTATGCATTTATATTCCCGAAGAGAAATAGCGACATTAATAGAATTAGACTTGTATCTCTTATGATTTTACTCATGGTTATATCCTCTAATTATTGCCTCGGTATGATGGTTAGGTTAGTTTCACTTGAGGCGTATTTAGTGAAACGTTTTACCTAAAATGAACACACAACACCGCGTAGACACATTTAACGAGCTGAAACACAAATGATTATATACGGTGCGTGTAGGATACAGGTCAAGTAAACAGGTTATGTGCAAAATAAATAGGCAGCCCCTTTTTGCCTTATGGGTATCTAGGTTGTGTGCCATACAAGCATATCCTATTTGTCGTGAAACCGTTAATAATGATTGCGAGTATCGCTGTCATTTTAAAGAAAGTGCGAAAATAATCGATATTTGTTTTTATAATATATGATCTATGTCATCTACTCAGCGAAAATAAGTGGAACCGTCAGGGGGCAGGTCCTGACGGATCCCCACGAAATTATGCATAACTAACACTCATATTCATTATTAATAAATTTCCTCAATGTGGTATTTATTTTCGTGTTAGTAAGCTTGCAGCAGAAAAAAGAATTTGCCAACCTAAATAAATGTTGGATAAAACATCTCGGTGCTTAACGGTATTGGCCTGAAATTGATAATGGCGTTTATTTTCTTTCGCACACTGGCCGATGAACCATAATCCGATGCTGGCAATATAAACAATGAGTAATAATATATTTAACCGTTCAATATTTCGAGTGCCCGTATCATTTAAGCTAAAACCTACCCGTTGGTTTTTAGTGTCACGAAAACTGTTTTCTATTTGTGTACGTTTGCCATACAGTTTAATAATGGTATTTGCAGGGCTGTTCATTGATGATGCAATCAACCAGGGTTCTCGTCCACGTTTAGCGCACTTTAAACTGGTTGACTGTCGGCATACCTTGCCGAGTAATGTCTTCTTTTTACGCCCTTTGGGATCTTTTTTGTAAAGGTAAAAATAACAGCTTAAAGGCTTTGATCTAGCAAGAAGTACTTGCCCCAGTTGTTTTGCTTTGCCTGTCGCTTTTGCATGGAGTGACGTTATACGCTGCCAGCAGGTTGTATTTTCTTCTTGATAAAGTGTGTTATGTCGCACTCGACCTATCCAGTGCCAGTGATGTTTTTCTACTAGATTAAACCAACTGTTTCGAAAACCCGCATCCGTAATCAATACAGGCTGGCAGTGTGAGGGTAAAATATTTTCAAGCGTATTTAAAAATGCTTTATGGACTTTAACATTGGTGTTTTTAGAATCTGGATGACATTCTTCGTACAAGGTAATAGCTCGACCCTTACTTGCAAGCGAGGCGCGCAGAAAATAATAATAACTGTCTTCGGCAAGTGGCGACCAATCAACGATAATGGTGGGCGTTTTCCGTTTTTCGATTAACCATCTCGATAATTTCTTGTAGATTTTGATTCGTTCTTGTTGTAAATATTTATTTCCTAAAAGGCGACCAACTTTTTTGATTTTATGTTTTATTTTGGCTGCTGAAGATAATCGGCCGACCCAGTCCCGTTAATGTCACATATTGTGTTTGCATGGCGGTCTCGACAATGTCGAACAAACTGGCTAATCTTTTTTATGAATTGAAGCGATTTTTTGAAGTTGTTTATGTAATAATTTTACAACATGCATGGTGACATCCTTTGTGGTGTTTTTTATGGTTTGGTTGCTTTAAATAAGATCACAATTCACCACGCATGTTTAACTTAATTTAGTATTTTTTTGTTTTGCTTCACTTTTTTATGAATGTTTGTGGGGATTCGTCAGGGCCTGACCCTCTGGTCTCTGCTAAATGGCGAAGTTTGTATAGAAATCGGCAATGAAAAAAAAGGGGCATTTATACTAGCTTCTAAATTGTAAATTAAATAAATCTATCCCTTCCTTCATTGTTACTTTGTTATTGTTTATGCTAATAAATAATCCCTCCATCCTCTTTTACCCTATATGCCTGAATTAGCAAACCACCTACAGTGCTCATGATTACCTTGAGTTAACCAGACAGCCATTAATATTGGCTCATTAACTTTATCGAAGATTCTTTGTGTTGTTAACTTGTCTTTCGCCAGACATGCATAATAAGCAAATTTTTGAATATTATACTGAGCAGGATAGTCTTCTATTATATTCTCAAAACCATTGCGCATTTTCTCCCAATTTACATGAGATTCGCTAAATAACTTCCCATGATAGTTCTCGTAATCAGCATACCAATAAATTCTCGCATACATGCTCATGCGATCTTTTTGGCTTGTTCTTTGTACAGACTTTAATGCAAACTCTTCTATATGGGCATCATCACCATACCATTTCGGTGTTAAATAAAGCACTGTCGTAAAATACAATTCATAATAATACGGAAATTTATTTAAACCTTCATTAGCAACACTCATTACCCTGTTAATGTCTCTCTCAAAAGCAGTCATAATTCTAACGCTGACTTCATACCATGATGGATCGACATCAGCTTTCTGTTTCACGCTCAACAAATAGCGATACGTTTCCCTTGCTTTTTCTTTGAATAGACTCATGTTTTGCTCTGATACTTTATACCCATAATCAGTACCTCTGATATTCCACGCCACATGTGTTAAAATAATTCCCTTTGCTACATAGGCGGATGGTGAGTTTGGGCTGGATGCCACCCACCTATCCACTTTCCCTAAAAGCATTCCGTAATCAGGCCTGTAATTATTCCTTGCCCTAGCGATGCCGTCTATTCCCCTATAAAATATTGACAACTTCCAAAGGCCACTCGACGTTCGATCTCCACTCTCCCTATAATCAGTTGAAATCTTATCAAGCTCATCAAAATTTTCTTGCATAAACAAATCGACGGTTTCTTTTTTAATTTCATCACGAATCTGAAGCTCTGGTGAACTGCTATTAAAGAAACTTGTGTTTAAAACATATAAGAGTGCCGCTACAGTGAGCAATACAACAGGATAAAAAACTGAAAAGCTTTGCTTGTTTGTTCGATTATTCATAATTTTTTACTCATAAACTGTTGGCTACAAATATAAATCATTTTCACTGCGCCGAAGCCTTTTATTCCAAGTTAACGAGAATTGTAAGACTTGACCCTGACGGATCCCCACAAATTATGCCCGTTCCCTTTGCTCTCGGTTAATTCCAGTTTAATTCTAGCATTGTGTGTAATCAAGAAACTTGACAGTAGTATCAATAATGCTACTATTTTATAGTTAGCGGGATAGCTAAAATTCTAAAGGAAATGGAAACAAGCCCAAAAGGAGCACGTTTTAATAATCTTCAGAAGGTTTGCACATATTATTTCGGGAAATCACGTCAAAGTGGTAGTAGCCACTGCATCTATAAAATACCTTGGCTAGGTGATCCACGTGTAAACATTCAAAATCATAAAGGAAAAGCTAAACCTTACCAAGTTAAGCAAGTACTACTTGCCATTGAAAAAGTCGAGGTGCATCATGGTTCTTGAAAGTGATAAATATACTTATCGTGTTTTGTGGTCAGATGAAGATGAGGAATTTATTGGGTTGTGTGCAGAATTCCCAAGCCTTAGTTGGCTTGCGACTACAGCAGAAAAAGCATTAAAAGGTATTCGCTCAGTTGTAAAAGATTGTGTTACTGACATGAGTAAAAGCAAAAAAGAATTACCCATACCTTTATCAGCACGAAAGTATAGTGGTAAATTTATGGTACGTGTTCCCCCCGAGGTTCATCGTCATCTTGCAATAGAGGCTGCCGAGTCTGGGGTAAGTTTAAATCGTATCGTTAGTGCAAAACTTGCACACTAAATTATACAAGATGTTAAAGTTCGCTCACTTTGTGCTCGCCCGACAACCAACCACTCGCTTTGCTCGCGGCATAACATAACGTTAGGAAGCGTTCATCGAGTCGAACCAAGTTAACTAATTAATTTTTTTAAGCTTATATACAGGCTTAAAACAACTATTTTATAAACAAAATGGATATTCTAAGAACATAATTATGGTTTCCCGACAAGCGCGTAAAAAAGACGAACAATACTTGATTCAGGCAAAACAACGCTACGACAAACAACGTCAGCGTAATGTGATGGCAAAGCCGGGTGTGCATGAGTTTGTGGTGGTGCTGGATAATTTGAAAGGTGGTTATAACGTGCCTAAGATTTTCCGTTCGGCGGAGGCATTTGGGGCGCATTCGGTTCATCTGGTTAATGTGGACTGGTTTGATCCGGCTCCGGCTAAGGGTAGTTTCAGAAAAGTACCGGCTAAGTTTTATGATACGTTTTCAGCCTGTTATAATGTGCTGGCTGAGCAGGGTTATACCTTATATATGTTAGCTGCTGCATCGGATGAGGATGTGGTTTCATCAATCAGTTATGATGTGGCATTAGGAACCAAGTCCGCTTTTATTTTAGGACATGAGGCTTACGGGCATTCGTTTGAAATGGCTGGTTTTCCATTAGTTAAAAAACTTTCCATTCCTCATTTTGGTTCGGTGGAAAGTTTGAATGTGAGTATTGCGGCATCCATTGTGATGTATGAGTATGTCCGGCAGCATAATGCGGAGAGTAAATAAAATATTGTCATTGCGAGCGATAGCGCGGCAATCTTAATGATAAATGGTATAACGTTACAAGATTGCCGCGCTATCGCTTGCAATGACGGACTCTTTAAAATTATAAATTAAGATTCAGGAAAGTGTATGTTTGATGTAAATGAATATTTTGACGGCAAGGTTAAGTCCATTGCTTTTAAGTCGGGTGACGATGCGGCAACCATCGGTGTGATGGCGGTGGGTGAATATGAATTTGGTACTAGCTCGATTGAGCATATGACGTTGGTCAGTGGTGCGATGACGGTAAAGTTACCGGGTGCATCAGGTTGGCAAACTATCGCGGTGAATGAAACGTTTATTGTTGACGCGAATACGTCTTTTTTAGTTAAGATTTCAGAGCAGGCATCTTACCTTTGTATTTATAAATAATGTGATATGCAATTAAAATGAAACCAATATTACTATTTATTATATTTACTATCTCAACCCCTGTTTTTTCGGCTCAAAACATTATAGGCAAGTTCTCTACTGTTAGTGAATCTGAATGTAATAGTGAAATTCATTTTTTAAAAAATGGAGAGGGTGTTTTTATAGATGCTTGTCACAGAGAAGATGGATCACTTATTGGTGATATTAAAAAGAGTACTATCTCATGGCAGATAAAAAATAAAGAACTCATTGTAAAAATAAATGGTATTAGTGAAACATTCACATATCATGATAAATTATCATGTGTTTATTTTGGCGAAAATGGTCATTCAAATAGTCTTGTTGGTTTTGACTTATATTTTTGGAAAACTCCGATTAAATGCAAATAACATATAAAAATTGTTTAAATCGCTATAGCGATTTCTATGATAGTAGCTATTAATAATGCAAGAATTTAAACTTGATGGCCGTGAGTATATTGAGCTGAATAACTTATTAAAGGTGGTTGGCCTAGTTTCGAGTGGTGGCTTGGCCAAAACTCTGATTGCGGATGGTTTAGTGTTTGTGGATGGTCATGTTGAATTGCGCAAGCGTTGTAAAATTCGTGACGGGCAGGTTGTTGAGTTTCAGAGTGAAAAAATTAAGGTTGTTGTATAAGTGTTAAACGTAGTAACGGTTATTTTTATTTTATTATTCATGTCAAGTTGTGCGGTGGTGCCGGTTACCCGGCCTCATTCTGTGCGTGATAGTGCCTGCGGCCTTTCAACCCATGAATGGAATCTGGATTTGGTTAAGATGGGTGGGTATTCGGCAAATTGTGATTCACCGGAGTGTGTTGTATCCGTGGGGTTGGTTGCTGTTGCTACGATAGGCATTACTGCAATTGTATCTGGCTCGATTGTTATCGTTGGTAATGCGGTACATTGGATTGAACAGCAAGGTAGTTGTGATGCTGATAAATTGGAACAGGGGGTTGAAGAAATCAATACACCACTTATTCAGCATGGCGGTAAGCCTATTAAAACGAAGCAGGCATTAGAAAAAGAATTAGAGGACTTGTAGTGCGGAGTATAAATCTTCTCTTTTTTAGTTTATGGTTTTTCTCATTTAACACACAGGCAGAAGATGTAAAGGTTGATGCTTCTGCTAGCCCTGTTGTTGTTACGTCGGACAGTGTTAAAAAAGATCAGAGTGTTATTTCTATTTGGGCATCAAATATTGAGCTTGGTTTTGTACAAACAACGGGTAACACAGAAACAGAATCGTTAAATTTTAGGTTTGCCATTGATAATAAACGCCAGAATTGGGAGCATTCGTTAAAACTGGCATCGGTTAAAAATTCAGATAATATGGGCACAACAGCCGAACGTTATTTTATTGCGCTTAAATCAGAATATAAATTAAATATGTTCTCGTATTTGTTTGGCCGTGTGCAGTATGAGGACGATCGGTTTAGTGGTTATAACTATCAGGCCAGTGAAGTGGTGGGCTATGGGCGAAAGCTATTAAATAAAGAAAATATAAAATTTAATACCGAAATCGGTATTGGTATACGACAAAATAGCTTTGAAAGTGGTTTAATGCAAACTGAAAATATTGTGGTGATAGCCGGTGATTTGGGTTGGACTATTAGCGAATCTGCTTTATTAAAGGAAGATTTAACGATTGATATTGGTGAATATCGAACAATAAGCAAGTCGGTGACCGGCTTACAGACAAAAATTAATAGTTCTTTATCTTCAAAAATTTCATATACTGTTAGGCACGCATCTGAAGTGCCTACGGGAACTAAAAAAACAGATACTGAATTAGCGATAACATTAGTTTACACCTTTAATTAGAAAGGAAAAATTATGCCGCATCATGAATCAAAAAAATGTCCACGTTGTCAGGCAAGCTTTGAATGTAAAGTAGGTTCAATACTGGAATGTCAATGCTCTACGGTTTTTTTGTCTGTTTCTGAACGAGATTATGTGGTTGCCCGTTATGATGACTGTTTATGTGTTGGCTGTTTGGTAGAAATGCAAACAGAATTCAGTATTCTAAGTCACAATAAAAAAATACAGCAATTTCTGCGGCATTAAAAATTAATTTTAAGTAAAGGCAATGGTAATGGAAGGTAAAAAATTTGAATTAGTCAGTTTTTCGTTATGCCCGTATGTGCAACGCGCTCGTGCCATTTTGATTGAAAAAAATATAGAGCATGACATTAAATTTATCGATCTTGATAGCCCTCCCGAATGGTTTTTTGACATATCTCCCATGGAAAAAGTACCAGTGTTATTGGTGGATGGGAAACCTCTGTTTGAGTCGATGGTTATTTGCGAATATCTGGATGAAATTACGGAAGGTTCATTGCATCCGATGGATCCTTTTAAAAAGGCAGAAAACCGTGCATGGATTGAGTATGGTAATTCTATTTTAAGTTCAACCTACGATCTTTTTATAACCAGCGATGAAAAGAATTTTAAACGGCTTACGGCAACTTTAGATGAAAAATTTGATACTCTGGAAGATGATTGTTTAAAAGGAACCCCTTTTTTTAACGGTGATAAATTTTCAATAATTGATGCAGTTTATGCCCCTGTTTTTAGGTTCCATGTGGCTCTTGCTAAATACCATGATTTTGGTTTTTTTGATGACCGTCCTCGTTTAAGTTTATGGCGGGATACGCTGTTGTCTTATAAGGCTGTTATCAAGAGCGTGCCTGATAATTATGCAGACGAACTGGATGCCTATTTACGAAAACAAGATTCAGTTTTTTCTTCAAAAATGAAAACTTAGTATGATATTGCTCTAAATGCGTCAATATAAAACACAATACTGGTCATTGAATATCCCAACGCTATGGGATGCAGAGTTTGAAGATGAAACGGATATTATTTATGATCAGGCTGGTATTGGTGAGTTGGTTATTAGCACTTTATACCAAGACGAAGGTATTTCCGATGAGCAGCTCGAAGCAATGGCCAGTGAGCATGTTGACTCCGATGCCATCATCGACGATGTTGTTTTAGGTGACCTTAGTGGTATTACGGTTAGTTTTGAACAAGGTGATGAATATTGGTCTGAATGGTATTTGCGGTCAGAAAAGTTATTACTTTTTATAACGTATAATTGTGATTTAAAAAATGCTGACGTGGATGAAGATGTGGTTGAATCTATTCTTGAATCTCTGCGGGTAGTGCTTGAAGAAACAACATAATACGATTCATTTATTGTTGTATATGGATGAACTTCTATCTAAAAATGAATGTCTCAATTAAACGAGTAAGAGCATTTTTATGAAAAAATTCTTTGTATTATTCCTCATTATTTTTTTTCTGGCAGGCTGTGCAACGCCAGGGCTTGAAACCAGTCGTGTGAATAAAAATTTAACACATGCGATGGCGTTAGAGCTTTTTGATAATATGCGAGGCCAGTACGCTTTATGGGGGGGTATTATATTGTCGGGTAAAAATTTGGCAAAAACCACTGAACTCGAAATACTCGCTTATCCTCTGGACGAATATGGAGAACCCATAAAAGATTCGAACTCTTTTGGACGTTTTATTGCAGTTAAACAAGGCTATCTTGAGTTGGGTGAATACGCCAAAGGCCGTACCGTAACGGTGGTTGGGCAGTTAACAGCGAAACATGAAGGCCTAGTGGGTAAAAGTAAATATATTTATCCGATTCTGGACGTGCAGCAGATCAAAATTTGGCCCAAAGAGCCTAAATATTACTATAATGATTCTGATGTCCGTTTCCATTTTGGTGTGGGTATTTTCCATACTTATTAATTTCTTTGGCACTGATTTTATTCGGCTAAATAAAGTGTGGTTACACATATGGTAAGAGGTTTTTTTAGATCGATAACTCATTGATTATAATAAGTAATCTAGCACTTACCTAGAGTAATAACTATATAAGAAATACTTAATATAAAAATAGTAAAAAGCATGTTTGAATAGAGCTTTATTCACTAGGACGTTTATACCCATGAGCCAAAATAAATCAGACAATGTTCACGCAGAAACACAAGCTATTCGTGAAATAAGAATAAGCCCGGTTGTACCAACAGAGTCTGTTTTAGTGGCCACGGCGCGTGGTATGCGCCCTAAAAAGAAAGAAGAGCGCATTGAACGCGATACGCGTAAACATGTCGAAACTTGCCCCTTTTGTCGTGGTAATGAAGAGATGACTCCCCCGGCCTTAATGACAACGCCAGATAAAACTAATTGGGATATTCGTATCGTCGAAAATTTATTTGCGATACTTGGTGATGATGAGAAACGTTCTAATCTAGTGATGGGGTTACAGCAAACCATTGATGGCTATGGCCGACATGAAGTGATCATTGACCATAGTGAACATGGCATTGCTATTTTTGATATGTCGCCATCGCATATTACCGAAGTCTTTAAAGCCTACCGAAATCGAATGCTCGATTTGTACGAAGCCGATGCACGCATCCGTTATGTACTCGTTTTTAAAAATTTTGGTCCGGCAGCCGGTGCAAGCATTGCACACACACATAGCCAATTAATCGCAATGCCGATTATTCCTGAAAATGTGCATTCAGAAATGCATCATTCAAAAGAATATTATAAAAAACATCATCAATGTATTTTCTGTAGTTTGATTGATGAAGCATTAACTTTTGAAGCCACCATTTATGATCGTGACTCGGGTGAAATTCGGCGTAAAGTGGATATTGGGCAATACATTATTGAACGTACTGAACACTTTATTGCGATTAAACCCTTCGCCAGTCGCTATGAATGGGAAGTACATATTTTTCCATTAAAACATCAGGCTGATTTTATTGATTGCAGCGATGAATATATGCAGGATTTTGCTGGTTTATTGCAACGCACCATGAAACGACTGGACAGCGTTTTAGAAGGCGTGCAGTATAATTACTTTATGCACACCTTGCCGCACGCTGATGAATACCATAAAAACAGTGATAGCTATCATTGGCACTTGGAGATTACTCCGAGAACCAGTATCCCGACAGGTTTTGAATTAGGTTCCGGATTGTTTGTTAATACCATTAGTCCTGAAGAAGCTGCGCAGCAGTTACGGGATATTGAACTTTAAAACAATATTTTTAATGAACGCTATTAATAAATTATTAGCTAAAAACACCGCTTAATATTTAATTGACCAAATTCTTGTGCTATACCTGCATAAGCGAAACACATAATACTTGTGTATAAGGGGTTAATTATGAACGAACGGCGTTCAAGTATCCGGCATTTGATCCATTTAAATGTATACTTATATCACGATGAATTTGGACTTATGAGCGGTAAAATAAGTGACGTTTCTAGTGGAGGAATGCTAGTTGAAATTTCTCATACCAGCCTTTTAAATAATAAACTAAGTGATGAAACACTATATGTCAGACCGGCTAATATGGATGTGATATTTGACATGCAGTGTTTAAGAGTGAGTTCACATGCGATTAGTTTACAATTTATTTCATAATTTTTATTAAAGACAAAATTCAGCTAATAACATAGATTATTCTTTAAAAATCGCACATACTTGATTAAATTCATAAGAAAAAGCCAGTTATATGGACGAGCGTAGAAAGTATCGCCGAAAAGTCGTCAACGCACGAGTTCGAGTTTTTCACTCCAAATTTGGTTCTTTGGATACGCGCACGCGTGACATATCCGATGGTGGTGTGTTAATCCTTGCTTGTGATGAGTTACCGGGTTTATTGGTTAATGATGAAGTTCAACTTATCTTTTTAGATTCGGGTCGTGTCGATGTTGTTTTTAATATGGACATTGTTCGGCATACGGATACAGGTCTTGGGTTAAAGTTTATTAACTACGAAAAAGACGGTGAAGTCTACTCCATTAATAATTTACGAGAAATTTGGGAAAAACAAAAATAAAAGTATTTTTTGCGTATTCATTCGCGCATCCTTATGATTTTTGTGTTAAATTTTATTAAATTTTAATAACTTAACAGATAAAATTATGAGATTTAGTGTTAAGGAACGACGAGATTCCCCTCGCAAACGTGTGATTTCCTCCGTTCGCATCAGTCACCAATTATTTGGTGAAGTTGATGGTCGTTCAAGAGATATTTCTGATGCTGGTTTGTATGTTGTTGCTCAAAACCTACCTAACTTACCGAAAGGAGCGCACGTTAGTTTGCAACTAATGGACTCCAGTAATCCCTTTATTTTTTTTAATACCCGAGTTGTTCGCATGAGTAATAATGGCATCGGTTTAGCTATCGTGGATTATGAGGTTGACGGTGAACGGTTTGGGTTGGAAGAATTAAGACGGCAATGGATGATTGCCTATCCTAATTATAATATACAAATTTAAATACTTTTTATTATATTTAAGTTGGCTTAAGTCGTAATGCAAACCCTTCAGCTTATCATCCCGCGTGACTTTACTTTTTTCTAACCCTGCAAGTTATTAACAAATACTTTGTATCCGTTAACGGACAATTTTACGAGAAGTGAAATATTAATACGCATTTAATCAATAAAAAGGACTTAGATTTGAATATGCAAAATAAAAGACAGGAAATGAGAATAGCGTGCAATAAGTCGGTACAGGTACTGATGGCAAATAATACATCTTTATTGATGACGGTATTAAATTATTCGATGAATGGGGTTGGTATTAGTGGCTCGATTTATCAACAAATCCCGCATGTTGGAGAACAACTGAATGTAAGTTTTATTTTGAATACAATGAGTTCTCGGCAGGTAGATATTAATGGTGTTGTAAAATATATTAATTTAGAGGGCGGGGTTTACTATTTGGGGGTAGGTTCTATAATGGCCTGACACTAATAATAACAGAGGGAGAGGACAATGAAAAAGAAATTTATGTTATACAGTTTATTGCTCGCGGTGGTATTTGTAGCTGGTTGTGGTAGCCAAAAAATTAGGCCGGAAGCGCAAGTTGATAAAACACCAATTTATATGGGTAACTATGTACCCTTTAAGAAAGGCCTTTTTGTCCGCCAAGCAGTACGAAAAGAGTGCGGCTTGGATAAAAAGTTAGCAACGCAAATTAATGATTATGCGACTAATTATTATTTAAATATGGTCAAAGGTGGTAAAGCCAAAAAATCTGAGCGTGTTTTAAAAGTTGAAATTGTTAGAGTGGATGGTGCCGGTGGTGGAGCATGGTCAGGTGCCAAGATGGTGACAATTGAAGGTAAGCTAATGAACAAAGGCAAAATTGTTGGTACTTTTAGAGGACGTCGCAGTTCAGGTGGTGGTGCCTTTGCCGGTTTTAAAGGAACCTGCTCAATATTAGGGCGCTGTGTAAAGGCATTAGGGAAAGACGTCGCACTTTGGTTACAAAAGCCTGTTATGGGTGCAACAATTGGAGAATAATATCAGGGTCACTGAAAATTATCACGTAGAATAAGAAAAGGGGTGTCAAAGCCCCTTTTTTTATGTCTAAAATAATGTTATTAAATTTTGTATTCTGCTTGCGTAAAAATGAAACAGGTTAGTATTTTTTGCTTTTTAAGTTGGATGTTTATCATCAATATAAACACGTTATGTTTTGCTGCTGAAAATAATATTGTTCCACCTAAATTTATTACGCTGCCTGATGGTAGTTTATATTCAGGTGATTTGAAATATGAAGTAATCAGAGAAGGAATGGGTACGAATAAATGGCCCAATGGCGATCGTTATACCGGTGAATGGTTGAATGATATGCCTCACGGCAAAGGTTTTATGCAGCGCAAGAATAAGGAAGAATACCGAGGGTTATTTTCATTTGGGCAATACAGTGGTTTGGGTGATCTTAAAACGATAAACAAAGAACGTTATATTGGTATTTTCAGGTTTAATTCTTTAGACGGCTTAGGTATTTTAATTACTGCAAATAAAGAATATTACTTGGGTGAATTTTCGAAAAATAAACGGCATGGTCGTTTTTTATATTTTTCAAGTTTAACGGCTTCGCCTAAATATCAGATATGGTTTAACGATGAATTAGATAAAGATATTGACAAAGAAGATATTGTTGAACAGAAATTAATTTCACAAATGGTACAAAGTTTTATTTTGGTGGGGAAAAAGCGTTTAGAAGAGCGTAGAAAAAATACACATTATCAAATGCGGGGTCGTGTTAGAAAAATTGTAAGCGATGTAGATGAAACGCCAGAACATGATTACGGTGATTTAATTATTAATTTATTGAATCTTACTGATTAATAAGGTGTGGACATGAGTAAGGACATAACTCATATTGTTAATAGCCCCTTAAATAAATTATCGGAACAGGAATGGGAAGCACTCTGCGATCATTGTGGACGTTGTTGCCTAATTAAGCTAGAAAACGATCGAACGGATGAAGTCTTTTATACTAATATTATTTGTCGACAGTATGATATTGAAAAAGGACGATGTGGCAGTTATTCTACACGACAGCAATCGGTTCCCGGATGTATTGTTATTCGACAATTTGGAAGCGATATTTATTCCCAGTTACCTGAAACTTGTGCGTATCGTTTACGCTATCATAATAAGCCGTTACCTGAATGGCATCCTTTACTGATTGGGCACACTGAGAAAATGCAACAAATGGGGATCTATGTAAACCAGAGAGTTGTTTCAGAACAAAGTATTCATGAAGAACAATTTGAAGAACATATTATTGACGATATTTTGTGAGCAATCCATTATAATAAATCGTATGAAAATATTTATTCAACTCATTCTAATAATAAGTATTGCCGTATCTTTAAACGCTTGTGTTACGAATGGCCCACGGTTATCCGATGCAGAAACTAAAACACCACTTGATAAAATTCACCCAAAAGTACGGAAATATGTCGAGCAACTTTATTCCCAAGACGCGGTAGATCGAGCTTGGGCTATTTATAATATTGGTAAACTGCATGATGATGCAGCCAATGTTGTTCCGTTCCTTGTTGCAATGTTAGGTGATACTGATATTGCCGTTATGACTCGTTATATAGGTAAAGATTATACTTCTGGCACAACAACAACTCCGGCCGATGAAGCGGTTAAAACTATTGCAAAAATTGGTAGCATTGCAGTTAAACCCTTATTAAAGGCACTCAAAGACAGTAATCAGGAAGTGGTCTTAAAGGCAATAAAAACATTAGGGTTGATTAATAGCAGTGAATCTATAAAACCTCTGATTGCTTTTATCAGTAATAAAGATAAACGTATTCGTTTGGAAGCAGCAAATAGTTTAAGCCGGTTTAGAAATCCTTGGGTTGCGGAGTACTTGTTAGGTAGCTTAAAAAATAAAGATCCTAAAATACGTTCAACCGCATTATATGCACTAGGCAAGCTCAAAAATCCAGTAACGGTTCCTTCTTTATTATTGTTATTAAAAGAGAAGAATCCAGAAATTCGTTTACAGGTATTGTACCTGTTAAGTCATTTTAGAGATGAGCGGGTTATTAAACCTTTATTAAATCAATTACACGTTACAGATGCGAACTACCGTTTAGAGGTTATCTCGGCACTGGGTAATATTCGTGATTATAGAGTGATAGAAGCCTTAATTGGTTTATTACAGAATCAGAATAAAAAGATACGACGCACAGCGGCTGATTCACTCGCACAGATAGCCGATGTTTCTTTAGGCGTAGATTATGATCAGTGGAAACGTTGGTGGACAAACAAATTACAACGTTCCCGCCGCCGATAAATACGGTTCTATTATGAATATATCTATTTTGATAACCAATTTATTTCTTTTGCCGTTTGCAAACCTATTACTACACGGTACAAATTGTTAGGAAAGATAGCTTCATTCTCACTAATAGGAATTCTCCCAGCCATAATTTCAGCCTGTTTCTGTGGGTAGAGTGGTTGGCTCTTCGGGTTTGCAAAACCCAACGGGAAGGCTGGGTAGCCGGTTGCTAAGTCATATTTATCCAGCGCACCTAATGTATGCAAAAATTCGTGTGCAATAATAATATTATTTTTCCGTGTATATTTTCGGCCCGCATAAGCGTGAACAACACCAATGTGGCCTTTCTCTAAACCTAGAGAGTGTGAAAGTTTTTTATGTTTATCGGGGTTATAGTAAACCACGTAGATCTGAATATCAGGAGATGGACCTGTGTCTGTATCATGAGCAAATGCCCAATAACGTAATTTTAAACTCCAGAACATAACATCAATTATTGAGCGTGATGCGGGTGGCTGGGGAGGCTGATCAAAAACTTGTGCTGCCACATGAATGATGACTGGATTTTTAATGGGTATTTTATAATACTCAGCTTCTTCTGCCATAAATGTTTCAATATCATGAAAATCATTCTTTTTAAGGCTCTTAATATAACGTTTACTGTTGAGACTCCCATCACCATTGATTGGATATATGGTCACCCATAAAGGAGTGTCCCAATCCGTTGCGCGGAGTTGGCTGAGGTAAGTGGATGCAGCAACAATAATCAATATGGTGACTAAAATAAAGATGCGTAACGCTTTAAACATTTTTAATCCGTTTCATTAATTTTTTAAATACAGAGGTTACTACTATACTTTGATATTAGAATATTTTATGAACATTAACATGTTATTTGGTTTAGGTTAAACTGTTATTGAATATAAAAGTATTATAGATTCATTTTATCCCTACTGTGTAAGTTCTTTCAGAAATTTTTACGCGTTGAACTATACTTAAAGATAAATAGTTTCTTGATAAAAAATATGGAGGTGATAATTATGATTCGCCGTATGTATTTCATGATTCCAAATGTAAGTCTGGCAAAAACTATTCATAATGAGCTTTTATTGTCACGCGTTGCTGAAAGTAAAATGTATGTGATAGCAAGAGAAGATGTCAATCTGGATGATTTACCTGAAGCCAATCTTTTACAAAAAAGTGATATCATTCATTCAATGCAAATGGGGATCCCCCTTGGTGGTTTAACGGGGCTTGCCTTAGGTGCACTTGCAGTTAGCTTGGGAATGGTTTTGCCCGGTTATGAAAGTGTTACGATTATGTTAACCATCTTTGTGGGTTTGTTTGTCGGTATTTTTTCTGCCACATTGATAGCAGTTAATGTATCCAATACCCGACATAACCGTTTCGAGAAAGATCTTTCAGGCGGTAAAATACTTTTTATTGTGGATGTACCGGTTGAAAAAGTAGCTGAAATTAGTGAAATGGTCACTCGACATCATCCTGGAGCAGATATGAAAGGATTGGAACCTAATATTCCCGCTTTCCCATAAGGAATCGATTAAAGTCCAAATAAGAAATCAGCCGAAGCTGGTTTCTTATTTTTAAATTTGAGTGATAGAAAAAACTATCTTTCTGAATTTTATTTTGTCGGAATTTTACTCTGCCGAAATTTAATCTTGCTGGAATTTTATTTTTCTTGGCTACGTCGAATATAATAGCGAGCCCGAGCAACTTTGTTGACGCAATTAGGGTATTTATTAAACTGTTGCTGGATTTTGGCTGCGGCAAGTAATGCTGCTGCTTTTGTCCACTCGACTCGACTGCTGAAACCATTTAATTTTGCTTTTTCAAGTTGAGCATTTGCGCTTGCGAGCCCCGCCCTGCATTGGTTGGCAAGTCTTATATTAGGAACCGTGGTACAACCTGTAAAGATAAAACCGGCTAGGAAAATTAGCATTCCTAATTTCAAAATTGCTTTTCTAGAGATTGACATTATTTTACGACTACCTTAAATTTTGTCTTTTAACAGTATAATAAATAACCATCTGGATCGTGATAGACCAGTTGGCAAAATGAATCTTTATTATAACTAAATTAAATTATCGATACACTTATAGATTATGAAGAGAGAGTCCCTATGCCGTCATTTGATGTGGTTTCAGAAATTAATATGCACGAAGTAACCAATGCGGTTGATCAGGCAAATCGTGAGCTGGCCACCCGTTTTGATTTTAGGGGAGCCAATGCAACGTTTGAGCGTCAGGATGAGGCGATTAATATGACGGCACAAGCCGAATTTCAGTTAAAGCAAATGCTTGATATTCTTCAAAATAAAATGCACAAGCGGGGAATTGATATCTTTTGTTTGGACGTTCAGCCGCATACCCCGTTGGGCAAAGACGTAAAACAATTAGTCAAATTACGTCAGGGGATTGAGCAAGCTGATGCCAAAAAAATGATTAAATTAATAAAGGATGCTAAATTAAAGGTACAAACAGCGATTCAGGGTGAAAAATTACGTATTACGGGAAAGAAACGGGATGACTTACAGGCGGCTATTTCACTTTTAAAAGATGCTAATCTTGAAATTCCGCTTCAATATGAAAATTTCCGAGATTAATAAAACTCTTTCTATATCAATAGATTAAGCTAATATTCTGTAAACTTACGCTAAGTGCTTGATTTTTTTATTCTGTACAGTTTCTAAATATTGAGTATAATTTAGGGCATATTTTAAATGCTTAAATCACATTTAATCTTAAAAGTCGGGCGCCCTTTTTGCTTGCACCTTCCCTGTTAGTCATTAATTGGCTATTGATAGATTCAGAGCACTGATTCAAAGGCATGAATTTAAGAAAATAAAGGGAAGGTTTCTTTTTTTGTTGTGAACGCACTTTTGGCGTTCTGGTGCCTTGCTGTTAGTATTCTATTTGTCTCGACAACTAAAAAATAAAAATAATGCAAGACTCACATGACCTAAGCTTATTGATCCAGTCAAAAGTACCGATTATTTCTTTAGAAACAAAAGAAGAACGTCGTGCGATTGAGCTACTAACATCGGTCACTCGTCAATTATTTATTCCTTTATACCGTTGGAGTATTACCGAAGGCTTGTTACGGTTGGAGGAAGGTTTTTCACCTCAGCGACATAATGCCCAACCTCAGGACGTTTTAGGGCATATTAAAGCCAGTTTGCACCCGGGAGTTTTTATTCTGGCGGACTTTCATCCTTATCTCGCTGACCCTTTGCATGTGCGGTTATTAAAAGACATTGCGATTAGTTATGCCGATGCACCACGCACGCTTGTTTTACTTAGCCATAACCTTTGCATACCTGAAGAGTTGAGTAATTTTAGTGCCGGCTTTCAGCTTAGTATGCCCAATAAGAAACAAATTGCACGGCAAGTAAAAGAAATAGCAAACAGATGGTCGGAGGAGAACAATGGTCGTCGAGTTAAAGCCGATAAGCAGGCTTATGAAATGCTCTTAGGTAACTTAACTGGTTTAACCTTAACAGAAGTGAAACGTTTGGCTCGTAGTGCCATCTACGATGATGGTGCAATTACCGAATCCGATATTCCTGAAGTTTTAAAAGTAAAATATGAACTATTAAATGCAGGTAGCATTTTACAATTTGAGTATAAAACAGAAAAATTCTCAGATGTGGGTGGCTTGAGTGTTGTCAAACAATGGTTAAAACAACGCAAACAAGCTTTTAGTGAAAAAATTCCTGGGCTTAAACCACCCAAAGGAATGTTGTTATTGGGCGTGCAAGGTTGCGGCAAATCACTCGCGGCAAAAGCGGTTGCCGGTATATGGGGTTTGCCCTTATTGCATCTAGACTTTGGTGCCTTGTTTAATAAATACCACGGTGAGACAGAAAAGAATTTACGCAAAGCACTGGATACCGCCGAAGTGATGGCGCCTTGCGTTTTATGGGTGGATGAAATTGAGAAAGGTCTAAGCACCTCTGAAAGTGATGGTGGTACTAGCCAACGAGTCTTAGCCACCTTGTTAACGTGGTTAGCAGAAAAAACCAGTTCAGTTTTTATGGTTGCAACTGCAAATAATATTGATTCACTGCCACCTGAGTTGATCCGTAAAGGGCGTTTTGATGAAATATTTTTTGTTGATTTACCCAAACATGCAGTGCGCATGAGTATTTTTAAGATTCATTTAAAACGACGTATGCTAGACCCGGTATTGTTTAATATAGGTGATTTGGCAAAACAGGCAGAAGGTTTTTCCGGTGCTGAAATCGAACAAGCCATTGTCTCGGCATTTTATACGGCACATGCAAACAATACTGTGGTAAATGACGAAGCTATATTAAAAGCAATATCGCAGACTAAACCGTTATCGGTGATCATGGCTGAACCTATCGAACGCTTGCGACTTTGGGCAAAAGAAAGAACCGTTTCGGCTGATTGAATGATATTAGTTAAATTATTTGATTACGTCTTTCTTCTTAAGGTTTCGGGCCTACGGTCAAAGGAGCATTGGCTGTTTGTGCATATTGTTTCATTGAGCCGTCAAAGACTTTTACATTTTTAAAACCAAGATAACGTAAAGTTAAATATGTCTGTGATGCGCGATGTGCCGAATGGCAATAAAGGATAACGGGTTGTGTTTTTTTACTTAAACCGATTTTCTTAAGTTCATTTTTGATAATACTTTTAGGTTTAAATTTAAAATCATTCTCAAAATCAATCGCATTATCCCAACTCCACAGTTGCGCTCCCGGGATATGCCCACTTCGACGTTGCTTGATATTACCGAGATATTCCTGTTTTGAACGTACATCAATCAGCAGGCTATCTTTTGCGCGTGTTGCAGGTAATACATTCTTGATATTTGCTAAATGGACATCGGATGTTAGTTTTGGAAGCAGGTATTTTGTTTGTTTTTTAGGCTGATACGGTGTTTGAGTGACTGGTTTGCCCTCTAATACCCATTTAACCAGACCACCATCAAGCAGTGACACTCTTTTATGTTTAATACGCTCGAGTTCCCAGAATAAACGGCCGGCATGGAGGCCGCCTGTATCATCATAAACAATAACGTGACTGTTAGGGGATATACCCAGTAAACCAAGTAGTTTGGCAATATTACTTCGCCCAATACTCATGGAAATATCATTCTTAAGTCTTTGATTAAGAACACGGTAAGGCAATTGTATGGCATTTTTAATATGAAAACGCTGATATTGGGTTTCGTCAGACATATCAATAAGAACAATATTGGGATTATCCAGATGTTCTTCTAGCCATTGGGTGGAAACCGTTGCTGGTGACGCATACACAAGAGAATGGAACGAGAGCAGTAGAACAATAAGTGCGCGTAAAAGGTATTTCATTTTGCAATCCAGCTTGAATAGTTAATCCATTATATATAGGCTGATATTTTTAGCAAAGTTTCTAAGAAAGTTAATAATACTATGTCGCAAATAGCGTGCAAATACCACTACGATTTACCTGCACGATGGTCATGCCATTCTTGCCGGATTAATTTCTGTACCAATTGCGTTAAACCGCATCAGGGTGAAATACCGCGTTGTGTTATTTGTGATAAGCCTTTAGTTGTTGTCGGTGCCGAGAATGTGGTATCACCTTTTTGGCATCGCCTGCACTATTTTTTTATGTACCCATTTAACGCGGTTCCCATTGGTGTTTTGATCTTATTGATTACCGTTATTGCAGCCTTTGGGAATACCTTGTTTGGTATTCTTGCGATAGTTTTAAGTATTCTTGTTTTTATGAAATATGCTTATGTTGTATTGGAAGATACATCACATGGTTATTTGTCACCACGGGCATTTTCAATGGAAATGATTACCAAAGATTTAGAACTTCCCTTTAAACATATATTAAATATTTTCTTGATTATTGCACTTAATTATATGGTTTATAATTATAGTTTAAGAACAGAGTCTAAATATTTATTTTATGCAACATTATCGACGACACTCTTTTTCTTACCAACCAGTGTGATGGTGTTGGCTGTTAAACATAGTTTTAGCAGTGCCTTTAATCCAAAGTTACATTTCCACATTGTAAAGAGTATTGGTATTACCTATGTTCTTTTGTATACATTTCTTTTTATGATGTTAAGTTCAGCCACAGCCGCAATTTATTATATTAACCAGATTATTCCTCATAACTTTTATTTGAGCGTTGATATTTTTATAGGTATGTTTTTTTCATTAAGTATATTTAATATGCTGGGTTATGTTTTGTATCAATACCATGAAAAAATTGGTTTTGGTGTTGATGTTGAAGTATCAAGTAGTCAGCTTGAAGCCGATGGTCGTTCACATTTTAAATTAAGAATGCCTGCGATGGTTGATATTGAAATTCTTATTCAGGAAGGTGAGTATACGCGGGCTCGAAAACAACTGGAAAAATTAATTGCATCACAACCCAGTGATATGCATGCCCGAGGGTATTATCAAAAATTATTGCATTTACTAGGTGATACGGAGACTGCAAAAATACATTGTGCTAATTTTGTTGGGCGTTTGATGAATGAGAAAAAAATTACTCTAGCAATGAAGGTCTTTACGGCCTGCCATAAAGAAGACCCGACGATTACTTTAGATAAAGCTTCGCAACGTTTGGAATTGGCATATCTATTTCTTAATAATAGCCAACACCGTTTAGCGATGCATTTGCTTAATAATTTACACAAAGATCACCCTGCGTATTCAGAAATACCTGAAGCTTATTTGGTTGTTGCCAAAATTATGTCGGATCAATTTAGTCAGGACGACAAGGCGATAAAAATACTGCACTTTGTATTAGAACGTTATCCACAGAATAAGGGAATTGAAGCCGTACAGGAGTATCTGAATGTGCTTGAAACCGTGACTCAAACCGGACGTCATTAATAAGCAGTCACTATTCTAGCCTGTTTACTGTCTGGGAAGTTGTTAATAAGCAGGTCTTTATATTGTTGATAGTGTTCTGTACGATTTGATTTTTTAAGGCCATTAATCAGACTGAGTAATAATTCGGGTTGCTTGTCGGTATTGTTATCATGTTTGAGTAAGTAAAGACATATTTTTTCTGCATCATCCAGATAATTATTAGTTGAAAACATGGTTGCTAAATAATAGAGTAGATCTGGAGTGAATTTTGCGGAAGGTTTGGCTGTATCTGAATATTCATTGTAAACATGATGAATTAATTCTTCATAGCCCGATTTTTCGCTGGCTAGTTTAATCAGTTGGTGAGTAAAAACATGATATTGGTCGGTATCAGGATGAATTTTTTCTAAATAGTAAAGTTGTTTAATTACTTCGAAATTATTGGGTTGATTAATCAATAATTCATTCAAAATTTTATGGGCTTTATTAAAATCAAGCTGTGCAACTAATTCAATAGCCTGCTGAAATTTCTTTTTAAAATTGAGCTGTTCTGAATTATCCTGAATGGTTTCCATATGGATCAGTTGAGGGTAACGTTTATAAATTAATCCGAGTAAGGCTCCTGATAATAAGCCACCAATATGGGACAGGTTGCTAACCTGATTAAGAAAAAGATATTGGTTCAACAATTCATAAACTAGCCATACGGGTAACAGCACCAATGCCGGTGCGGTGACATAACCGAAATAAACAATAACGGTATAAAAAAAACGAATTTTTCGCATACCATAAAGTAAGGTATAAAAACCGACTAATCCCGCAATGGCACCTGAGGCACCGACTACCCAGTAGGCTGAATTAGGATCTAATACTATGAGTGTGGCACCAGATGCGATTCCTGAAGCAAGAAATACAAATAAATAAGCACTTCGGCCTATTGCAAGTTCAATGACAAAGCCAAACATAAAAAGAAAAACCATATTAATAATCAAGTGACTGATATCGTCGTGTAGAAAATTGTGGAGTACCAGAGATTTCAGGGTGTATTGATAAGGTTTAAGACCGTATTTATATTTAACAATGCGGTTTAATAAGCGTTTAAATTCGTTGTGTTTTTGTAGCCATATTTTAAATTGTGGTTGCCTAGGCTTGATTATTTTATGTGCATCAAGTTGTGTTAGGAATACACCATCAATAATTATTCTCTTTAAAGCCAAGCGGTAAGCTTGTTGAGGCTGTTGTGCGAGTTTCTGTTTTAATTTGTCAGCGTTTTTTGGTCCTAAGTATTCGATATAAGCAGGTGTTTCAATCTGGGCAAGTCCCGACTGAATATAATATTGAAAAGCAATGGCTTCGTTTTCATTGTCATTATTTTGCCAAGTAAAATAAGCACCGATACAAATCAGAATTAAGACAATGGTCAAAATAGGGGGATTTTGCCATTGTGGCTTTTTCTCAATAGGAATAAACATATTTTTACTTAAATTTAGCCCGGAAAATTCGATTCAGGTGGGTTATCTATTCTTGTTATAATACTGACCTAACTATAGCATTGGGTAGAAATTGAGGGAAATATCCAGTCTAAAAAGTGTTTAAATTAAGTTAAGACTTGTTTGATTTCGCAAAAAATATAATTAATTCTAATAATCTTATCATCCAGCTCAAAAATTGTGAAAGATGTCCTAAAATAAATGGTAGGTTAGCCGATGATTACTACACACTGAGAGTAATGAGGGAACTTAATGACGAATGCAGCAACCGATATAATGAATGCCGTTGAGCGTGCGCTAGATAGCGAAACGGCCTTTGGTGATCTACTCACGGTCGAACAGCGACAATTTCTACTCGATCGTGGTGTTGTGCGTAGTGTTTTACCGGGCGAAGTCTTATGTGAATATGGTCAGCGAGGTGATCGGGTTTTTATTCTGGTTTTTGGCGAAGTTGAAGTTAGCAAATCAGATGGTGAACAAAGCGTTATTTTGGCACACTTAAGGCAAGGTGAAATTTTTGGTGAGATATCGGCACTTTACAATTCACCTCGGGTTTCAACCGTTACGGTAAGTAAACCTTCTGTTTTATTAGAGATTCCGGGAGAAATCTTAACCCAAGTGGTTGATCAGAATCGTCTATTACGTGCCGCCATTATTCAACGTTATCAAACCCGTATTACAAAAACAGCGTTGCGCGGTGTACCGTCATTGCGTTATTTGTCGGATGAGGCATTGCAAGACTTGGTTGAGCGTTCTTCGTTAGTGGGTATTCCCGAAGGCAGCCAGATAGTAGAAGAAGGCGAAGCGGGTGATGCACTTTATATTGTGATCTATGGCACGGCTCGGGTGACGCATAATTTTGCGAATTCGCAAATTAATCTTGCGCTGTTGCGAGCTGGCGATTATTTTGGTGAATGGTCAATATTGACTGGCGCACCACGAGCAGCATCGGTAACGGCCATTACCCCGGTTGAGGCGGTACGCCTAGACTGTGATCTGTTCCTTGATTTTATTAAAGATAATCCCGAAGTACGTGATCGCATCGATTTAGACGCACATAATCGGCATGACATTACGCTGCAATTTGGAGAACTGCCCGCAACGCCTGAACGTGCGGCATCAATGGTCAATAATATTGAACAAATCATACGTGATCCTTCCGAGCCATCCTAAATAATTACCTTTTAGCCCGTTTCTGGCAAGAAATATGCATGTTTCTTGCCATTAAACTCTAATTAAAATGATAAGGGCGATTAAGGGAATTTTATGTCTAAATGTATTAGCGTGGGGCTTCTGCTATTACTGGTTTTGGTCAGTATGCCTCTCAAAGCACAGGGTGTTCGAGCCTTACTCGGTGAAGACAGCATACGTTTTATTTATATAACCGAAGCATGGGGGCAGGAAATTGGGAGCCTTGATGTTGAAGTTGGTGTATTAGCCACGGGTACGAATAATAATACTTTGGTGCATTTTGGCGTGTTGGTGCAACATCAAAGCCAGAACGCAGCACTGAAACTGTCGGTCGGTGGGCGTGTGTACTATACGACTATCAATAATAGCAATGCGACCTTAATTGCGTTGGGAGGCGATTTGTTGATAAGTCCTGAAAGTTGGTCGGGCTTTGGATTTGGTTTGAGCTATTATACCGCCCCTAGTGTGACCACTTTTTCTGATGCAGAGAGCTTTACTGAGTACAGCGTTAGTATGAGCTATCAAATGACGCCGCAGGCCAATATTTATTTTGGTTATCAACAGGTCAATATTAAATTAAAGAATGAAGTATTGGATCGTGATCTTGAAAAAGGCTCTTTCTTAGGAATAAGGATTGATTTTTAAGCCCGCTTTGATTTAGTTTAAGTCTAATGATTAAAGTGCTGTGTTTTGATTTATTTTCAACATTGGTTGACGTTGCTAGTGTGCCACTTTCAGTGGGAAGAATGACCGCCGATATTTTTGGTATTGAACGCGAGCAATGGAATGCACTGTGTTTTAGTGCCCACCATGAAATTTGCCAACCAACTGAAGCCTTTGATGTGATTCAAACGCTGATTCATAACCATAATCCTTCTATTTCGCATAAGTTAATTCAACAAGCCGTTAACGAACGTCAGGATCGTTTTAATTATGCCTTAACCCACCATATACAGGACGATGTCCTGATGGGGCTTGCACAACTAAAGCAACAAAATTATCAGTTAATACTCGTCTCCAACGCTTCTACCGCAGAAGTGCAGGCTTGGTCAGATTCACCGTTAGCGGCATTGTTTGACCACAGTGTATTTAGTTGTGCGATTGGTTTAAAAAAGCCGGATATTGCTATTTATAAGCATGTTTTTGAACTTGCTGCTACATACCCAGAGTCATGTTTATTTATCGGTGATGGGGGCAGTGATGAATTAGTCGGTGCTAAGGCTGCGGGTATGCAAACATTATTAATGACACGTTTTTTGAAAGAGAAAAAAACAGAACGTTGGCAAACCTACGCTGATGTTATTGATGGTGAAGTGAATTCGACTTTGGGAGTGCTGAAATGGATTACTGACCAGTCAGGTGGCTCTATTTAAGGGTATTAAAAGCAAAAAGCCGAGAACCTCACACCCAGATGTGAGAGCCTCGGCTTGAGTAAGTGAACGTTTTAAATTCTAATACTTAAAGTGCCATTTCTTTTAATGCTTTTAATGGTTGGCATTTAATTACATTACGAGCTGGTTTTGCTTTAAAAATAGTGGGTTCGCCGGTGAAGGGGTTAATTCCTTTACGTGCTTTCGTAGCAGGTTTACGAACTACTTTAACTTTAAGTAAGCCTGGCAAGGTGAATACGCCTGCACCGTTACGTTTAACATGGCCATTAATGATTAAAGCAAGTTCATCAAAGATAGTTGCAATGTCTTTTTTCTTCATTTCTGTACGTTCAGCCAATGTTGTAAAAAGCTGAGTTTTAGTAAAAGGTGCTTTAATTGCTTTTACCTTAGGTGCAGTTGCGATTACTTTTTTCTTTGCAACTTTCTTTTTAGTTTTTTTCTTAGCGGCCATGATAACTCCTGATTTTGCTTATTTCTGATTGCGTAGGTACGGATATTAATTTTTTATAATATATTATTTTACTTTAGTATATGTTAACTGGGTATATGTTGATTCATCTGCATATGTAGCGAAGTAAAATAATGGATAGCGCACACTATAATCATTTAGTACTATTATACAAGGTTTTTTTTCATTTTTTGCAAAATAAGATTAAAAACTACGTTAGTCAATTCTTATTTTGTTATGTTATATCGTGATGGCCAAATTAATAAAAATATCAGAAGTGAGTAGTTTAAGTGCACCACAGTGCCAGACTTTGGATATTTCGTATCAGGATTCTGTTTTTGATATTTTACTGGTATGTTATGGGCCTAATCAGTTGGTAGCATATTTAAATCAATGCCCACATACTGGTGCTAATTTAAATTGGCAACAAAATGAGTGCTTTGATTTTTCTCAGCGTTATCTGGCTTGCAGTTTGCATGGTGCATTATTTCAGCCTGATGATGGTTTTTGTATTTATGGTCCTTGTCGCGGACAGTCGTTATTACCGGTGGCGTTGGTGATTGAAGGTGATACGATCTTTATTGATCCTGAATTGCTTGGGAATTGTTCCGAAAAAGATAAATAATTATCAAAATTAGCTGAAAAAAGTGCTATATGTGCTTGTTTCATGGTTATAATTAAAGTGGCAAGGGTTTTGACCGTTAAATAGATACACAAGGTGCTCGTTTTGCATCTGTGGATAATGACTTAAGGACTTATTTTTTGATATGCGTTATTTTAGTGCGATATTTTATTTAGTATTGCTTGGGCTTTGTACCAATAGTTTTGCTGAATCTGTTTTTGTGAATGATCAGCTACGTGTTGGGGTGCGACCCGAACCGAGTCAGCTTGCAGCTCCTGTGGGTGTTGTTTTAACCGGAATGAAGTTAGATGTTTTGGAACGGCGAGGTCACTTTATTAAAATTCGTACGGATAAAGGCTTAGAAGGCTGGATTAAAGATATTTATGTGGCAAAAAAAACACCTGCCATATTACGTGTAAAAGATTTGGAAAATCAGCAAAAAAAAGCACAACAGGAATTATCAGCTATGGTTGATACTAAAAAAGCACTTGAAGAAGCAAATTCAATTTTAAATGATCGAATTGACAAGTTGAAAACACAGCGAGCTGAGCTTCAGCGCAATCAGGCAACACAAATTATCAGCAGTGTTAAGCCGAGCGATATTTTATTGATTATTTTATTGATTGTGGGTGTAATCGTTGGTTTTATATCCGGTTATTTATGGCATCGTCATCAGTCCATGAAGCGATTAGGTGGGCTTAGAATATAGTCTTTAAGCGATGAGGGCCATAGTCATGGCATCTAAATCATCTTTTCCTTGTAAAATTTCATCCATTGTTTCGTAAATTTGTTCTTCGGTTAAACCAAAATATTCGTAAAGTTGGGCGGGTATTTCTTCATTTGCGGCATCGGACATATTATGGTTTTTAAGTAACCGGTCGGCTATTTGGATCAGTTTGACGTAACCGGCATATTCACCATCATAATCATCATTATGGTGTTCTTTTGCGGCGGCAATAACTTCACCGGGCATATTCCATTGCTGCATTAACAGTGAGGCAACATCGGTATGGCTAATACCTAATAGCTTTTCTTCTATTAAAGTAATCGGTGTTTCATGTTCGGCCTGAATGACTTTATTTAACCATTGAAATTCATGTTTAAACAGTTGCCCCATGACCATAAATCCAATGTTATGCAACAGCGCGCTTAAATAGGCAACACCGGGTTGCAAGGGTTTGTCCCAGTTGCTTTTTGTGGCCAATTTTTGGCATAGGGCAGCACTGTAGGTTGCATTTTGCCATATACGGGTTTGTCCGACCGGGCCGCCAGTAGGCAGGCTGAAGACTTTGCCCATTGTGATGCCTAACGCCAGATGCATGACTGATTCATAACCGAGTACCCGGAAGATAGCATCGGATAACGAATTGACTTTACCGTGTTGGCCAAAAAATGGTGAGTTAGCATAGCGAATAACTTGTGCAGAAATAGCAGGATCTAAAATAATAATTTCAGCTAATTGCTCGACAGTTGCATCTCGATTATTGCGGAGTTGCAGTAGCTGAGTAGCCAGTTCTGGCATGGCTGGAAGTTGCTTTATTTTACTAAGACGTTCTTTTAAATTAAATTGTTGTACTGAATCGGGGCTCGAGATCTTTTTCGATGTTTCACGCTGGTCTGAAAAGGTACAGCCAATTAAAGTATCGGCTGCTAACTCTTCAAGATGACCGGCATCCAGTTTTATTATTTGTCCTGAAATCGGTGACTCAAAATAGACGTTATCTAAATTGGTGATGGCTTCGTCAATAATGAGTTGTACGCCCATTTGTAAACGAAGTTGATGCGGGTGAGACATAAAATAATGGAGAAATTTTTTGTGTTCTTTAATATCCAAAAAACGAATATTTTTACGTTTGAGTGATATTTTTAATTTTTCCAGATTTAACTGGTGATTGGCTGGCATCATCGCCATGATGGACACGTTGTCATCACGCATTAAGATGATATGAACGCGCTGTTCTGCTGGAACGGCTTGCGCCGCCCAATTTTCTGTTACGCTAACGCTATCTGGGCATTCAATATTTTCGTATGGTATTTTTAATGTATCGAGTAGAATTTTAACGACATTATTTATCGAAATTTCCCGCATAATTTAACCTAAGTATATTCTCATTATTATGGTTATTATTAGCGACAGGAAGGCTTAAAAACTTTAATATTTAAGTGTGGAGCGGTGTGGGTGGTCTATTTTGTGTTAATTATGCAACGTAGAGCATACTTTAGCGTATAAATTGTAAGAAATATCTGACACAGAGTACCGATAGCGTATTAAACTTAATTATTTTATTCACTAATAACAAAAAATTTATAAATTATGGCTAAAAATTCAACAATCCAAATTGAACGCTTAATGCGTTTAGAACCCATTTCTACACTTTCGAACGAACGTTTAGAGGAACTCGCCAAACTTGCCTATGTTGAGCGAGTGAGTATTGGTGTCAGCCTGTTTAGAGAAGGCGATCTGGATAACCAAACGATGTATTTGTTACAAGGTGATGTGCAATTGAGTTCGTCTGATGGCAGTTTTGATGAAGTGATCAGTTCACGCCATAACAGTGCAAAATTTCCGTTAGATGATAGTCAGCCAAGGCAAGTGTCCTGTGTTGCTTTGGGTCTGGTTGAATTTTTACGTATCGATAATAGTGTTCTCGATTATATGATGATGTGGGACCAACTGGCGGTACAGGAAGAATTGTTAAACGACCAAAAAGAAAAAGTAAAGGATGAAGTTAAACCAAAAGAAGTCAAAGAAGAAGTAAAACAGGATGCTGAGGGTACAACGAAAAGTACGGGACGTAATAAAAATAATGATATTGCTGACGATAGTGTAGAAAAAAATAGTAATATTAAAGATAGTCAGGAAAAAGAGAGGGTGATCGAAGAAAATAAAAATGAATCACCAACAGAAGAAATAGCCCTAGAAAAAAAACCGGCTGAGGATGAATTACCTGAAGAAAAGCAGGATAAAGAAAAACCCGGCAATGATAAAAAAGAAAAATCGACGAAACAGGAAAATAAAGAAGTTGGGCCACAAGTTATTAGTCCCGATAATAAACAAACGGCGATGATTGAAATTAGCAGCGACAAAACAGAACCAACAGACGATGCTGCACCGGTTGAAAAAGGAGCTTGGATGCGTCGTATGCGGCACATTATGGCTTTTAAAAATTTACCACCGGCTAATATTAAAGACTTACTTGACCGAATGGAAACCATTAACGTTACCAAAGGTGAAACCATTGTTCATCAGGGTGAGCCGGGTGATACTTTTTATGTGTTAACTGATGGTGAAGCACAGGTCACCAGAACCATTGAATTGGCACAACTAAAGGCAGGGGCAAGCTTTGGCGAAGAGTCGTTAGTGTCAGGTGGACAACGTAATGCCTCGATTACGATGATGACCGATGGTGTTTTGATGAAGCTCTCAAAACAGGATTTTGATCATTTACTGAAAGAACCCATGCTTAACCGTGTATCATCGGAAGAAGCAAAATTAAGAGTATTAAAAGGGGATCTTTGGTTAGATGTGCGCCATGCTAGTGAGTATCATCATAGCAGTTTGCCAAAAGCGAATAATATTCCTTTGCATGAGATACGTATGCGAATGGAAGAATTAGATAAAGATAAACAATATATATGTTACTGCAATACTGGGCGCAGAAGTTCTGCTGCGGCTTTTATCCTAGCGCAAGCCGGTTTTAATGTGAGCGTATTAAATGGTGGCGTACGGGTGATGCCACAGGATTTGATTAAAAAGTAGTTAGATGCGTTGCAGGCATTGCCATTTTTTTACCCCGGTGGCCAGTGGAAAGTACGCCCTGCAAGCATATGCAGATGAATATGAAAAACTGTTTGGCCTGCGCCTTCATTACAGTTCATCACTAAACGGTAACCTTGTTCTGCAAAGCCTTTATCTGCGGCTACTTCTTTTGCAGCTAAATAAAGTTTGCCGACAAGTGCGATAGTCTCTGCGGTTAAATCATTTACTGTCGCGATATGTATTTTCGGAATAAATAAAATATGGGTGGGTGCTTGAGGATTTACATCTTTAAAACCCAATAAGTCATCGTCCTGATAAACGATTTCTGCGGGTATGTCGCCGTTAATAATTTTACAAAATAAGCAGTCCATGTGTTTTCCTATTATCAATATGTTCTTATAAGAATAAGGTGAGTACCCCAGTAAAACCATACAGTCGTTGTCCGGCAATTTCTCCATTGGCATAAAAACCAATGGTGGGAATATCCCCCAGTACTTCGGTAATATATTTCATTTCGTTGGAAACGTCACCAAACATATGTTGACCACGACCAAGGCATGAAATATAAAGCGCACCTTTGGGAGTTCTTCCGTTTAGACGATCTTTTAGTGATGTTAGCATACGCTTTAAGTCGTCAATGGCGGTTTGTGAGTCTCGTTTACAAAATAGAATCGGGCTATTGGGTTTTAGATCTTCGGCAATGGCAAAAAAGTGGTTGTCGGGATCGATGCCAATAATATTACGTACTAAATAGTCGCCCGTGTCGCTACCTTGAACAGGAAAACCGGCAAAAATATAGCCGGCGGCGCGATCAATGTCACGGGCAAGAATTTCACCAATATTTTCTTTAAAGACATCCAGTGCTGGTCGATTGTCGATACTCAATGCCATATGGTGTTCGCACTCAGTTAAAGTGAATGTCTCTGATATGGGGCTACAACCCTGAGTGAGGCCTGTCATTATGTTGTTGGCATGGTTAAGAACAACACCGGACAAGCCACCTTCGGTGATAGATTCTGCGTATTGATAAAAATAGGTATTTGCCGAGGTTAAGCCACCCACCAGATAGCTGGGTTCGAGTGTTTCGGCGAGTGTTTCAATTTGTTCGCTTAACATCGGGTTGCGTGGGTCGCCATGGACAATGGCAAATTGAATATTTGATTTATCCAGATTATTTTGAACTGCTGCTTGTTCTTTAAAAATACAGTAATCGGGTGCTTCTATATCGGTCAACATCATGGCCATTGCGGGTTGTTCGGCATATTCGATATTGGTGACGCAAATTGAAAACCCAATGGTGCCTACCCACTCTATTGCCGGAAACTGGGCTTCAAGTTCTGAGAGAATTTTTTTAAAGTTACCGGCATAGGCATCGGTGACATAAATAAAAGCTAATGTGGACTTTGTAACGGATGTGACAGCTTGTGCCTGTAGTTGTTGTACGCATTGTTGTAACGCAACTTGCCAGTCGGGATCACTTGCGTGGCTTATTATATAGGTTGTCATGGGTAATGGGTTATTTTTAGTTGGCTAGGATTTTAAGATAATACAATATAAAAGCCGGGCAACTGTGCCCGGCTTTTATTTTAAAGCTTTAAAAAGAGCTATCCTTGCTTTGAGTTCTTATTGTTAAGCTTTCTTTTTTTGTTTAATTAATTCATGGATCATAGGATTTAATATTAATTCCATTGCAAAGCCCATTTTACTACCGGGAACAACAATGGTATTTGGTCGTGACATAAAGGAATCGAGGATCATATGAAGTAAGTACGGGAAGTCCACGCCATCTGGATGACGGAAACGAATCACGATAAAGCTTTCATCTGGTGTTGGAATATCACGTGTAATAAAAGGGTTGGAGGTATCAACCGTGGGTACACGCTGGAAGTTAATGTCGGTACGTGAGAATTGTGGTGTAACGAAATGAACATAATCATCCATTCTGCGTAGAATGGTATCCACAATGGCTTCTGCTGAATAACCACGTTGTGCATTGTCACGGTGAATTTTTTGGATCCATTCGAGGTTTACAATGGGTACAACACCGACTAATAAGTCGACAAACTGACGAACTTTAACGTCACCATCAGCAACACCTCCGTGCAATCCTTCATAAAAAAGTAAGTCAGAACCGGCAGGGATGTCTTCCCATGGGGTAAATTGCCCGGGGGTTAAAGTTGTGTTTAAACGTGCGTTATGTTCGCTAGCTTCTTCTTCGCTGTGCAAATAATAGCGACGCTTACAGCTACCACTTTTACCGTAGTTTTCGAATGTGTCAGAAATTAAATCAAAATGGTTGGCTTCAGGACCAAAATGGCTCAGTTGTTTGCCTTTTTCTGCGAACTCGCTAATGGCGTCTTTCATTGATGCACGATCGTAACGGTGAAAGCTATCCCCTTCTACAATGAGTGGGTCAATTTTTTCACGAAAAAAGATATGCTCAAAAGCATTTTTAACAGTGGTTGTGCCCGCGCCAGATGAACCGGTAACCGCGATGACAGGATGTTTAGCAGACATGCGAACTCCTTTAATAATTAAAATTTAAAAGTTATAAAATTGGGTGCTACGAGGCGACGAATAAAAGCATATTTAATTCAGGGCTACGTCATTATTCATTATTGATGGACATAGGCCACGTCAGATCGTGCGAACGGCGTATTCTATCGAAAACTGAGGCCGAAAAGTAGAGGCAGTGCCGTTTATTTCCACTAACCCTAGATTTGGGTCAAGTTTGGCTTTGATGAACCTATTTTAACCGTATTTTAGCGAAGATAACTACTTGTTAGCCGATTTTTCACGATCAATTGCACGGTATCCAATATCTGTACGGTAGTATGCTTTATCCCAGTGAATATTTTTAACCAAGTCATAGGCAATTTTTTGAGCTTCACTGACCGAATGACCTAATGCGGTTGCACATAATACGCGTCCACCCTGAGTCACTGCCTGTCCGTTTTTGAGTGCGGTTCCAGCATGGAAGATTTTACTGTTTTCGATATTGGAATCCAGACCAGAGATAATATCGTCTTTGTTATAACTGTAAGGGTAACCGCCGGCTGCAAGTACGACGCCGAGTGCGGCGCGTGGATCCCAACGGGCTTGTACCTTGTCGAGTTTACCTTCGACAGCCGCGAGGCAAAGCTCAACTAGGTCAGATTGTAAACGCATCATAATGGGTTGGGTTTCAGGGTCGCCAAAACGGCAGTTATATTCCAGTACCTTGGCTTTACCGTTCTTATCAATCATAAGACCTGCATATAAAAAGCCGGTGTAAGGATGGCCATCTTCGATCATTCCTTTTACGGTGGGTAAAATCACATTCTGCATCGCATATTGGTAAATGCTGTCAGTGACAACCGGTGCCGGTGAATAAGCGCCCATGCCACCGGTGTTGGGGCCTAAGTCGCCATTGTCGCGCGCTTTGTGATCTTGGGAGGTGGCCATGGGCAGCACATGTTCGCCATCCACCATCACAATAAAACTGGCTTCTTCACCTTCTAAAAATTCTTCGATAACCACGCGTGAACCGGCTTCACCAAAGGCATTGCCGGCGAGCATATCTTTAATGGCGGTGATGGCTTCGTTTTCTGTTTTGGCAAGGATAACGCCTTTACCGGCTGCTAGTCCGTCGGCTTTAACTACAATGGGGGCACCCTGTTGCGTTACATAAGCAATGGCCGGTTCGACCTCGGTAAACACAGCGTAAGCAGCCGTTGGGATATGATGCTTTTTAAGAAAGTCTTTACTAAACGCTTTAGAGCCTTCCAGTTGAGCGGCTGCTTTGGATGGGCCAAAACATTTTAAGCCAGAAGCGGTAAACGTATCGACGACACCGGCAACAAGGGGGGCTTCGGGGCCGACTATCGTCAAATCAATTTCTTCCTGCAAGCCAAAAGCCAGTAAACCGTCAATATCTTCCGCATGAATCTCAACATTTTGTAGTTTGGGTTCAGTGGCGGTACCTGCATTGCCGGGAGCAACAAACACCGTGTCAACTTGTGGTGATTGAGCCGCTTTCCATGCTAATGCATGTTCACGACCACCGCCGCCAATCACTAATACTTTCATTCTTGCTTGCCTGTGAGTTGAGTCTTTTGAGAATTTAATGGCTTGTTATGATACAGCATATATTTGGCGGTTTCATAAATCCCTAAAGTGAGGTGTTTATACTTTTTTGCAAGTTCCGGGAATTGTTGGCTAACATCAACTTCTGGTTTTTTATTCTTAGAGGTGGTACTCGGGAACTGTGTTGGATCGGTTGCAAATAATTTTGCCTGACTGCCATCGGCGAGGACTCTAAAATAATAGTTTTTGGAAACTAGACCCAGTTTGGAATTATTAGAATGGTTAATGGTAAAAGCATAGCGTTGCGCATCAAACTTTTTATTAAATAAATCATGTCCCAGTGTTGTGTTGGTATAACCATCGGTCATTAGTGCAGCGAGTGTTGGTAATATATCCATTTCACTGGCTACTTTGGTATAAACTTTGGGTTGTAATAATTCAGGTGCATAAATAACAAACGGAACATGCAGGCCGGTTAAGTCAAAATCTGTTTCAAATTGAGGCGTTTGTTCGCCACCGTAGCCACGAATACCGTGATCGCCAAAAAATACAAATACGGTGTTTGCAAAATATTTTTCTTTCTTAGCTAAATTTATAAAATAGCCAACACTATGGTCCATAAAGCGGAACGAGTTGTATTCTTTTTCCGAAATAAAACCGTTTTTCTTTAGCTCGGCCTTGCTGTGTTCTACGTACTTAAAGCCTTTGTTATCTTCGGGTATGGTATAGGGCCGATGGTTTCCTGATGTTTGAATAATGCTAAAAAAAGGTTTGGTTTGTTGGCTAAAAACTTTATTGGCTTCAATAAATAAATCTAAATCAGAAATTCCCCAAACATCGACTCGGGGAGCCGTATGGTCACCTTCTTCATGGAAATGCAGGTTTTTAATATTGTGAGCCAACAAGCCACGAATATTTCCCCAATTGGCACTGCCACCCAGAAAATAATGTTTATTATAATTTTTAAAGGCATTGACTAACGTATGTTGATTAACAATAAGCGGGTTTCGAGTTGATGTTTTGTGTGTCTCAATATCGGGTATACCGGTAATGGTCGCAAAAACGGAACGGGCGGTGCCAACAGCGGGTGTGTAGTAACGCTTAAAGAGGATGGCATTATTTGCAATTTTGTCAAAGTTAGGCGTTGGGTTGAGTTTATTACCAAACAGGCCTGTTTTATAGGAGGCAAAGGATTCAAGAAATACCATCACAACATTAGGTGTTTTGCCTGAGAGCGAACCAGGCTTGTTAATGACGCGCTTATAATTAAGTGTTTGGCTATTTACATTGTCTACACCAAGATAATTCGCCATCTCTTTATAGTACTGGCGTGTTTTGGTGATATTAAAACTGATGTTTTTATTTTTTAATGTATCAATAAAATACAGTACCGGGTTAACGGTGACCGCCGGTGCGAAAGGATGGGTACTTGCAAACGCATCACTCCAGCGCAAAGGGTAATAAGAAAATTTTCCGAACAGGCCAAAAATATAAATAAAAATACAGGCACTTACAAATAAAACTTGTTGCCACCAACGGCGTGAGCTGACAGTTTGGTTTGTTGTTGCTTGTCTATAAATGGGTAAAGTTAAACGTTGCAATAAAAAAGAATAGATAAAGGTAATGGCACCAAGGGCAATAAATAGCCAGACAATGGGATAAGATTCCCACATCATGCTAACGGAAATCGAAAAGTTCTCTGCAAAACGCAATACTGACGCATCGAGTGGTTTATGCAGGTAGGAATAATTAATAAAGCTGCCAAAGTAATAAAATACGGTAATAGCAAAAGCAATACTTAAATAACTTAACCATACTTTTCTTGCGAGTTTGTTGCTAACAGGATTAAACGGTTTTATCCATGCAATGAAAAATAGTGGCAAAATAATAATAAGGATGAGTCGCAGGTCAAACTTGAGCCCCAGATAAAAGGCGGTGACTAGTTCATTGAACGGAATCGGGTTGCTGGCATCTTTAAACGTTATCCAGTAAGTTAGGCGAAATAAGCTGAAAAATACCAGACTGATAAGGATGGTTCTCAGGTAAAAATGGATTAAGGGGATCTTTTTAAGCATGTGTATGATTCTCTATTCAGGTTTTTTACCCGGAGATACTTTTATCCGGTTTTTGGGTCGGCGGATGTGCTATTATTCAGCGATTAAATTTTACACTTTGTATCGTTTAATCACAAATTCGTTTTTTGTATCATATGCTCCGAATCAGATTTTTCGGGCTTTCTTGAAATACTATATAATATGCTTAAAAGAATCCTTAAAAAGAGTGGCTTTATTTTTCTGGCTTTGCTGCTAGTTTTTGGTGTTGCCCGAATTATAGATAAAAGCCTCGGTGGTATTTATGACGGACTTCGGGCTCCGTATTTACAATCGTCTGCGGCACATTCTATCGTTATTCGTTGGCAAACCAAAGATCGCAATATTGGTGTGGTGCATATTGGCGAAGTGTCTGGGCAGTTTGACACAAAGAGTACGGAGTTATCCGCTGATGATGAACATCGGATTAAATTAACGGGTTTAAAAGCCGATACAAAATATTATTACAGTGTGGGCACATCTGACTATGCGCTGTTTGAAGGAAATGAGTATTGGTTTAAAACCAGCCCAGATAGTAATAGCCCAGATACGCAAGCCATACGCTTTTGGGTAACGGGTGATCAAGGTGAAGTGGGTGAAGTACAGCGTGAAGTTCGTGATGCGATGTTGCAATGGACAAAACTCAACCCGCCGCAAAAGGATGCTCCGACTAAGGTGGAACCTAATTTTTGGGTAACCCTGGGTGATAACGCGTATACATCAGGAACCAATCAACAGTTTCAGGATGATTTTTTTACACCGTATGCATCTATTCTAAAACATACGCCAGTGTGGCCTGCTTATGGTAATCATGATGCGCGGCGTTGGGCATTTTTTAATATTTTTGATTTTCCTGAACAGGCACAAGCCGGTGGTGTCGCATCAGGCACTGAAAAATATTACAGTTTCAATTATGGCGACTTGCATATGGTATTGCTTGACACTGAATCGAGCCGAATGCAAAAAGATAGCCGAATGTTACGTTGGCTAAAAAAAGATTTAGCTGCAACCAAGCAGGCGTGGGTCGTTGTCGCCTTCCATCATCCGCCCTATTCAAAAGGGACACATGATTCAGATAATCTGGCCGATAGTGGTGGACGAATGCGTAATGTACGGAAATATGTGCTGCCAATTTTAGAAAAAGCCGGAGTCGATGTTGTTTTGGCTGGACATAGCCATGTGTATGAACGTTCTTGGTTTATGAATTGCCACTATGGTTTTTCTGACACGTTTACGAAACAATTTATTCAGGATCGCAAACCAGAAGGTGATATTGCGTCGACTGCAATAAAACATCAGCAAAAGGGTTTAGTCTATCGAAAATTAGAAACAGGTTTAACACCTTATTCTGGTACGATTTATGTCACCTTGGGTTCATCGGCCAAGGTGGATGATGGTGCTTTAAACCACCCCGCTATGCCAATGTCATTACATGCCAGTGGTTCAATGGTGTTTGATATTTCAGGCAATCAGCTAACTGCGAATTTTATTAATCAAGCCGGGCAAGTTTTAGACAAATTTAGTATAGAAAAAGGTGTGACGGATGCACCTGCTGCACGACTTCAGTGTCCTACAATTGATTAAGCAATACCATATTGTTCACGATAGGCTTCAACCTTGGGCAAGTATTCTTTAAATTCAGTTTTATCTTTTATATATTCAATTAAGTCGGACAGTTTAATAATGTTCACAACGGGAATATTATATTGCTGTTCTACTTCCTGAATGGCCGATAGTTCGGCTTTGCCTTTTTCCTGCCTGTCCAGTGCAATTAAAACCCCGGCAGCTTGTGCGCCTGCATTAGAAATAATGTCCATCGCTTCGCGTATGGCTGTACCGGCTGTGATCACATCATCAATAATGAGTACTTTCCCTTCGAGTGGTGCCCCCACAATATTACCACCTTCACCATGCGTTTTAGCTTCTTTACGGTTAAAACTGTAAGGTACATTCATATTGTGTTTGGTTGAAAGTGATATGGCGCAACTGCTGGCCAATGGAATACCTTTGTAGGCCGGGCCAAATAAAACATCAAATTTAATACCGCTATCTTTAAGGGCTTGAGCATAATATTGGCCTAATTTAGCGAGGGCTTCACCGGTATTAAATAAACCGGCATTAAAGAAGTAAGGGCTAACGCGCCCCGATTTAAGGGTGAATTCACCAAACCGAAGCACCTTACTAGAAAGTGAAAATGCGATAAATTCTTTTTGATAATCTTGCATAATGGTCGCTCTTTAATTCGGTAGATGTTTGAAGTGGTGTATTATAGCGAATTATTGAAAGCAGTGGCGCAATTTCTAATGAGAATAACGAATAGGATAAATAACAATGAGAGTGATCAGTGCAAATTTAAACGGCATTCGTGCTGCGGCAAAAAAAGGTTTTTTTGAATGGATGAAAAAACAAAAAGCCGACGTGGTTTGCATTCAAGAAACCAAGGCACAAATCGACCAGCTAAGTGACGATATTTTTAAGCCCAAAGGTTACCATCGTTATTTTTTCGATGCCGAAAAAAAAGGTTACAGTGGTACGGCTTTGTATTGTAAACAGGAACCGGATAAAGTCATTAAAGGTTTAGGTTGGCCACATGCCGATACAGAAGGGCGTTATATTCAGGCTAATTTTGGCAGGTTAAGTGTGGCATCTTTGTATTTACCATCAGGTTCTTCCAGTGAAGAACGGCATACAAATAAACTAAAATTTATGGATTTATTTCTACAAGACTTAATCGCAAAAAAACGTAAACACCGAGATTATATTATTTGCGGTGACTATAATACGGTGCATAAGGAAATTGATATTAAAAACTGGAAAAGTAACCAGAAAAATTCCGGTTGCACACCGGAAGAACACGCATGGTGTGACAAGTTATTTGATGAGGTCGGTTATGTGGATGCGTTTCGTGTAGTGAATCAACAACCGGAGCAATATACCTGGTGGTCTAATCGGGGTAATGCACGTGCTAATAATGTTGGTTGGCGGATTGATTACCATGTTATTTCTAATAGTTTAAAAGACAAAGTTAAAAGTGCCAGTGTGTATAAAGACAGTTGGTTTTCAGACCATGCGCCGTTAACGATTGATTATGATCTTTGAGTTTGTTGTTAAGTATTTTTCTCATAGGCCTTTATAATGCCCAAAGCGGCTTTCACATTATTATCTTCAACGGATATCCCTGCAAAATCAGTGGGTGCCATCTCGCCAATGCCGCCTTGCAGATAAAAACCATTGACAAAGGCATTAATCTGGTTGGCTTCTAGTAGCCCCTTAATAATTTGAGCTTCGGTAATATTTTCTGCAGTGTAAATTTTTATCATAGTGTTGTGGATTTTATGCCTTACAGATCATTTTAATAAGCTCGGTGATACGCGAGCTTATTTCTTTAAGGGCGGTGATATTATCAATCAGGTTTAATTCCTCTAATCCCAGTCGTTTGAAAGCGGGAAGATCGAACAGTTCCGGCCCCTCGATTTTTTCGCCACCGAGCAGGTGCGAATGTTTGAGAGCAACTTGTACTAAGTCACAATAGTCGGCTTTGTCGACATTACGATCCCAATAATAGGCTTCGCGGGAATTTTCAATTAGTTCTTTATCAAACTGCCATTGTTGTAGAACCATGCCGCCAATGTGGCTTTTAAGTTGCGTAATAACCAGATCTAAATTACTTGTTTTGTGTGCTAGCTCTGTATGGGTATCGGCCGCGACTAATATAGGGATAACGCCAATGTCGTGTAACAAACCAAATAAAAAGGCACGCTCAGGTTTAAAATCAGGGATTTGTTTTGCAAGTTCGTAACAAACAACGCCAGTGCGAATACTGTGTTCATAAAATTGCGTCATTTTATGAACCACAAGTTCGGTGTTGGGCATAAATAAATCCCTTAGTACAACCCCCATCACAATATTACGAATACTTTCCAAGCCGATTTGAGAAATGGCATTTTGTATCGAATCGCTGTTACTGCTTCCGCTATACAGGGCACTGTTGGCGACCTGAACAATCCTTGCGGCAATAATCGGGTCCATCTGGATAACCTGTGCCAGTTTTTTAGTACCCAGATTTTCATTGTTTAATTCAGAATTAATATACAGTGCAATTTCAGGCAGACTCGGCAGAGTAATCGCGTTGCTTTTAAATAATTGGGTAATCTCATGAATTAATTTTACGTTGGCATCTCCCGCGACGACGGTTTCGAGGTTATCGTAATCCAGATTGTCTTTGTCACGGTTATGCCGTATCCCATATTTATCCATAATATCTTTTTTGATCCGGATAACTTTAGTTGGGAGTATACAACGTGCATACATACCGGGGGCATTATGGGTAAATACCGGATGTTGCGCTCTTTCGGATTCGGCACTTAGGGACTGGTTGACCCCGCCACTTGTTTGTAAATCAAATGCACCCTGGACCAGATATAAGGTATTTTTTGTTTCTTTTTCAGCAATGATACGATCATTCACCTGATAGCTGGTTACGTCCGCATTTTCTGCGATATACAGCAACGTGGCATCATCGAGATCTTTGAAGTCATCAAATTTAAGTAAATGTTTAATATCAATCATTGTATATCCTGACAGTGTACCGAATTTATAGCGTATTCCTTATAGGTGCTTATCGGCAAGATGAAGTTAAAATATAAATAAATTAAGGCGAAAAAACCGGAAAAAGTGGATTTATGTTAGAGTTACATCCTCTTTTAAGGTGAAAATAATGAATAAAACAAACACCTCCTTATTACATAACAAATTACGGCATAGCTGGCGAGAAGCTTTTTCAGTTTATTTAAAACCGCGTGTTGTGGCGATGTTTTTTTTAGGCTTTTCGGCAGGTTTGCCGTTTTTACTGGTCTTTTCAACGTTGACATTCTGGTTGTCTGACGAAGGTGTGTCAAAGTCTACGATTGGATTTTTTGCCTGGGTTGGCTTGACCTATTCCATTAAATTCTTTTGGGCTCCGATTCTGGATCGCGTCAACTTGCCTGTACTGGAATCTGTGTTTGGCCATCGTCGTAGCTGGATGTTGGTTGCAATGGCGGGCATTGCGGCAGGGCTTTTCTTTTTGTCAACGCTGTCTCCACGAGATTCATTAACCATGGTGGCATTGACTGCTATCTGGATCGCCTTCAGTTCCGCGACTCAGGATATCGTGATCGATGCGTATCGGATTGAGGCAATGAAAGTGGAATATCAGGCGGCGATGGCCGGGGCTTATCAAGCGGGTTGGCGAGTGGGTGCGAGTCTGGTAGGAAGTGCGGTTGCCCTGTATTTGGCCGAATTATATTCATGGCATATTGCTTATATGACAATGGGTGTTTTTGTTTTTGTTGGTGTTGCGACTGTTTTATTAATAAGTGAGCCTGAACGGGCGGTTACGCAGCAAACAACTGCAAATGAACAGCGCGTGATTGATTATCTGGAAAATAATCACCACCCAAGTAAAGTTATTGTCTGGATTATTGGTGCGATTGTTTGTCCATTTGCTGATTTTTTTCAGCGTAATGGTAAGTTCGCTATTGGTATTTTATTGTTTATTGGGTTGTACCGGATCAGTGATATTACTCTCGCGATTATGGCAAACCCGTTTTATTCAGATATGGGCTTCAGTAAAATTGAAGTCGCTAATGTGACAAAAATTTATGGTTTATTGATGACTCTGGCAGGGGCATTAACCGGTGGGGTGTTTGTAGTACGTTATGACATTATGCGCCCTATGTTATGGGGGGCCATTATGGTGGCCATTACCAATTTACTCTATGCAACTATGGTCAGTAAGGGACATGACTTAACCTGGTTTACTATTATCGTGAGTGCCGATAATTTTAGCGGCGGCTTTGCGAGTTCTGCGTTTATTGCTTATTTATCGAGCCTAACCAACACAGCCTATACGGCCACACAGTATGCGTTGTTTAGTTCAATTATGACCTTGCCTGCGAAAGTCATATCAGGTTTCTCGGGTATTGTTGTTGACAGTGTGGGCTATACTTATTTTTTCACTTATACAGCCAGTTTAGGCATCCCTGCTATCCTGATGGTACTTTGGTTTATGCACCGTACCCACCGTATTCAACAAAATAAAAATAACGAATAATAATGCTTGAAACACAAACATACTTAAGTGCTTTTGTCGTTGGTTTATTAGGCGGAGTACATTGTATTGGCATGTGTGGCGGAATTATAAGCGCGTTGACTCTAGGTATACAGCGAAAGGATGAAAGTGCTTCCCCTGATAATACGGCCACTTTATTCCCCTATTTATTAAGCTATAACGTTGCACGCATTACCAGCTATGCCATTGCTGGTTTTATTTTTGGTGGCCTCGGTGCATGGTTGACTAACTTGATCATGTTTAATCAAGCTCAACTTGTTTTAAAAGTCGTAGCCGGTGTATTCCTTATTGCGCTTGGTTTATATCTGGCTAACTGGTGGCGAGGACTGAGTTATTTGGAACGCGTGGGCAATGGCCTTTGGCGAATTATTGAACCATACGCAAGAAAATTTATTCCGATAAAAAATAAACGTCAGGCTTTTGTTGCTGGTTTACTCTGGGGATGGTTGCCTTGTGGATTAGTTTACAGTATTTTAATCTGGAGTTTAAGCAGTGGCAGTGCTATAAAAGGTGGACTCTTAATGTTGAGTTTTGGTCTAGGCACCTTACCCAGCTTGTTGGCAATGGGGTTATTCGCTACAGCACTTAAACACTTTATACAATTATGGTTTGTTCGAATATTGGCTGCATTGTTTATTATTGGTTTTGGTATGTATCAAATTATGGTTGTTATAAAATAATTGGTTAGAACAATAAAAATTTATTCTATATTTACAGCGTATCCGTATATATTGTTTGCTAACCAAGCTATATTATTATTTATAAACAGGGTTTTATTATGAACCGAATTTTGAGCATATTTGTGCTTTTTATTGCCGGTACTTTTCTGTTACCGGTTGGTGCTGCGCCTGTTAAAAAATGTTTACTTATAATGTCGTATCATCAGGGTTATGCTTGGAATGATGCTATTGAGACGGAAGTCGGAAAGGTATTGGTAGGGCATTGTGTGCTAAAAAAGTTCTTTATGGACAGTAAACGTAACCCATCTGTGCAATATATTAAATCTAAAGCGCAGCAGGCTAAAAAATTAATTAAAAAATTTAACCCCGACATTGTGATAGCGTCAGATGATAATGCTGCAAAATATGTCGTTACACAATATAAAAATACAAAACTTCCTTTTGTTTTTTGTGGTATCAACTGGACAGCCGAAGCCTATGGCTTCCCCTATAAAAATGTAACCGGAATGGTTGAAGTTGGCCCTATTATTCCCTTATTAGGCATTATTAAAAAAACAGTGAAGAATGTCCATTCGGGGGTGTATATCTCGGCGGATGTGGTTACTGAGCGAAAGGACTATGCGCGTTACCAGAAAGTGTATCGAGCCAAAGGGGTAAAGCTAACGGCTAAATTTGTCACAAATATGCACGCATGGGAAAAGGCTTATATAGAGGCACAAAAAGCTGACTTTATTATTTTAAATAATTATGCGGGCATCAATGACTGGGATAGTGTGCGAGCAAAAAAAATAGTTGAAACAAAAAGTAAAAAATTCACAGTCAGTTATTATAAATTTATGATGCCTTACGTTATGTTTTCCATTACTAAAAGTGCTAAAGAACAAGGTCGTTGGGCCGCTGAAGTCGCTATTGATGTGTTGTCGGGCACTCCCATTAAGAATATACCCATAACGGTTAACAAAGACTGGAATATGTATGCTAACATCAAATTATTAAAAAAAGCTAAAATTCATTTAGACGAAAAAACTAAAAGGCGAACGTCTATTCAATGGAATAACCATTCTGAGCCCCGCTAATTTGACTTCAATTAACTTTATGATGATCACACTAACCACTGAACGTTTAATTATAGCTTGGGGAATTATTTTAAGTGTTTTTATTTCAGTTATAACGTTTGGCTATGAAGTTGAAAAAGATAATTTTTATTTTAAATCATCGGCAAGTAAAATTTTTAATGAAGTCGAGTCTGCTTTTGCAAATGTTAATAGAATAAACCGTGAATTTAATTCGTTATTTTATTTATTAGATGATGTAAATGATGATGAGTTTCGTCTTTTAGCCGGTTCGCTGTTACGCCAGAATGAATTTATTGGGCTAATTTATTTTGCAGAAAAAATTCATATTAAAGATGAGTTGAAATATGAAAGAACAATGCAAAATAAAGGCTACACTGGCTTTACAATTACTAGCTGGGATGGGAATGCTCTTAAAAAAACACCAGAAGCCAAATTTTTATTCCCGATAAAATATATTGAACCCTATAATGTAAAAAATTCACGTTGGTTTGGGCGTGACTTATTGAGCTTCCCTGTTGTTCACAATACAATTAATGCTGCAAATGGTAATTCAAAATCACTGGTATTTCTTCCTGCAAAGAAAGAAAAAAATCGACTCTTTGCTGTTCAGGTTTTGTTTAATGGTTATGACGATAACTTGAAAAAAGGAGGGCTGAATAATGCTTTCGGCGTCTTGGTCTATAAAATAAATCTTCATAAGATGATCTTATTAATAGATGGTTCTGAACTTTTTAATACTCTACGGATTACTCTTGATGATCATGTGATATTACAGGGTCATAATATCGGAGTGGACTCTATATTGAGTAAGAATTTTGAAATATCAAAAGAAATATATTTAGGTAAGAAAAAACTAAAAATTCAGATTATACGAAATAAAGGTCTGTTCTCGTTTGATTTGAAAATGACAGCAATTGTATTGATAGCCGGATTATTCTTAACATTATTTATTTGGCATATTATTCGCACACATCTAGAGCATAATAAGCTATTGGCCGAACAGAAAAAATTAATTGAAGATGAAGTAAAGGCTAAAACAAAAGAATTAAGTAAAAAAACAAATGAATTGACGACTGCATATAACCAACAATTAGTACTATCGGAAGAACTGGAGGCCTTTAGTTATTCAGTTTCTCATGATTTACGCGCACCCTTACGTTCTCTCGATGGCTTTTCTCGAGCGCTTGAAGAAGATTATAGTCAGCTTTTTGATGAAACAGCCAAAGATTATTTGGAACGCATTTGTAAGGCAAGTCAGCGTATGGGAACGTTAATTGATGCGTTGTTATCATTGTCGAGAATTACCAGAAAAGGCTTACTACTTGAACATTTCTCAGTTACAGATATGGCCACGGTTATTGTATCGAATTTGCGCGGTGAATTTCCAGAGCGCAATATAGATATTATTATTAATGATAATCTGGATATTACCGCAGACAAAAGTTTGCTCTATGTGGTATTTGATAATTTAATCAGAAATGCTTGGAAGTATACAAAAGACAAAGAGAAAGCCCGTATTGAGATTGGTATGGAATTTCAAGATGGTGATAAGATTTTTTATGTGAAAGATAACGGGGTCGGTTTTGAAATGGCTTACTCCGAACGTTTGTTTGGTTCTTTCCAACGGTTACATCATCAACGGGATTTCGAAGGTGATGGTATTGGTTTAGCAACGGCAAAACGAATTATTTTGAGACATCGAGGTAAAATTTGGGCAAGAGCAGAAGTGGATAAGGGAGCGACTTTCTATTTCACATTACCGAGGTTAAAGAATGATTTTAAAGATGAGTCTTTAGTTTAATTTGGTTTCCCCGTCCGCTTGTGGCGGGCACAAAACCAATGGGGTTTCCAAAGGGGAGAGGCGAAGCTCTCCCCTTTGGTCGTCAGCGGGGTGTATACCCCGTTGACGATATATAATTGATTGATTTCTGGATCCTGTAAAGTGCAATTTCACCTAATAAGTTGGGTAGGAATGCATTAAAAGTACGATTCCGGTGTTGTCGGTCAACGATATTACGTTGTAATATTTTAAAATCTTTTTCTGTACACAAGTCTTCAAAGTCTTTGATTGTGCAAAGATGAATATTAGGTGTGTTGTACCAAGTGTTGGGTAATGCCTTGGTAACGGGCATATGTCCTAGCATAATATTAAGCCGACTTCGCCAGTGGCCAAAGTTGGGAAAGGTCACAATGCCTTCTCGTCCAACACGCAACATTTCTTCTAACATCTTGTCGGTATTACGTAGTGCTTGAAGAGTTTGAGTCATAATGACATAGTCGAAAGAGTTATCTTCAAAACCGATCAGGCCTTGTTCAATATCCGCCTGGATTACATTAATATTATTCTGAATGGAGGCAACAATATTTGTTTGTTCGATTTCAATACCATAGCCGGTAACTTGATAGTTTTCTTGTAAATAAGATAATAGTTCGCCATTACCACAACCTAAATCAAGCACTCGGCTACCGGGTTTTATCCAACTCGCAATGGTTCGGAATTCAGCGCGTATTGAGTTCATTTTATTGAATCCTCTACATGCTTCATATAACTGTATAAAACATCCTGATAATCTTTATTAGGAATAAGAAAAGCATCATGCCCCTGATTGGCGGTAATTTCAGAATAAGTAACACGCTTATTGGTATCTAATAAGGCTTTTACTATTTCGCGTGATCGTTCCGGTGCAAAACGCCAGTCTGACGTAAACGCAACCACTAAAAAACGTGCGCTTGCTTTACTTAATGCTACGGCTAAATCATCGTTGTAATCTTTCGCAGGGTCAAAATAATCGAGCGCTTTGGTCATTAATAAATAAGTATTGGCATCAAACTTGTCCACGAAAGATTCACCCTGATAACGCAAATAACTTTCTACCTGAAATTCGGTATCAAAGTTAAAATTAATTTTACCTTCTCGAAGTTCTCGGCCAAATTTTGCGCGCATCGATTCGTCGGATAAATAAGTAATGTGGCCGAGCATCCGTGCCAGTTTAATACCGCGACGAGGGATTACATTGTGTTCGTAGTAGTGTCCATCATGAAAATCAGGATCGGAGCTGATAGCTTGTCGGGCCACTTCATTAAAACCAATATTTTGTGCTGATAATTTGGGTGCTGCGGCAATAACAATTGAATGTGCTAAACGTTCAGGATAATCAATAGCCCATTGCAACGCCTGCATCCCGCCTAAGCTGCCACCGATAACGGCAACAAATTTGTTAATGCCGAGCTCATCGGCGAGTAAGGTTTGGCTGTAAACCCAATCTTTAACGGTAACAATGGGAAAGTCGCGGCCATACGGTTTGTTTGTTTTTGGGTTACTACTCATGGGGCCGGTAGATCCTTTGCAGCCACCTAGATTGTTGGAGCAGATAATAAAAAATTTATTGGTATCAAAGGGTTTGCCGGGGCCAATATAGGCGTTCCACCAACCGGGTTTTTTGTCATTCGCCGAATGATATCCTGCAACATGTTGATCGCCGCTGAGTGCGTGGCAAACAAGAATGGCATTGGATTTGGTTGCGTTTAATTCACCATAGGTTTCATAGATAAGATCAAATTCAGGTAAACTTATACCGCATTCCAATTTAATGGCCTGTGCGAAATGATGTGTTTGTGGGCTAACGATGCCAATAGAATCATTTGGTATGGTTCTTTGTTCTGAATCAGGCACTGAATTGGACATGAAATAAGCTTGTGTTGTTTGTTTAATCGAGTGGTCAGTCTAATAAGCTTGGGATGACGATGCAAGTTTCAAGTTGAATCTCTAAAGGTTTAATTCATCACAGCTTTTGTGTGATTAATATTAAATTACCAGGCTTTTTTTTATTGATAGCTTGTCAGTTTGTTGTGGGGAGTTTAGTGTGCTTAAGCAACCTGAGCATCTGATTTATGGTTCGCAATAAACCATTCCAACGGTTTATTGAGTGTTTCTATTAAGTTATTCAGATCTTGTAACTGGTTTTGCAATATTTCGGCTGTTTTACCTAATTCAGACATGCGTGATTGTAAGGTATCGCGTGATTCATTAATTTTGCGTAAACTTTCAAGACGTTTTTCCATTTGGTCTTTATGTTCTTTTATCCGTGTGACCAAGGGCAGCATTGCAGCTTTGCTCCATGAGTTGGCTTCCTGATGTGCCTGATAAAGCGTGTTGCGTGCATGTGAAACCATAGAGATAAAGAATTTCTTCACTACAAAGGCTTGCTCAGTCATGGTCATGACCGGGCTGTTACGGTAAGCTTCGGCTTCAAAGTATAAACGTTCCAGATCACGTTTGTATTTTACGATGCTGAATAGTCGAGGTTTAGTTTCCGTTAAGCCATGTTCTTTATTGAACTGTCGATAAATGGTTTGTACTAGTCGGTTCACATTTTCAACGTGTTTATTGGCGGTATCCATGGTGCCGTTAATAATATCAAAGAATTCTTTCATGCTTTTCTTTAACTTCATTGTTGACCAAGCACCGGTCATATTTTTGCGTGTTTCAGCCATCAGTTTATCGAGTGCATTAATGCTAAGTGTATTTAACAACTGTGAATGATGGTCGTTAAACATTTTTTTGTTGGCCTGAAAGCTTTCAACAGATTTATGGTAAACGGTTTGTTCCTGACGGGTTTTTTTCATTAGATGAATAATCACGTCTTCATTTTTGCCGCTTAGGCTGTTGAGTTCTTTTAACTGGTTGTTGGCTTCGGCCAGCCGAGAAGCAATCATGCTTTGGGCTTCTTTTGCCATACTGCCAATCTCACCGACAATATTTTCGCGCACAATGTTTTGTTTTGACGGCAAGATGTCTTTGGATAAAATAGATTCCAGTGCAAGGATATTACTGCGTTTAATTAAATCAACGTCATGACGAATTTTAGCCAATAAGCCTTTTTGTGCCGAAACAGGGTAAACATTGGTGCTTTCTATGTTTAACATTCTTGCGGTGGTGGTGCATTGGGTGGTAATACTTTTGTTAATACCAGCTTCGTCTTTGAGTTCATCCCATAAGGTATCAATTTTATTCAATACCACGATACGCCCGGTTTGGGCTTCGCCACCTAAGGGCTCAACATAATGTTTCCACATTTCCATATCAGATTTAGTGACACCGGTATCGGCGGCCAACACAAATACAACCGCTTGCGCACTGGGCAACATATTGAGAGTGAGTTCAGGCTCGGTGCCCATGGCATTTAAGCCGGGGGTATCTAAAATGGTTAAGCCTTCTTTTAATAATGGGTGCGGGAAGCTAATGATAGCGTGCCGCCACATGGGGATTTCAACTTTACCATCGGGGTCAACATGCACGCTATCTTCGGGCGCATGTAGTGCGAGTTTAATGGCTTCTTTGGGACTGACTCTTTTGGTGCGCACAATTTCTTGAAAGGTTTCCGACATGGCTTCGGATGAATTGGTGTCTAACTCCATATGTGTCCAGTTAACGGGATCTTTCTTTAATTCATTAATACTGGCTTCTTCGAGCCGTGTTTCAATGGGGAGCAGACGAATATAATTTTTGTGTGTCGTATTGTCGTAAAATAGTTCAGTCGGACACATGGTGGTACGGCCGGCTTCGGAAGGCAGTAGTCGGCGGTCATATTCCGAGAAGAAGATAGCGTTGATCAGTTCTGTTTTACCGCGTGCAAATTCAGCAACAAATGCAATGGTGAGGTGATCGCTTTTTAAAGTCTGGATAAGTTCAAAAATACGCAGTTCAACTTCACTGCTGCTCATTTTATTGGTTTCTAGCCATTTCTGAAAACTTTCAATGGAAGTAATGAGTTCCGTTTTCCAACGGCCATAGGCTTGCATTTGGTCTGTAAAGCGTTCTGTTGCCATCTATATTGCTCAGTAATAAATTTGATTTAAATAAATATAGCCTTAAATATCAGTAAAGTACACGCTTTTATTGAACTATCACATTAAAATGTGACAAAAGCCCTTCCATTCCTGAACGGCGTAATTACGTTAACGGCCAGTGTTTTTGAAATTTTAGCTAAAATTTCGGTAATTTTGTCTGGTTATTCTGCTTGGTACAGGCGTAGTGTGGGGGGTAAATCCGTCAAAGATTCGATACGGAGTGTTTTAAGTCGGTTGGTTTGTCCTTTGGTCACCTGAATATTTTTTTTGGCTAGCCCAAAAAGCCCGGCTAAATAGCGGATAAGATACTCGTTGGCCCTGCCATCCACGGGGGGTGCTTTGAGGCGTATTTTCAGTCGGTCAGCGTGTAGACCGACTATTTCGTCTTTACTAGCACGGGGTTGAATAACGACATGCAAAAGTAAGATATTGTTTTTCCAACTAAAAAAGGTATTTTGCATGAGGGAAAGCAAGGTTCTTAAAGAGATAGATCAGGTAGTCAACAAAGGCCAGTTTTATAAAGACGAGTGTGACTAAGGCAAACATGGATGATAAGTCCAACCCGGACATGGGTGGGATTAGGCGGCGAAAGGGGCGCATAATGGGGTTGGTGAGTTGGCTTAGCAGGCTCACCATGGGGTTGTATCCCATCGGATTAATCCAGCTAATGATGGCTAAAATTAAAATACCGAATATATAGATATTAATCCAAAGTCCTAATAGTTCAGCCAGAGCCCAAGGGAGCAAGCCGGGAAAGCCCGGCATAGGCTGGCCGGGGAGTAGCCCGATTACCACAAATTCAATACATTGCAGTACTAGCAGCAAAAGAACAGCTGCAAAATCTATCCCACGATAGCCGGGAATAACGCGGCGTAACGGTATTAAGGGTGGATTCGTTATCTTGTAGATAAATTGTGAAATCGGATTGCTAAAATCAGCGCGTACCCATTGGAATAAAAAGCGCAACATAACAACTAAAATATATGCGCCAAATAAGGTACTGATTAAAAAGCTACTGGCATTTCCAAGATGTGAGCCCATTGGTTTTTCCTAAAATATGAAAGTGGATTGACTTATGTCTGGTCGAGTTCAGCCGCAAGCTGTTTAGAACGATCATACGCAGCTTGCATGGCTTGGCCAAATATTTCAATTAACTGCTTATCGAGCAGGGTATTTATAGCCTGTTCAGTGGTGCCTCCGGGTGAAGTAACGCGTCGTCGCAGTGTGGCCGGATTATCTTCGCTTTGTGATGCGAGGGTCGCGGCACCGAGAGCGGTTTGCAATGTGAGTTGCCGTGCGGTGTCTGTTTTGAGTCCAAGATTTTCAGCGGCTGTTTGCATGGCTTCCATGACTAAAAAGAAATAGGCCGGGCCGCTGCCAGAAAGGGCGGTGACTGAATCTAGTAAGTCCTCACTATCAACCCATAGCGCGATACCCGTGGCGCACATAATAATGTTGGCATAATCTTTTTGTTGGGCGGAAACCTGTTGGTTAGCATAAAGCCCACTTGCACCACATTGCACTAGGGCCGGCGTATTGGGCATAGCGCGAATAATGGCCACATCACTGCCTAGCCATTTAGCGAGAGAACTTATTTTTAAACCGGCAGCTATGGACAAAAACACAGTCTGAGTTTGACTGGCGTCAAGTTCAGCTAAAACAGTTTGCATCACTTGTGGTTTAACCGCTAGTACCACCACATCACACTGTTCAATAAGCTGTTGATTGGATGCTGCTGGAGTAATGCCAAAGTCATTGGCTAAGCCCGTTAATGTGTCTGCGGACTGATCATAAACCTGAATGTTAATGCTGACGTTGGTATCGGCCACAAGCCCACCAATTATACTGCGAGCCATATTGCCGCCGCCGATAAAGCCGACCGAAAAAGAAGTATTTGTTTCTGACATAATGTATAGCCTAATGGATAAGTCGTTAATTTGCCAAGTGATTTTTAAGTTATTGGCGAGTTAGCAATAGATTTTTAACTACTTTTGGTTTAATTCCGTGCCCCAAAAATGGCGGTGCCAACTCTCACCATGGTAGCACCTTCGGCAATGGCCGCATCGAGATCATTACTCATTCCCATGGATAACGTGTCGAGTGAATTTGTTTGGGGCAGGTTTTCAAATAATTGACGTAATGCGGCAAAAGCGCTGTGTTGTTGTTGGGTATTTGATGCAGCCGGTGGGATAGCCATCAGCCCACGCAACTCAAGTTGGGGAAGTTGGTTGATAGCCGTTGCCAACAAATTTAATTCTTCGGCAATAATGCCAGCTTTTTGGGGTTCGTTACCAATATTTACCTGAATACAAATTTTTAGGGGCGGTAAATGAGGCGGGCGTTGTTCACTGAGTCGTTGGGCTATTTTTAAGCGGTCAACACTGTGTACCCAGTGAAAATTTTCTGCAATGGCGCGAGTTTTGTTCGACTGGATAGGGCCAATATAATGCCATTCCAGATTAAAGCCCTGTTCTCGCAGGCTTTGAATTTTGGGAAGTGCATCTTGTAAATAATTTTCACCAAAGCGGGTTTGTCCCGCTTCGGCAATGGCTTTTACCGCTTCAATCGTTTGTGTTTTACTGACTGCAAGCAATAATATGCTATCAGGCTCACGATGATTGGCTTTTGCGGTATCTGTGATCTGAGTTTGTACGGCCTTAAGGCGTTGCGCTAACGTAGTCATTATAATGCTTTTTCAGAAAAATCGATGCGTCTCTATTAATAGGAACGGACTTGCCCTATATTAGGTGACAATGTAGTTTAAAAATTTAGTTTTGGCCGATAATGAATTCTCAGCTAGACTATTATAGATAAAGAGCCCCTTTTAAGGTAACCGGAAAAAGAAAGATATTATGGATATTACAGAATTACTTGCCTTTGGCGTAAAAAATGGCGCTTCAGATTTACATTTATCATCGGGTTTACCACCGATGATCCGGGTTGATGGTGACATAAAACGTATCAACGTACCACCACTAGAACATAAAGTCGTGCATTCGCTGGTTTATGACATTATGAATGATAAACAGCGCAAAGATTATGAAGAATTTTTAGAGACGGATTTTTCTTTCGAAATTCCTGAACTTGCACGTTTTCGAGTTAACGCTTTTAATATTAATAAAGGTGCGGCAGCGGTTTTTCGTACTATTCCATCAAAAGTATTGAGTATGGAAGAGTTAGGATGCCCGGCTATTTTTAGAGATATATCCGATAACCCGCGTGGTGTTGTACTTGTGACGGGGCCAACCGGTTCGGGTAAATCAACTACTCTGGCCGCAATGGTGGATTATAAAAATGAAAAAGAACATGCGCATATTTTAACTATTGAAGACCCCATCGAATTTGTTCATGAAAGTAAAAAATGTTTAGTCAATCAACGTGAAGTCCATTTACACACTCATGGTTTTAATCAAGCATTGCGCTCAGCGTTACGCGAAGATCCTGATATTATTTTGGTGGGTGAGTTACGGGATTTAGAAACCATTCGTTTAGCCTTAACGGCTGCCGAAACTGGCCATTTAGTGTTTGGCACCTTGCACACCAGTTCAGCGGCTAAAACGATTGACCGAATCATTGATGTGTTTCCTGCCGCAGAAAAAGACATGGTACGTTCGATGTTATCGGAATCGTTACGTGCGGTAATATCACAAACATTGATGAAAAAAATTGGTGGAGGTCGGGTTGCTGCCCATGAAATTATGATTGGTACACCGGCAATACGAAACTTAATTCGTGAAGATAAAGTAGCGCAAATGTATTCAGCCATTCAAACTGGTAATCAGGTTGGGATGGTAACGTTAGACCAAACATTACAGGATTTGGTTGCGCGGGGTATTGTTAGTAAGCAGGAAGCAAGATTACGAGCTATGAACAAAGCGGACTTCGAATAGGACGAATAACGAGAGTTTATATTGCCACCTTATCCGTGATGATTACGGGTTAATTGATGAAAATTTAATTAGGGTTATTTGATGGATTTTGAATCGTTACTTAAATTAATGGTACACAAGAACGCCTCTGACTTGTTTATTACTGCTGGGGTTGCGCCAAGCTTAAAAGTTAATGGTAAGTTGGCTCCGGTGACTCAGGGTACGTTAACACCATCACAATCGCGTGAAATTGTTTTAAGTATTATGTCACCCGCGCAGCGTGAAGAATTTGAGCGAACCAGTGAATGTAATTTTGCAATATCAGCATCGGGTATTGGTCGGTTTCGTGTGAGTGCTTTTATGCAACGAAGCCATGCTGGTATGGTGTTACGTAAAATTGAAACAAATATTCCAACGATTGAAGAATTAGGTTTACCTGAAATACTTCGCGATCTGGCAATGACTAAACGGGGTCTGGTTTTATTTGTCGGTGCAACCGGCTCGGGTAAGTCAACATCATTGGCATCCATGATTGGTTTTAGAAACAAGAACAGTACCGGCCATATTATTAGTATTGAAGATCCTATTGAATATATACATCATCATGAAGGTTGTATCATTAGCCAACGTGAAGTTGGTTTGGACACTGAAAGTTTTCAGACTGCACTAAAAAATACATTACGTCAGGCGCCGGACGTTATTCTTATTGGTGAAATACGTACAAGAGAAACAATGGATCATGCTATTGCTTTTGCTGAAACCGGGCACCTTTGTTTGGCAACCTTGCACGCAAATAATGCGAATCAGGCGATGGATCGTATTATTAACTTTTTTCCAGATGACCGACGTAATCAGTTGCTATTAGATTTATCTTTAAATATGAGAGCGGTTGTTGCGCAACAACTTATACCCAAACCGGATGGTTCGGGTCGGGTTTTGTGTGCCGAGATTTTAATTAATACGCCGTTGATGGCCGATATTATTCGTAAAGGTGAAATCCATGAAATGAAAGGTTTAATGTCACGTTCCCGACAAAATGGCATGTTAACGTTTGATCAAGCGCTCTATGATTTATATAAAGAAGGCGAAATAACCTATGAAGATGCTATCAATCATGCCGATTCAGCAAATGAACTCAGGTTAATGATTAAACTCGGTGACTCACAAGGTGATGTGGACTCTATTTCTGCGGCACTGGATGGAATAACGATAGAGGAAACCGATTAACCTGAACTCGGGATAAGAAAAATGCTGTATAAAGTTGCTGAGAGCAAGGAGAGCCAACGTCAGAATCCTTTAATAAAAACACGCAAAATACGCCATCCTTGGCCGCTCGACTGCCGCGTCCTTGCGGCAGACGGTTTTTATTAAAGGATTCTGGCGTTCCCCTCCGATGGTTAGTGACTAATTTCCTTATCCCGAGTTCAGGTTGATTAGGAATATTAAATTTAGAATACAAAGTTAAAAAAAAGGGGCGAATCGCCCCTTTTTTATTGCTTGTATTACAGATATTAATTCAAAATATTTAGACTTTATTTGAGATTCTTTTAGTTATGTTTTTGTTTTTTAGTTAGCAATAATGCTGGTGTGTAATACACCAATTTCTTTGCCGTTACTTAAAACAGGGATTGAAAGCTGAATACTGCTTAGTTTTGTTGTTGGATCGGCTTTTGGTTTTTTTGAATTCCAGACTTTACCACGAATGGCTTTAGTAAAAGCCGGGCGTTTCGCAATATTAAAAATAGCCGGTTTCTTGCTACCCGCAACCAGATTACCTTTCTTATCCCGTAAAAATAATTTTCCGAGTGATTTATCTTGTTCCCATGTAAATAATTTTTTACCAGCCGAACTGCTTAAAAAGGGCTTTACTTTAGCATCGGAAGCAGAAAGTTTTTTCCATGTTGTGTTTGTCATGTTTGTTTTATGATTATTGGCCTGTTTAACCGCTTTAACAATAACGGGATCTTTCGCCCATTCAGAAAGTTTGCTTTTATAAAGGTTTAACTTTGCCTGTAAGCTGGGAGAAAGTTCGCCTGCTTGTATGGATGAAAAGCTAAATAGAGCAATAAGTAAGCTTGATATAATTTGAATACGGAGAGATTGCAATGTGTGTGTCATTGGTTTTATTCCTTTAAGTTAAGTGCCTGTCCAAATATTTTGAGTGGTGAAGACTATAACGTTCAGGATAAGAAAACTATGAAGTGGTTGGCATTTAAAATGTGAATTGAGTCGTTTGTGATGGGTTTCAATGTTTAAGCCAAAACATTAGTACAGAGAAAGAGCTTAATAGCGGGTTTTAATGCTTGTTGTTGTATTTATTACACTCAATTTCTGGGTTTAAAAAACTAACCGCGCATCAAATACCGGCCCATCAACACAAACCCGTTTCATTGCGCTGCCTTGTTCGGTTTTAACTTCAACCACGCAACCGGCGCAGCCACCTACTGCACAGGCCATATATTCTTCGAGTGACACCTGACAGGGTAAATCAAATTCTTTGGCGAGTGCGGCAACTGCTTCAAGCATGGGATGAGGGCCGCAGGAAAATATTTCAACTTGCTTGCGTTTACTGTCGTCAAGTGCTTCGAGCCATAAACGTGCAAGGTCAGTTACGTAACCCGCATGAACGCCAGGGTAGTCTTGTAGGCTAGTGAGTCGGCAAGGAATATTCCAGTCTTCCAGTAACGGCATGGTGGCGGTAACTTCGGATGGTACACCGGGAAGAATAAACTGTGATGGTTGTGTGGTGAATGGGAAAGGGACTTCGGAACCTAAAATAACAAAGGGTTGGTAATGGCTGCGTTGTTTTTTTATGTCATCAGCAATAAAAATCATTGGTGGCATACCGACTCCACCACCAATCAGTAACGGGCGTTTGTTTTCTTTGTGTAACTGGAACGGTTGGCCAATAGGCCCAAGTATATCAAGAGTTTCACCTTGTTTGCGCGTGGCGAGTTGTCGAGTACCTTCACCTACGGCCTTATACAAAAAGTCGACCATACCGGTTTTAGGACTGGTACACATAATTGAAATAGGTCGGCGCATTGCTAATGATGGCGCGCATTGTATATGCGCAAAACTGCCGGCTTTGGCCTCGGCGGCAATGAGTGGTGCATGGACACGCAAAATATATTGATCGCCCGGATAATTCTGCTGAGAAATAATTTCAGCAAGTTCGACGTTAATAGTATTGCGGTGAGATTTATTCATAATGATTAACTTTGGTAAACAATTTTTCCATCCAGTAAGGTATGAGTCACTTTGCCTTGTAATTCCCAGTTAGTAAATGGTGTATTATGTCCAGTGCTGACAAATTGTTCGGCCTTCACTGTCCAGTTAGCTGCTGGGTTATAAATACAAATATCGGCTGCGGCATTTACCGACAAGTGACCTGCATCGATACCTAAAATTTTGGCAGGTTCAACGGTGAGCTTTTGTATCAGTGTTTTTAGGTCAAGAATGTTTTCATTCACTAAACGTAAACTGAGCGGCAATAAGGTTTCTAAACCACTAATACCGGGTTCGGTTGCGCTGAATGGAGCCAGTTTGGCGTCGGCACAATGAGGTTGATGATCGCTGCATAAGGCATCAATGTTATTTTGTTTTAAGCCTTGCTGTAAGCCCTGTTTATCGCGTTGCGAACGCAGTGGTGGTATAACATGGCAGTTGCTGTCAAAAAATCCAATATCTAAATCGGTGAGATGTAAATGATGGATGCTGGCATCGACACTAACGGGTAAGCCTTGCTGTTTTGCCTGAGTGATCATGTGCAGCGCATTGGCGGATGAAATATGTGAGAAGTGGGCGCGCACACCGGTTTGTTCTATTAACATCAATTCGCGTGAAACCGCAGCGGTTTCAGCCGACTCTGGAATGGCGGGTAAACCCAGACGCGTCGACATAACACCTTCATGCGCACAGCCGTTGTTGGATAGACCGGGATCTTCTGCGTGTAGAAAAATAGTTAAGTCACAACTCGCTGCATATTCCATCGCACGGCGCATCACTAAAATATTTTTAAGTGGTTTTAAACCATTACTGACACCCACGCAGTTTGCTTGTGTTTTTAAGGTAGCCATTTCACTTAATAGCTCGCCTTTTAATCCGAGAGTAAGTGCCGCTTGGGTAACAACATGGCAGTTCGCGGCGGCGGCTGCACGTTGATGGATGAGTTCAGCAACGGCGGTGGTATCAATACAAGGGTCGGTATCCGGAGGTACACAAACAGTCGTTATTCCCCCTGCGGCAGCGGCGGCTGTTTCGGATGCAATGGTGCCTTTGTATTCCTGACCGGGTTCACGTAGTCGAACGCAAAGGTCAACAATACCGGGGATAACAACATGATTTTTAGCATCGATGGTTTTATCTGCTTTAAAACCATCGGGCTTGTTGCCGATGCCAGCTATTTTTCCGTTAGCAATGTAAACATCGTGAAGGGCGTCAATATTATTGGCCGGGTCGACAACATGACCTTGTTTAATTAACAACTTCATGTTGCTTTGCTTTCAGTTGGTGCTTGTCGTCCAAGCGTCATTGACATTACGGCCATGCGAATAGCAATACCGTTTGTAACCTGTTCTAGAATAACCGATTGTGGTCCATCGGCAACCGTTGATTCAATTTCAACGCCACGGTTAATCGGGCCGGGGTGCATTACAATGGCATCGGGTTTGGCGAGTTTAAGTTTTTCGCTAGTTAAGCCATAGGTTTCAAAATATTCATGTTCGCTAGGCAGTAACGCACCTTGCATACGTTCGCGTTGTAAACGCAGCATCATCACCACATCAACATCTTTCAGACCTTGCTCTATATCATGGTAAACATGCACACCCATTGAATCGGTGGCCGGTGGAATTAAAGTATTTGGTGCGATGACTCGAATCTCTGGCACGCCGAGCGTGTTCAACGCATGTATTTCAGAACGTGCGACACGCGAATGCATAATGTCACCAATAATCGCAACGCGCAGTTTTGTAAAATCCTGTTTATGTCGACGGATGGTAAACATATCGAGCATCGCTTGAGTGGGATGGGCATGCTGGCCATCACCGGCATTGATCACACTGATATGGGGGGATACATGTTGCGCAATAAAATGGGCCGCGCCACTCTGGTTGTGCCGTACCACAAACATATCACAGTGCATGGCTTCAAGGTTGCGTAGCATATCGAGCAGGCTTTCACCTTTTGATGTGGATGAGGTGTCGATATTAATATTAAGCACATCGGCGGACAAACGTTTTGCCGCTAACTCAAAGGTAGTACGGGTACGGGTGCTGGCTTCAAAGAATAAATTAACGATTGTTTTGCCGCGCAGTAAGGGGACTTTTTTAACTTGTTGAGTACCAACGGTTGCAAAATTTTCGGCAGTGTCGAGAATATCGACTAAGACATTACGTTTTAAACCATCAATAGTTAAAAAATGCCTGAGCAGACCATTTTCATCAAATTGAATATCGGTTTGTTTCATTATGCTTATTGAGTCTCCAGTGCTAAGGGTTTGGGGCCGGTTAATTTAATATGCTGATCTTTTGTTAAGTTCAATTTTGCGCCTGCAATATCAGCGGCTATCGGGAGTTCTTTGCCGCTACTGCGTTCAATAAGTACAACCAGTGTGACTGAGGCCGGTCGGCCATAATCAAAAATTTCGTTTAAGGCAGCACGAATGGTGCGGCCGGTGTGTAAAACATCGTCCACCAAAATAATATGTTGGTCATCAACACTAAAGGGCAAGCTAGAAGGCTGTACCTGCGGGTGCATACCAATGCGAGTAAAATCATCACGATAAAAACTGATATTTAAACTGCCGAGAGGTTGTTTTAACTTGAGCGCCTGATGTAATGCCTCGGCAACCCAGACCCCACCGGTATGAATACCAATCATGTGCGGGTCAGAAATAGAGTGTGTTTGTAAATAAGAATTGAGCTCAGAGGCCATTGTGGTCAGCAGTTGGGTAACATTTTGCTGTTTAGGCATACAAACTCACTTTTTGCTTTCTGTTAACTGTTTTCGTAGTAACTGAATTTAATAGATTTATTGTCGAAACCAACTCTCAACAATCAGTTGCGCGGCTATTTTATCAATATCCATGGCCTTTTGTCTTTTATTTGTTTGTTTTTTCCCAATATTTATTTTTTTGGTATTTATTTCACGTAGACGTTCTTCGGCTTCATAAGAGCTTAAGCGTTCATCCATAAATTCAACCGGCAGTTGAAAACGTCCATTGAGTTGGTTACCAAATTTTTTGGCAGCTTGTGTCATGGCTTGTTCTTCACCATCGAGGTGTACCGGCAGGCCTACCACTAAAATATTGGGTTGCCAGTCTTTAATTTGTTTTTCTATCGCTGCCCAGTTGGGTTTCTGATTTTTACTCGGCAGGGTGATTAAGGGAGTCACCGTTTGGGTGACAGACTGACCAACGGCTACTCCAATTTTTTTACTACCGTAGTCAAAGCCGAGAACTGTTTGTGTGTTTTTAAGCATGTCCAACATCGGTTGAGATTAAACTTAATTCGACCCCTAAATGCTTTGCAGCGAGTGTCCATTTTTGTTCCGATGACACTTCAAAAATAATCTGTTCATCTGCAATGCCGTTTAGCCAAGCATTGGCGAGCAGCTCCTGTTCGAGTTGGCCATCGCTCCAACCTGCATAACCGAGCATAATTAAATAATGTTCGGGCCCTTCATTTAAGGCAATGGCCTCAATAATATCTTGTGACATGGTTAAGCTAATGGAATCGGTAACCACCATACTGGCATCCCATTCATTGTCGGTTGTTTTGGGTGCTTGATGTAACACAAACCCACGATCGGGTTGTACTGGGCCACCCGCATAAACGGGAATACTGGCAATTTCAATATCGTCGGTTGGCATACTCAGGTGGTCGAGTAAATCACCCAAGCCAACATCCAGTGGGCGGTTAATGGTTACCCCCATGGCGCCCTCATCATTGTGGTCACAAATGTAACTGACCGTATGGAAAAATTCAGGATCCGCCAGATTAGGCATGGCGATAAGAAACTGGTTGGTTAAACAGGTGGTTTCGAAGTCGCTCATAAGCTTAAGTATCGACTAGAGTGAGGGATCACGCAAGGCTTTTGAGACGAGAATAACGATAGGTTTTGGTTAACGTGCAGACATACCAAAACGATTATTATTTTTAAAACGCCATACACGCGGTATATGTAGCACTTTAGTGTCGCGCAGAATTTCAGGTGTGAGGGGTGGATAGGGAGCGCCTAAACGCACAATACGTTTTGCCGCATTATCTAGCACCGGGTAGCCGGATGAACGTAATATTTTAATCGACAATAAACTGCCATCTGGGTTAATCGCAACATCCATTAATAGATGACCAGTAATATGCTTATGAATGGCGGCGCTAGGGTAATTGATATTACCGATACGTTCTACTTTAGAACGCCAAGCATCCAAATAACTTGCAAAGCGGTGTTGTTTAGCATTGGCTGCATTAATATAAGTATGTTCAGGATTTTTCTGGTAGGTTTGTTTAAGACGATTTATTTCTGCACTAATATGCGCAATCTCTCTACTGCGTTCAAATAATTGTGCGGCCGTTATTTTTTTTGTTTCAATCGGCACTACTTCCTGTTGTTTTTTAGTTTGCACAGTCGTTTTTGATTGTTGGGTGGTTAATAATTCCTGCTGTTGCGTTTGTTCTTTTATTTTAGGGGGGGTTATCTCATTACGACTATTGGGTGCAAAACCATGTTCCTGTGTCGGCATGGGATTAGAAAATGGACTGCTTGGGCGTACTTTGTCATCAATATTGCCACCACCAATCTGGTTTGCTTGTGCAAGGTAATCGGCTTTTTTAGGTGCGTCATCATTTTTATTGTGTACCAAGGTAATTTCCATGGTACTTAAATCAGATGAATCTTTGAGTAATTCCAGATTAAAACTTACGCCAAGAATTATAATGGCATGAATTGCCAAGGCAATAAAAATCATCATGCTTAGGCGTTCGGAACTCTTGCTTGGGGTGTTTGCTGGGACTTGGGTTAACGCAATATTGGACATGAAAGGTACTTTATCATGTTTTTTGGTTTTGGGGATATTGTTGGAGTCGTTCGGTTAGTCGGTTAGAAGTAGAATATGCTTTGCATGTTTTGAACATAAAAAGGGGAGAAAGGCCGAACATGCGGAGCATGTTCAGGCATAAGTGCGCGTACAGGAGACGCGCACTAAACTATTTTATTTTTGCTTCTTTATATTCAACGTATTTACGCACAACAGGATCATATTTTTTTATGACCATTTTATCTGGCATAGTTCGTTTGTTTTTAGTGGTTGTATAAAAGTGGCCGGTATTGGCACTGGATACTAATTTAATTTTATCACGCATAATGTTGGGTCCTTTTTAGAATTTTTCGCCACGACTACGCATGTCAGACAGAACAGAATCGATACCTTTTTTATCGATAATGCGCATGC
>CAYYLL010000014.1:0-74597 GCA_964472525.1 uncultured Thioalkalispiraceae bacterium | reverse complement strand
CCGGTTAACACCACTGCGGCAAATAAATATTCCACGCCTTGGTCTGCAACCAAACTGACCATCACCACCGCCATGGCACCGGTTGCCCCTGAAATCATGCCCGGTCGGCCACCAAAAATAGCCGCGAGCAAGCCGACCATAAAAGCCGCATACAATCCAACCAGTGGCTCAACGCCCGCCACAAAGGCAAAAGCCACCGCTTCCGGCACAAGCGCAAGCGCAACGGTTAACCCCGATAAAATTTCATTTTGATAACAGGCGCGGTTAGCACAACCTAACTGAAACATAGATAATCCTCGGAGGTATTGGCAAAAAAATAAGGGTTGATGACGAAAGGCGCGAATGTTACTAAAAATAAGGACTAAACGCGAATATAAACCATATTAATAGATATTAGCGGCTAATTTTTATTAACCCGAATAATAATATCAACCCGTTCCTGATGGGTGCCAGGCGGCAATTCAGGTAAATGGTCAAGCGCAACGGCTGAAACAGGAATGTCTTCCAATTTACCGCTGTCTACATGATAAAAATGGTAATGAGCATGGGTATTCGAATCATAAAAAATCTTGGTTGGATCCACAATGACTTCATTAACCAAGCCTTTGCGAGCAAATAAACCCAGAGTATTGTACACCGTGGCCTTTGAGACCGTGACGCTACCGTTATTGACTAATTCAAGTACCTGATCAGCCGATAGATGCTGTGGTTTTGCAAACAAAATGGCCGCAATATCTAACCGTTGCTGCGTTGGTGTAATGTCAAAATCTTTCAGGCGTTCGGTTATTTTGGCGGTGGTGTATTCATCCATGGCTTTTAGTATAGAGCAATGACTTGGTTTGAGTCTAGTTCTAACAAAAAAGCCTTTATGCCTTAATGATCAGTTTGTGGCCGATATAAATCAGCATTAATAATCGGCTCCCGTTGCAATATCAAATCAGCCATTAACCGGGCCGATGCGGGGCCAAGCACAACCCCATTACGGAAATGGCCACTATTGACATACAACCCCGCCACTTTCTCATCGGCATAAATATAGGGTATGCCTTCTACCGTACCCGGCCGTAACCCCGCCCAATGTCTTTCAACGGGGTAGTCGGCCAGAGCAGGTATCAAGCGCGTGGCAACCTGTCGCAAATCGTCATTGGCCTGCTGGCTAGTCGATTTGTCAAAACCAGTGTATTCCAGCGTGCTGCCAACTAAAATTCGCCCATCTTTGCGCGGGATCACATAACGATCTTCACTTAAAATAATTTGTGATAGTAGCTTAGGAACGGCTTTGTACATCAGCATTTGGCCTTTTACAGGCTGAACCTCTACTTTGGACTCGGTTAATGGCAACAAATCCTGTGTCCATGCGCCACTGCAGGCTACCACCTTTGGTGCTTCAACCTTACCTGCCGATGTTTGCACCCCTTTTATTTTGCCCTTGTATATAAGGAGTGATTCAACCTGTGTCTGCTCGCGTATTTCAACGCCACGTTGCAATAAGTCTTTGTTTAATGATTTGAGCAGACAGGGGTTGCGCACCTGCCCTAATTCCGGAAACCATAATGCATGTTCAGGCAAGATCCCAAGTTCCGGTACAAGAGCACTTATCTGGGGCTTATCGAGTAATTCTAATCGAGTGGGATAGTTTGTAGCCCAGAGCTGGGCGGCTGACAGCTCATCATTATCCAGTACCAACAACCCCGATTCCAGACGTTCAGGGTCGATACCGGTGTCGTTGAGTAATTCATCCACTAGCTGAGGATAGTACTGCTGCCCCCACTTGGCCAATCGCTGTACCGGCTCGGCATATCGCCATGGGTATAATGGCGATAAAATACCACCGCCCGCCCAGGAGGATTCCCGTCCCACCGCGGCTTGATCCAAAACACAAACGTTCATGCCAGCTTGGGCAAGTTCACGCGCTGTTAATAAGCCCATAATACCGCCGCCAATAATGATGCAATCCATCAAATAAAAACCTTGTTGCTAAAAAAAGACAAGCATATCAAAGCTTGACGCAGTTCACAGCTTAAACAATCACCCAACAAAGTTTAACCACTTGTCTGGAAAACACCCCGATTAGTCGTTTAGTGTATGAAATACCTCCAAAGATCATCTATAAAGTAGGGTATGAAAAGCAAAAAGCAAACAAATGGATTTACTTTAATCGAGCTTATGATCGCTCTGGTGGTAATTGGTATTGGGTTAGCCATTACCGTGCCTGCCATGCGAAATTTTACCAATGCGAACCGTAAAGCCGAACAGATTAATAAATTAGTCAGTGATATCACCTATACAAAAAGCGAAACGGTCACTCAAGGAAAATCATTTTGCGTTAAATCCAACTCAGGTACTGCAACTTGGGATGGCGGTTGGAAAATAGTTGATAAAGCGACGAACACAATGATTCGTACATCAACAACAACGACCGTCGCAGGAGAAACTATGGCTTCAACAGGTGGCTCCACTCAATTGTGTTTTAGGCCCGATGGTTCAGTATCTACCGCATTTGCCGTTGAACAATGTAGCGCTTGTGTAAATACCCTCAATCAAGAAAAACAACTTAAAGTCAGCGTTACCGGACGAATTAGTCTTAACTCACAATATGCCTGTGTTCCAGCAGCTCCGGCTTGCCCATAAAAGTATAATAGAGATAATAATGAACCTAAAATTTAACCCTAAAATACAACAAGCCTTTACTCTAGTTGAAGTGATGGTTGCTCTGGTTGTTTTTTCAATCGGTCTTCTTGGTTTAGCTGGTTTACAATCGCTTGGTATGCAAAATAACCAAACGGCTTTTTTTAGAACCCTAGCCATGCAACAAGCCTATAATATGTCCAATCGTATGCGTGAGAATATCGTTGCCGTTGATGCCGGAAATTATAACGCCATCCCTAAAACAGCCGGCGCACTTGGTACAAACTGTATTACATCTACATGCACACCCTCCGCTTTAGCAAGTTTTGATCAGTTTGAATGGAATACTAATAATGCAGCATTATTACCCGGGGGCCAAGGTACCGTGACAAAAGATGGAGCGGACCAATTTGTAATTTGCGTGATGTGGAATGAACTAAAAGTTCCAGCGCCAGCAATGCCTGATTGCCTAGCTATTCCATCAACCTATAACCCTAAAACCCAATTTAAATTTTATGCCCTTCGGATAGAGTTATAAAAATGAATAAAATTAATGACAAACTAAAACAGATCCAAACCTTTCGAACACAAACAGGGGTTACCCTGCTTGAATTAATGGTTGCGATGGCCGTCAGTGCCGTCATTATATTAGGGATTAGTAATATCTATTTATCAACCAAAAAGTCTTATCTTATACACGATGAGTTTGCACGTATTCAGGAAAACGGCCGTTACAGCACAGAAACCCTTTCAAGTAATATTCGTAATGCCGGTTATTATGGTTGTTCATCCGGCCAAGGCCCAGACAATATTATTAATGGATTAAAACAAACGACTGAAATTGGTTGGAACTTTGAAACAGGAATAATGGGTTTTGAAGCCATCGGGACTGATGTTGGAGCCACAAAAAAAATTACACCAACCACCGCAAGCAATAATCAGGCAGACTGGGTTACTCCCGCAGGTATGACCTCAGGCGGTGCAGCCCTTAATACGGCACTTGATCCCAAAGTACTCTCTCGCGCCGTTGCAGGCTCAGATATTATTATTATTCGCACAGCTTCCGGATTAGGGGTGCGCATTGCACAAAATAATAATGGTACACAAGTCTTTCTTGATGATACAACCAATGGCCCAGTGACGGGGTCCTGTCCGCAAAACAATACAGTTGCAGGTTCTAGCTCTAATGGTATTAGTGGTATTTGCGAGGGTGATATTCTCCTTGTTTCAAACTGTTCTCAATCACGCATATTTCAAGCGGCTAATATCCAGCCCGTTGGTGGTGGGCCCGGGGCCTGCGGCAAACCCGGCATTCCCTGTTTTAATGTCACTCATCCGTCTGCAGGCACACCAGGAAATGCTGATGTGACATGGACCCCCAATACTTTTGGTCCAGATAGTGAAATTCTTAAAGTTGTCACCCGAACCTTTTTTATTGGTGTCCCATTAGGTGGAGGAGAACCTTCACTCTATGTACAAAATAACAAGAATAAACCCGATCAACTTGTTGAAGGAATTGAAAATATGCAGATACTATATGGTGTAGATACTTCGGGGGATGGCGTTGCTAACCGTTACTTTTCTGCAAATAATGTTCCTGACGTTGATGGGGATCCCAATACCATCTTTGATGGGGTTGTGAGCGTCAAACTAGGCTTGCTCACACGAACACCTCAGAATTTACCCGGAATTAATCGTACTGTAGCTGATTATGCAAAATTAACCTATGCCATGGTCAGTCCAGCGGCACCTATTACCATTGATCCTATTGCCAATGACGCAACCTCTACCGATCGCCGAATGCGAAAAATGTATAACCTTACTATTCAAATACGTAATAAATCTTTAAAAACATCAAATTAAAATTATGAAAAATCTAATCGCAAAGAATACTCAAAAACAACATGGAGCCGTACTGGTTATGGCCTTACTTATGTTGTTTGTTTTAACTCTAATCGGTGTGAGTTCTATTAACACCACGACGCTGGAAGAAAAAATGTCGGGGAATTCTCGCAACCGACAGCTTGCATTTCAGGCAGCAGAATTAGCTATAAGCGATGCTGAACGATATATTAAAAACAGCATAAACAATCCAGTTGCACAGTTTAGCAACACTGGTGCAAATGGTTTATATAATTTAGGTTATGGCCCATCACCCTCTGACGCAGTCAAAAAAAGCTGGTGGGCTAGCGCAAACAAAATATTATATTCGAATCCCATACAAGATCTTAGCGGCAAACCTGAATATACCATTGAATATCTAGGCAAGATCAAACAAAACTCATCGACTAATGGAAATATTTTGGGTGGTGAAGAAGGTGCAGGTGGCCAGGGTACTATTCATGCCTTCCGAATTACCGCCCGTGGTATAGGCTTAACACAAAACTCCGTGGTTGTTATTGAATCACATTATGGTAAACGTATTTAAACCTCTCACTTATATACAAATAGGTATATTTATTATGAAACATTCACTCACATTCCCTCAAATCCTTATTAGCGTTATTTTTACTCTGCTGAGTCTTCATGCCTTTGCCGCCCCAGGTGCATTGATAAACAGTCCGCTCATAGTGGGTACAAGCGCGCCATCCAATATTATGTTTCTAATTGATAATTCAGGTTCTATGGATCATGTTGTAGAGGAATCCACTCCGTCCGACCCAGATAAATTTAATGCATCAAAAACCTATATTACAGACTGTGCAACTAGTAGCACTAGTACAATGGTTCCTACTGGCCAGAATGTTTTTATATTTTTCACCAGCGGTCGACCTTATATGCGTTACTATTCAAACGGTGGAACAGCGTATACCATTGATTATAATGCATCCAATAAATCAACAGGAGACAGATGTTTTAACCCAACCACGAATTATAGTGCAAGCCTTCATGCGAAATATTCTGGTGGCACACGACCACCTTGGTATACCGCGCTGTATACAGGTAATTATTTAAATTGGTATTTTAAATATGATAATACCAACAATGGTGGTTCTGTTGGCAAAAACTGGACTTCAACGGCAGCCGCAACGGATCGATATAAACCCGGTACTGCAACTCGCAAAGTCATTGCCAGAGACAGCATGACAAAATTAGTAACCGCACTGGAATCAACCGATGTGGATATCCGATTAGGTCTCGCTTCTTTTTATTCGGGTAAAGGGGCTAAAATTTTTGACGAAATTAAATACCTTGATAAAACACAACGGGATAGTATTAATACCCATATTAAGAGCCTAGGTGACGGTGGTGGTACGCCGCTTGCGGAGTCATTACATGATCTTGGGCGCTATTTTATTGGTGACGTTGGAACCGCAGGCCCGCTAAATGGCAATCTTAAGCCTAATGCTGGCATAAATGATACCAACGGGTCATGGCATGGTAATATCACTTTGCATCCTAACACAACAACCACATCAACGCCCCCCTTACAAAAGGTGGACGTAGATGCGGTATTCAATCGTTCTCCAAGCTATTACTCCTCATCGGCCTCTAAAGCATCACCCATTCAATATTGGTGTCAAAGTAATTTTGTGGTTGCAACAACCGATGGCTTACCCACCAATGATCAAAATATACCCAGTTACTTACAGGATTATGACAGCGACTGTACTACCGCAAACTCATGTACCACTAGCACTTTTGATAGAAAGAGCTTACCCCAGTACATTTATGAAAGTCCATCTTCAGGATCCAGTGATTACCTCGATGATGTCGCTCAAGCAATGTTTGAAATTGATTTGCGGCCTGATATTAATGATTATGGCACCCCAACCAATCCATCAGGCGATCCAGTTAAAAATAACGTTATTACCTATACCATTGCCTTTGCCGATCAGGATGCATTAAACAACCAACTCTTAAGAGATGCCGGTGTACAAGGCGGTGGCGAAGCCATTCAAGCCACCGATGGTGCTGATCTTATTAAAAAATTCACTGAAGTAACCAATAAAATTCTTGCGACCACCTCGTCTGCCGCTGCCGCAACCTTCAACACGGGCAGCTTGCAAAATAATAGTACTATTTTTCAAACATTGTTTACAACTTCACGCTGGAGTGGTGATGTCTTTTCTTACCCACTTAGTGCTGCCACTGGGAATATTAACTTCGCCTGTACGATTAGTTCGACTGGTTGTTGGAGTGCCGCAAGCCGTCTTGATAATCTGGCTTATAGTGGCTCAACCTTTCTGGATAATCGCCAGATTATTACCTTCGATGCTGCGAATAAAAAAGGCATTGCATTTAAAACACCTGTTGATTTTACAGCACCCACAGCCAATGAAATCACCACCATGATGATCAATGATTTATGTGCCGGACCTGATGCACCGCTTGTTGCCAGTGTTGCCTGCACCAGTGCAACGGCCTCGGCTAAAACCAATAGCCAACAGTATATTGGTCGAATAGTCGATTACATCCGAGGGGATCGAACCTTTGAGGCTATCACCACAACACCAACATTCCGAACACGTCAATCAATATTAGGCGATGTTATGCACGCAACACCGGCATTTGCCGGTACACCTTCACTTCGCTGGCCACAGGTTGACTCTGTCACGAATAAGTTTGGTGTCACAGGTAATCGTTATTCCGACTATAAAACTTTAAAAAAGAACCGAACTAAAGTACTTTATGTGTCTGCAAATGATGGCATGTTACATGCGTTTAGAACTGAAACTGATACACAGCTAACTACACCCAATAACCAAGCTGGTGATGAACTATTCGCCTTTATGCCTTCATTTATTTTTTCCAATCAGACAAACGAAGGTTATCACTTTCTAGTACAACCCACCTATACCCATAAATATTACTTAGACTTATCTCCAACTTATAGTGATATATACGGTAAAGTAAAAGATACTAGCCAGACAAACTTTAAGACTCCGACAGCTGACTGGCATACCATATTAATTGGTGGTTCACGCGGTGGTGTAAAAAAAGGTATTTTTGCACTTGATGTTACCGATCCACTTACAATCACAGAATCGAATGCAGCCAATAAAGTTTTATGGGAATTCACCAGCAACGATGATCCCGACTTGGGTTTTACCTATAGTAAACCAACAATTGCCCTAACCAACGCGATTGATGCAGACGGTTTACACCGTTGGGCTGCAATTTTTGGTAATGGTTACCAAAGTGATGCTAGCGCTACACTCCCAACCGGTGCAACTTGCCATGCCATTTTGTTTGTTGTTTTCCTTGATGGAGGTCTAGATGGTACCTGGACACTCGGCACTAACCCCAATACCGCCGATTATATGAAAATTGATACTAAAGTAGGTACCGCGTCCACCGGTAAATGCAATGGTTTATCAACGCCTTCACTTTATGATACCGATGGCGATAGAATATTAGATCGTGTTTATGCCGGTGATGTACAGGGCAATATGTGGGCTTTTGATTTTACCTGCAAAAGTACCGGTGGTTGTAACTCAGCAGATTTTAATGTTGCCTACAACCAAGGCTTGACACCTAAACCATTATTCACCGCAAAGGATCCTTTAGGAAACCCTCAGCCCATTACGGTAAAACCTGGCCTTGCCAGAAATTCAGCCGTAAAAACTACAGCAACGAACAAACCTAATTTAATGGTACTTTTTGCTACGGGGCAATACCTTGCATCCGGTGATGCCATAGGAACTTCTAAACTTAATACAGTCTACGGTATTTGGGATAGCGGCAAAGGTGGCTTGACCGATGATCGTAGTAATAGTACCGCATCAACAAGCCTTTTAATTGAACAAATCATGTCCGATACAAACAAACATCCTGAACCACTAGGGCAACACAAAGCCCGAGATCCAGTCACTCTCAAAGAGTACCCTGTTCGAATAACAACTTCAAATACTGTGGACTGGACTAAAAAATACGGTTGGTTTGCTGATCTCAAAGGACAGGACACCATCAATAATTTTGCAGAAGAACGTGTTGTTGTTGATCTTGCTATTCGGTCCAATATCCTATTCTTTAACACCGCAATTCCCGATTCTCTAGTATGTGGTGTTGGTGGAGATCACTGGATAATGGGGCTTGATTATATCGATGGAGCGACGCCAACAGAAAATATATTTGATGCCAACAGAGATGGGGCTATTGATAATAAAGACAGTGCTCTCTCAGGTGAAATCACCGTGGGGGTTAAACTGGATAAAAGAGGTATCCTCACTGCCCCTGCGCTCCTAGGAGGTTATCAATATACCCAAAGTAGTGATAAATCAATTGACAAACGGAAAGTTAAGGTCAAAAAACAAAATGAAGGCCGTTTATCTTGGCGAGAATTACATACAGATAACTAATATGCCAATATTAATCAAACCCTTAATATATTAATTAGAGGTATTAGTTGTGAAGCAACTAGCAGGATTTACTTTAATAGAGCTATTGGTAGTCATGGCTATTATCGGCATTATTGCCGGTGTTGGCTGGCCCATGTATATAGAACAAGGCCGTACCAGTAATCGTACTGATGCCCTATTGGCAACCACTGCCGTTGCTCTTGCTTTAACCCAGTATCAGTCTGATACTGGTAAATATTCTTGGGCAACGCCACCCGCCGCCGGTGCACATAGTCGGTTTTTACCTCTGGTTGCCGTTGGAGCCAACAGTGGCACAACCGCAGATAGCACCTGTGCCCAACGACGTGGCTTTCGTTGGGTAGGGGCAAATAACCGATACGAGTCCTGCCACGGTTTATATTCTATTAGCGTTAGTATTGATGGTGTTGCTGGTGCGGGTACTCATACCGGAACAACCTTTATAGTAACAACAACGGCTATTCCAACACGACCACAATCCAATGACCAGGAATGTAATGCCTTCACCCTTAACAGCAATGGCACAAAAGGTCATAGAGCAATCGGTGATCCCCTACTAGTTCAGCCTGGAGCAACAACAAATGGTCCGTTTCATTCAACTAAACGATGCTGGGGCAGTGACTAAACTAATAACGACGATGTTAAAATACGGAGAACTCGGATGAAAAAATTTATGATCGCAATTTTTATATTTATGGCCGTTGGCCTTCCACAGCTCAGTTACGCAAGTAGTTGTAGCTTAACTAAAACATTGTATGACAGCGGCAAATATCAACGTGCATTTAAACAGGCTGAAACCTATGCCCGTTACAATAACGCATGCGCCGAATATTATCTTGGTTTAATGTATTTTAATGGGCAAGGCGTTGTTGCAAATACTGACAAAGGAAATGCCTTAATTGAAAAAGCTGCTAACAAAAAATTTAAGCCTGCAATCGATTTCTTCAAGACAATGATGCCTTGATTTTATATCAAGCTGATTATTTCAATTCTTTAGGTAAAGAAAAAACAACCGTTTCTTTTACACCTTGATTCTGAATAATGTCATTGCCGGCAACGCCCCATTCTTTTAGGCGTTGCAATACTTCCGTGACTAATACTTCAGGTGCGGAAGCACCTGCGGTTAAGCCTATTTTGTTCTTGCCTTGCAACCAGCTTTTATTGATTTCAGTTTCATTATCAATTAAGTAGGCTGGAATATTTAACCGACCTGCCACTTCACGTAAACGATTTGAATTGGAACTATTAGGCGAGCCGACCACAAATAATATATCACATGCAGCAACCAACTCTTTTACAGCGTCCTGCCTGTTTTGGGTTGCGTAACAAATATCATCTTTTTTCGGCCCTTGAATATCAGGAAAACGTTGTTTGAGAGCCTTAATGACCCCAGATGTATCATCCATGGATAAGGTAGTTTGTGTAAAATAAGCCAGTTTGTCGGGATTACGTACTTCAAGTTGCTCGACTTCTGCTGCCGTTTCAATTAAATATATTTGACCACCATGTTGTTCATCAAATTGCCCCATTGTTCCTTCTACTTCGGGGTGTCCTTGATGGCCGATTAAAATACATTCCTGCCCCGTTTCGCTAAAACGCGAAACTTCCATATGTACTTTAGTCACCAGGGGACAGGTGGCATCGAATACTTTAAAGCCACGTTGTTTGGCTTCTTGCCGTACCGCTTGTGATACACCATGCGCACTAAAAATAAGCGTAGCACCTTCAGGCACTTCGCTTAAATCTTCGATAAAGACAGCCCCTTTATTTCGTAAACAGTCAACAACGTATTTATTATGGACCACTTCGTGGCGCACATAGATAGGGGCACCAAATAAAACCAATGCCCGTTCTACAATTTCAATGGCTCGGTCAACACCAGCACAAAACCCACGGGGATTGGCTAATAGAACCTGCATTAATGTTGCTCACCGTTATTTGAATTATCATCACTTATGTCAACTAACTCAGCTTGAATAAAATCACCGTTTACAATCGCATCTAACTGCGCCTGACTTGCTTTAATTTTTAAAATTTCGACATCAAAGGTTACTACAAAACCGGCACACGGGTGATTAAAATCAACTTTAACGTCTGTTTCGGTTATTTCTTTTAAGGTACCCGGTACTGCATCACCCGAAGGCGTTTCAAACTCAATAATCAGCCCTTCTTCCAACTTAAAAGATGAATCAAATTCTTCTATTGGCATCATATGGATATTGTCTTCATCGGGAAAACCAAAAGCATCGACGGGATCAATGGACAAACATTGCTTATCACCTTCTTTTAAGCCATAGAGCATCATTTCCAAACCATCTATTAAGGTACCATCCCCTATCGTAAAGGTCATTGGACTGTCTTTATCTGTACAGTCAGCAATCGTTCCATCGGGCAGGCTTAAAGTAAAATTCATAGTAACTTCGCTGCCGGGGCAAATAGTGATGGTGCTTATTTTTGTCATTGTGACTACTCTTTGATAATTTTTTCTGGATTCCCGCCTATGCGGGAATGACGGGTTAACGGACAAAGGTCAATCTACTTACGTTTAAATAAATTGGGGAAAACCGTATCCACAATTAATATCACGACACCGATCGTAATCGCTGAATCTGCAATATTAAAAGCAGGCCATGAATAATTACGGTAATAAACATCAATAAAATCGACCACATAACCCAAACGAATGCGATCAATTAAATTACCAATGGCTCCGCCAAGAATAAAAGAAAAAGCTAATGCTTGAAATTTTTCTTCTGGCTTTAGCTTTTTAATCCATACGACCAATAAAATACTTACCACCAGTGAAATAGCCGTAAAAAACCACCGTTGCCAACCGCCTGCATCTCTTAAAAAACTAAATGCCGCACCTTCATTATGCATTAAAGTAAAATTAAACATAGGCATAACCGCAACCGCTTTGTACATTGTTAACTCTGCGGAGGCAATGGCTTTAGTCAGTTGGTCAACCACAACAACAGCTGCCGCGATAATCATCCAGTTACGCAAAGTGTCGTACCTCACCAGAACCATCCACATTTTCAATACAACGGCCACATAATTCAGGATGTTTATTGTCTTTACCTACATCCTCGCGCAAATGCCAACAGCGAGTACACTTGGCATCCTCGGATTTTGTTACACCAACCCAGATTTCATCATTACTCGACAAGGTGGTATGTACCGATGTGTCTGGGGGCGTATCAACTACTAACTCAATGCGTGCCGAAGAAGTAATCAGTGCAAAGCGTAATTCATCTTTTAATTTTTCGAGTACATCATAAATCTCACGACCACAGTAGAGGGTTACTTTAGATTCCAACGCAGAACCAATCGCACCATAAGCGCGTAATCTTTCCAGTTCTTTATAAACCGCATCACGCACTTCGGAGATATTATTCCAATGCTTGAGTTCTAAATCGGCAATGCTTTGATCTGCATAACACTGGGGTAAACGATACCATGTATCCATAAACACCGACTCATTGCGTTTAACGTGATTACCCTGTGCATCGACTTTGTCCGATGGCATGGCCTTCCATATATCTTCCGCAGTAAAACTCAAAATGGGAGCAACCCATAAAACCAGTGCTTCCAAAATATAATACATAGCGGTTTGCGAAGAACGGCGCCCCAGACTATCGGCCTGCATGGTGTACTGGCGATCTTTTGTAATATCCAGATAAAAACTACCTAGCTCAACAGCACAGAAGTTGTGAATCATTTGATAAATACTATGGAAATCGTATTCGTCATATGCTGTTTGAATACGTTGTTGTAACCGAGTGGTTTTTTCTATTGCCCATTTATCCAACTCAAGCAAATTATCGGCTGCAACACAATCAGTCACTGGATTAAAATCATTAATATTAGATAACAAGTATCGTGCTGTGTTTCGAATACGGCGATAAGCATCGGATGAACGTTTAAGAATTTCATCAGAGACGGTCATTTCGGCTGAATAATCGGTTGCTGCAACCCAGAGACGGATAATATCTGCCCCCAGATTTTTAATTATCTTTTGTGGTGCAATGACATTGCCTTTCGATTTTGACATTTTCTGGCCTTTTGCATCGACTGCAAAGCCATGTGTTAAGACTGACTTATAAGGCGCAATTCCCTGCATCGCAACCGATGTTAAAAGAGACGACTGAAACCAGCCACGATGTTGATCAGAACCTTCCAGATAAAGGTCGGCAACGGGGTAATCTTTTACACTCAGCATTTGGTTCATCACCGAATAATGCGTCACACCGGAATCAAACCAAACATCTAATGTATCGGTGACTTTAAGGTAATCATTCGCGTCCTTACCTAACAAATCTTTAGGTTCTAGGTCGAACCACGCATCAATACCTTGTTGTTCTATTTTTTGAGCAACCTGCTCAATCAACTCCACACTGTTTGGGTGTAACTTGGTGGTTTCCTTATGCACAAATAAAGCAATCGGTACTCCCCAAGTGCGCTGCCGAGAAACACACCAATCGGGCCGACTCTCAACCATTTTTTCAATTCGAGCCTGTCCCCACTCAGGCATCCATTGGGTTTGTTTAATAGCAGCCAGAGCTTTATCACGCAAACCCTTTTTATCCATACTAATAAACCATTGCGGAGTCGCTCTAAAAATAATCGGGGTTTTATGTCGCCAACAATGTGGATAGCTATGTTCCAGTGCTTCGTCATGTACTAGCTTATTATTTGTTTTTAATGTTTCAATAACGGCTGTATTGGCTTTAAAAACATGTTGTCCTTCAAACAAAGGCGTACCTTTAACAAAAGTACCATCGGCTCCTACTGGATTATCGATTTTTAAATGATAACGTTGACCAACAATATAATCGTCCTGACCATGCCCTGGTGCGGTATGCACACAGCCAGTACCGGCCTCTAATGTCACATGGTCTCCTAAAATAACTGGCACTTCACGATCATAAAAAGGATGTGCCAGTTTTAACCCTTCTAAGTCTTCGCCCGTACATTTACCCACAACCTGATAATTACTAACACCATAGCGTTGCATGATATTTTCAATCATCTCAGAAGCTAAAATCAAACACTCAGGAACATGTTCTGAAATACTGTCTACCAACACTATGCTGTATTCAAACCTTGGATTAACCGCAACGCCCTGATTAGCAGGCAGCGTCCAAGGCGTGGTTGTCCAGATAACAACAGAACTTATTTTACCTTTTAACAAATCAGTATTTAGATCCGTGCAACGTATTTTTAAGGCTTCATCATCCAGAACTTCAAAGCGCACATCAATCGCAGGGGATTTTTTATCTTCATATTCAACTTCTGCTTCTGCTAAAGCCGAACCACAATCGACACACCAATGCACCGGCTTTGAACCTTTGTGTAAATGACCTGCCTCAATAATTTTACCCAGACTTCGTACAATATCCGCTTCGGTTTTAAAGTTCATGGTAAGGTAAGGGTTATCCCAGTCACCCAGTACACCTAAACGTTTAAAGTCTTCACGTTGGCCATCGACCTGTTTAAGTGCATATGCACGACACGCTTTACGAAACTCGGTAGCGTTGACTTTTACACCCGCCTTACCTATTTTTTTCTCAACCATTAACTCAATTGGCAGGCCATGACAATCCCAACCCGGGGTATACGGTGCATCAAAACCGCTGAGTGTTTTTGATTTAATAATAATGTCTTTTAAAATTTTATTAACTGCGTGGCCAATATGAATATTACCATTTGCATAAGGTGGGCCATCGTGTAAATAAAATTTAGGACGATTTTGTTGCACTGCAATATCACGTAACATTGCATACAAATTCATATCATTCCATTGTTTCAGGAATGCGGGTTCACGATTTGCCAAATTACCTCGCATTGGGAAATCTGTTTTGGGTAAATTCAATGTATCTTTATAGTCTGCCACGGTGTTTGTTTACCTTGTTAAATTTATAGCTGTTTTAACGGCCAGCGTTATAATTAAAAAACACTTGTCGTTGCGAGCGATAGCGCGGCAACCTTGTCAAAGTTATGCCAATACTCATTACGATTGCCGCGCTATCGCTCGCAATGACAATCCTGACCTTATAATCTTATATTTCTTTAAAAAACTGTTTAGCCTGCTCAACATCAACTGCAATTTGTTCTTTAAGTGATTCCAGTGAATCAAACGGCAATTCGTCTCTTAACTTTTTCAAAAAACCCACTTCAATATATCGACCATAAATGCTTTGATTAAAATCAAATAAAAAGACTTCTAAAATTACTTTTTCACCATTCACTACCGGCCGCGAACCAATACTCGCCACACCTTGTACGGGTTGTTCGGCTAAACAGCCAACCTCAACAACATAAATGCCATGCAACGGTGTGACCTTTCGATGCAAATGAATATTAGCGGTTGGAAAACCTAGCTCCCGACCTAATTTTTCACCATGCGCCACTCGCCCGGTCATTTTGTAATGATGACCTAACAACTGTTCTGCCTCTTTAAACTGCCCCGCTTCTAATGCTGTTCGAATACGTGTACTACTCACTCGGCCTGAGCCAAATCTGGTTTCAATATTAAAAGTTGGCATGTTAACAACCTCAAACTGATGTTGCTTACCCGCTGCAACTAAATCCGCAAAGGTTCCTTCACGATTTTTACCAAAACGAAAGTCATCACCAACAACAAGATAACGAACCCCTAAGCCTTTGACTAATACTCGTTCAATAAATTCTTGATACGGCATATCGGCCAGTGCTTTGTTAAACCGCAGGGATAAAACCCGACCCACATGATAACGCTGCATAGCGGGTACTTTATCACGCAAACGCATTAATCGAGCCGGTGCAGTTGCGGCTGCAAAATATTCTAATGGCTGCGGCTCAAACATGATTACGGTACTCGGGCAACCAAACTCTGCCGCTTTGTCTGCTAACTGTTCCAGCACATGCTGATGGCCAAGATGCACACCGTCAAAGTTGCCAATACTTGCAACACAGCCATGATGTTGTGGGCGCAAATTATGTATACCACGAATCAATTCCACGTCGTTTACCCTACAACTTAAGCCAACTTGTATGATAGTTCTGCATTTATACCTATTTCCTATTATACCAAGCTATCAGATGAATTTTCAGAGGGTCGGCGCAAATCTTTTAGACGAATCCCCAAAATAAACAGAATGACAAAATAACTACCACCACCGGCAACAACCAGTAACGATAAATTTAGAATCTGGCTCATCAGCTTCAAGCCATACCACGGAGGAATATTACCTAAAAGAGCCAATAATACGCCAGACATAACAAAACAGGCCAACCCCACTTGCAAAGTAAATCGTAACCAGCCTTTATTCGGTTGATGTACTTTTTTACGCACTAAACCACGCCACAATAAATACGCATTAATCACGCCTGAGCCAGCCGTTGCAAGCGCCAAACCGGCATGCAGACCATCAACCTTTAACTGATACAAAATTAAAACAAATACAACGTTTAATACCATATTGCTGGCCATGGCTATCAGGCCAATTTTCATCGGTGTCTTTGTGTCCTGACGCGCAAAATACCCCGGAGCTAACACCTTAACCAACATATGCGCTAGCAAGCCAAAGGAATACGCTTGTAACGCAAAGACCGACATACTAATGGCATGTATCGAATACGCGCCGTGCTGCAAAAAAGTGCCTAGCAATGGTTTAGCTAAAATAAACAGTGCAACCGCGGCGGGTAAGCCAACAATAATCACCCAACGCATGGCAAAATCCAACATATGCGAGAAATCTTCAGTATTTTTAGCTGCGTGTTTTTCGGATAGACTGGGCAGAATAACGGTTGCTAAAGCAATACCAAACACGCCTAAGGGAAATTCCAGCATCCTGTCGGCATAATACAACCAGGTAATACTGCCTGTTGCCAGAAAAGACGCCACAAAAATATCAAACAACAGGTTAATTTGCATCACCGACGAACCAATAATACCCGGCCCCATTAATTTCATTACCCGACGCACCCCGGCATGTTTCCAGCCCCAACGAGGCCACTGCAAAAAGCCCAGTTTATGTAAAAATGGTAACTGAAAACCTAACTGCAAAATACCGGCAATAAACACCCCCCAAGCCAGTGCTTTTACTGGCACATCAAAGTAAGGCGCTAGCCAGATCGCGCTACCAATCAAGCTTAAATTTAACAAAATCGGGGTAAACGCCGGTACCGCAAATTTGCCATAACTGTTTAAAACACCGGCTGACAGTGCAGTTAATGCAATAAAAAAGATATACGGGAACGTGACTCTGAACATATCGGTGGTTAAGGCAATTTTATCGGGTTGATCGATATAACCCCAGGCGATTCCCATCACAACAACCGGTGCGGCAATCAGACAAACGGTGGATAAAAGCAACAAAACACCGCCCAAGGTGCCCATCGTGTGCTGCACAAGGTCAGCCACTGCCGATTTGTCATGCCGAACCTTATACTCAGTTAAAACCGGTACAAAAGCCTGTGAGAAAGAACCTTCACCAAACAATCTACGTAGAAAATTGGGTAATTTAAACGCAATAAAAAAAGCATCAGTTGCTTTACCTGCGCCAAAATAATGCGCCATCACAATATCACGCGCCAGACCAGAAATCCGCGATAATAGAGTAAAGGTGGTCACCACCAGCGTTGATTTAAACAGGCTCATATAGCTTATAAGTTGTTGATAATAAGGGTTCTTTTATTTAAACGGCCAAAAGCCACGTAAGTCATTGCAAATAAACAGGTTTTTCGTCTGCCATCATACCTTATAATGTATTTGCTGTGTACACTAACAAAAGGGCTTAAATTTATTGACAAACCAACACAAAAGCCCCATTATACGCGGCTTTCTTGGTTAGACAGTTTATTTAGGAGAGCCACATTGGCTAATTCAGCACAATCACGCAAACGTGCCCGTCAGGGTGAAAAACGTCGTCAGCACAATGCCGGCTACCGTTCCATGTTCCGTACTTTTGTTAAAAATTTATTAGCAACGATTGAGTCGGGCGATAAAGCAAAAGCACAAGAAGCTTTCAAACAAGTCACGTCTGTTATTGACAAAACGGCTAACAAAGGCCTTATTCATAGAAATAAAGCAGCCAACCAGAAAGCACGCTTGAATGCGCAAGTTAAAGCCATGTCTTAATCGCTTTAGCGTCAATACATAAAAAAGCCGGTTATCATAACCGGCTTTTTTAATGGGGAAATTTCTTTATTTCAGAATAAAGAGTCGATTAGCTCGCAGGTATCATCCAGATTAGCCGCGGCAAGTACATAACAGGCACAATGTTGTGCAATCTTAGAGGCTCCGGCCAAACCTTCATTCTCATGCGCCAACTGATTCAAGCCATTGGTATAAATATTCACACAGGCTTCAGCATCACTGAGCTTTGTTAATACCGGCTTCAGGTTATCCGTTGAGTATTCAACAATAATAATTTTAGTTAATGGAAATGATTCTAAATGTGAGTCTGTCGGTAATAACTCTACAGGTACATGCATTGTACGATTAGTTTTGAGAATATTATCCGGCAATGGATATAACGGAGGGTGTTGTTTAAGACACACCGCATGGGGATAGGGAATAACATGCATAGATTCCAAATTGATAGGCGCCAGTTCATCACTTAGGTAACTAAAACCAGTATTCAGTAACCCCCAGGTTGTCGTTGACTTCCCAGCACCCGAACGGCCTGTTAATAACAGCACTTCTCCGTTTTTTTCTAATGCGGCACCGTGCATAAAAAACAAGGATGAGCATAATTTTTCCAGCTCAATTGTTATATCTTTTTCGAGATTATAAACAAATAAGCCTAAATCTTTGCAATGAATAACTTTGTTTTTATTGCGAGTAATTGTATACGTTGACTCATCTATTCCTGACCGTAATTCATAGTACAAAGCTATATTATTATTTAAATTTTTTTCAACCTGAAAGTGGCCATAATTTTTTAGCACAATCTCATATAAAAAAATATCCTGGCAATCAAGAAGTAAAATTTTACCAAAAATATTTAACGCACACTTGCTCATATTGCATTAGATTAATGAACAGAAATCCCAATAACAACCAAAAAAAACGCAACCCAAATAGGTTGCGTTTTTCTGGCAGGATTAAACCTTCCTAATTAAGGATTACCTTGAGTTGGAGGTGCCGTAGCAGCAGACCCCGTAACTGCAAATGCAGGTACCGCTTTCATTGTCATTACAGCCGGTGCAATATAGGCTGCTTTTTTAATGAAGTCTCGACGAGCCTCTGTTTTCTGTTCATTAGATACGCTATTATTTTCTTCACTCATCGTAAATCTCCCTTGTGTGTATTAATCAATAATTTTAAATCTTTAAATTGTTGTACAACTTTATCTAAATCCGCTTTTGCGGTTACCATATCAATATCATAAAACTGTATTAGTTTTTTGACAATAGCCTCAAAACCTGAACTCACTTCCATTTGCTGCCAGATAAAACTTGCAACAGAATTTAACTGATGTATTTGGCCGTTTTCTTTATCTAAAATAACCAGCTCACCGTCTATTTGCTGTGTATTTAAATTTGCCCGTACTGCTAAATTCATCTATAACTCTTTTTAGTAATGGTATATTACAACAAAGTTCGTAATATTCGTCAATAAAACAGTAAAAAAGCCAATATCTGCAAAATATATTTCGCCAATGAAAACAGTATCTTACAAAATTCGTGCTAAATCCATTTTAACCCAAACGGGTTAACCCATAACGATGAATGCTCAAAAATATGAAATCCTCGCACTTTTGCAAAAAATCAGCCTGCAAGATGGAATACAAAGTAAAAGACCTCCTTCATTAGAAACCATTCATTGGGCAAAACAAACGGGGTTAGCAGCGGCACTTATTGACCTTTATCCAACCAATAGTCTGAGCCCTGATTGGGTTAATCAATTAAACGCCGAAAAGCTCACCACAAAATTCTGGTTTCAGACTCAGTATCAGGCTACCCTAGAATTGGTAACAGAATTAAACAAACTCAAGATCACCCCCACACTTTTAAAAGGGCTCTCTATCAGTAGCGAGCTGTATCCAAAACCGTACTACCGCAATATGCGCGACATTGACATTCTAGTTGAAGAACATGAGCTTAATCAGGTTGAACAGCTTATGCTAACATTAGGTTATGAACAAAAATCACAATTATCCAATACATTCTATAAAACTCATCACCACACAAAACCTTGGCAACATAAAACAAACGGTATATGGTTTGAAATACACACCGGTTTGATACCCATATCCTCCCCTTACTATTCTGCTCATGTTTTCTCGTTAGCAACAATCAACAATGAAAAAAATCAGAATTTACTGGAAGGAAAATCGATATACCGACTCAGCCATGAACTACAAGTTGTTTATATTGCCACTCACTGGGGTGAAGCCTTTAAACAGATAGGTGGGTTATTTGCTTTTATTGATATCGCTCTTATTTTGAACAAAAAACAACTTAACTGGGAAAAATTAATTCACTGGGCCAATGAACCGTATATCGCCAATTATGTCTATATCAGCTTGTCTTATTTGCTAAAAAATAACTTACTCAAAGATTTATCCATTCAACAACAACTAAAAAAAATTCATCATACACTGAGTTTTATTGATAAATTGTTGCTTAATCTATTAATTGATAATTATCTAGTCATTGGCAAACCGTTTAGCCGCTTACTCACCACTAACAATGTATCGATACTCTGGGCGCTTTTATTGAGTCCAATACGCTCATACAAAAAACTAATCCTGATACCTGTTTATATTGCTTTCCCTCCCCAATCAAACAAAAAATTTAATCTGACCTTCCAGTTATCAAGAATAAAACGTTTATTGTTTAAATCTTCATGATAATCATCTAAACTTTAGACTGTTTTTCTTAATTTAGGTAATAATTACGATGCCCTGCTGTTGCCCCCATAGTCAGTCTGCCGGTAAATTCTTTTCATTTTTTGCAAAATCTTATCGACGACGTTTTGCAAAAAAAGGCTTTGAAACCTCTCAACAACAATTAATAGATGGAATAACTCAGGCAAAGTATAAAGATAAAACCTTGCTTGAAATTGGCTGTGGTGTTGGGCATTTGCATCAAACCCTTATTGAGGAGGGTGCTAAATCTGCCACTGGAATAGAACTTGCCAATAAAATGCTGGATGAAGCAAAAGACTGGGCAAAACAACGAGACCTAACCGAAAAAACAACGTATCTTGAGGGTGACTTTATCTCCATTGCCGATACGGTTGAACCTGCTGATATTGTTATTATGGACAAAGTGGTCTGCTGCTACCCGGATGCCAATTCACTCATACACCGCTCATTAGACAAGTGTCTGTCAGCTTATGCACTCACCTACCCGCGCAAAACATGGTACACCCGTTTGGGGACACAAATACTGGCACTGATAATGAAACTAAGCGGTTCTGATTTCCGACCCTACGTGCATGATCCGGAACAAATTGAAAACTGGGTGATGCAACAAGGTTATCAAAAAATATTCCAAAATCAAACGACTGTCTGGCTTACCCAAGTGTACGCAAAACAATAAGAGAACCCTATGCGCGGCTTTGTTCCACCCGATCCACAAACAGATGTATCCACTATTCAATATGCCATCGTTTATGCACCACGGCGTAAAGCAAACCGACACCGCATCCCGCAAAGTTGTGTCGAGATAAAGCAGGACAAAGAAGAGGCTCTGAAACAGTCTAACCCGGAAACCAAACGCTACGCGGCTCAGGTGTTAGGCCCCTCTAAATCATCAGAAGGCCAGTATATTTATTATGTAATAGAATGGCTTGAATAAAATACACTTTAATTTATAAAACTAGCATTTTTGCAGCCTGTCGAATATCTTCCTGTGCTTCATGTAATATTTCTAAACTGGCTTGTGGTCCTAGTTGACTAAGACCTAATTTTTGAAAGGCGGGGATTTCAACTAACGGTGGAATATTTACTCCCCGACTACCCACCCCATACATACTATGCACATTGGCAACAATAATGATATCGGCATAATCCGCCTCCGGCTTTTCATCTCTGAACCAGTTGTCTATATTTTCAGGAACGCAAATCAATTCTTCGTCGAAATTCCATTGTTCTAGAATCATTTTACCTACTTGCCCCGACAGTTTTTTTACAATGCGATCGGCAAATTTTGGATTTTCTTTTAATTCAGGAAGACGGCTTAAATAACTGATAATAGGCAAAGCACCAATTTGAGAAATAAGCCCGGCCAACATGGCTTTTTCTGCTTGCTTGCCTTTTATAAAGGATCCCAACACATAACTTATCGCCCCCATGCGTCTGCTATGTTCCAGTATTTTCTTTAACTGATACTGTAATTGAGCATTAGGGGCAGCGAATAAATTATTGACTGCTACACATATCACAATATTTTGTACCACATGTAAACCTAATCTTGCCACTGCCTCCATACAACTGGAGGTTAAACGATAACCTGAAAATATAGATGAATTTGCAATTTTAATCACTCGGGCAGCAATATTAGGATCCATTTCAATCAGCTTTGCTATCTGATTGAAACCTTTAGACGGATCATTCACCGCTGTTTTTACTTTTAAAGCAATGTCAGGCAAACTTGGTAGTTCAAGATTACCTTTAGCACAGTCCGTCAAAATACGTTGCTCAAGTGTTAATTGTAATTCGGCACTCATTTAAACGTATCACGCCAAGCGCTATGTTGTTGTATTTTTTTTAACGCTTGCATTAATAATGCTTTACCCGGATCACGCTGATGCCATGTTGATGCACCCGATGGATGGGGTAACGGTATAATATCCGCACTATGTTTATAAAATTCAAGCCTAAACTTTTTCCCGATAATTTGATCCAGCTTATTCACCGACATAATCTGGCTAATCGCCAACTTTCCCACGGGAATAATAACCTCTGGCTTTAAAGTTGCCACTTCTTTTTGTAACCAGTTTGCGCAATTATTAATTTCGATTTTATCCGGAACACGATCGCCTCCTTTAGGTATATTATTCACTAGTTTTTTACCCGGGAAGCATCGACATACTGCAGTCATATACACTGCATTACGAAACATATCTTCGTCAACGCCTAGCGAACCAAACCATTTAAACAATGTTTTACCAGCTGTCCATGCAAAAGGTTTATGAATATCTTTTTCTTTAATTCCCGGTGCCTGACCAACCAATAATATTTTTGACATTACCGGATTCCCCAATACCGGTTGACTTTGCATATTTTTACAAAGGTGACATTTTTTAATATTAGTCTGTAAACGTTTTAAGGAAAGCTGTGTCATATTCTATTCAGACTAAAATAAATAATTAGCATAGAGTATACTTTGAGTTATGCCTTATTTCCATGTACAGAAACCGGTAATTATATTTGTATTTATTTTTAGCAGTTTATTAATAACAAGCTGCCAAAGAGATAACTCATCACACGCCTTTAGCATGGATAAGGCAAAAGATAACTGGAATACAAACAATCACACATGGAAAGAATCCCAGTTAAAAACTTTAGAATATGGCCACCACTTATATCAATTAAATTGCGGCGGTTGTCATGGAGCCAAAGGACAAGGCCAACATTTGATAGGGGCGCCTGCACTTAAAAATAACAGCCTGATGAAAGGTGACCCACAGCAACACATTAAAATTGTTTTACAAGGCAAACCAAAACGTTCAATGCCTGCTTATAAAAATATTCTAAATAACAAAAACCTTGCTGCTATTATAAGTTATGAACGCAATGCTTGGGGTAACAACAGCTATCAAATTATTAAGGAGAGCCAAATACAACAACTCCGCAAATAAAATATTCTTTATTCTTCATATTTCTTGAGCAACACCCCTTCATCGCCACAACACGCGGCTGCACATTTTTTAACGGCATGAATCGACTCTGCATTACCCTGTAAAAATGAGCTAATGGGTAAATTGTCAGTGGCACAGTCACAGCCCTTGTCATCATATTTATAAACATGTTTTAAACCAATCGCTTTAGCCGCATCCAGAGTTTGCTGCATAATCAGTGAGGGTGTTGGTTCAATATGGCTTAATTTATAAGCGGGGAAAAATTTAGTAATATGCCAAGGGCTATTTTCACCCAGATTATCTTTAATCCATTTGGCGATATTCGTTAACATTTCAAGATTATCATTTTTAGTTGGAATAATATTAGTCCGCGTTTCCACATGAATGCCAAGCTCATGTGCTTTCTTAATTGAGTGCAATACTTCGTCCACTGATGATTTGCGACAAATATCTTTATAAAAATCATCCTCTAGACTTTTAATGTCGGAACAGAGTACATCAATATACGGAGCAACCACTTCCAGTGCTTCGTCCGTTACATAGCTATTAGAGACATAAAGAATATACAAACCCTTTTCTTTTGCTACTTTGGCAACATCAACAATATATTCTAGCCAGACGGCCGGTTCAGAATAGGTGAATGCAATCCCTTGTACATTAAAACGTAACGCCGTTTCAACCAGTTGTTCGGCTGTCACATAAGCGGCCGTTGACTCACCCCGTGCGAGCTCATCGAGTGCGGTAACCCCCCATGATATATCGAGATTATGACAACCATCGCAACGAAAACTACAACCATAACTTCCAACGGATAATACTTGAGTACCCGGTCTAAAATGTTTTACCGGCTTATCTTCAATATTATCAATATCCAGAGCAGAAATAATGCCATATGAAAGATTATACAAAGTCCCATTACGATTAACGTGTGCCTGACAAAAACCACGCTGACCATGGCGTAAGCGGCAACGCCATAGGCACAGGTTACAACGTGTCGTGCCATCGTCTTGCTTATCCTGCAACATAGTTTCAACGAGTTGATAATGTTCTGGTCTTGCTTCTAAACTACTCATTTATCTGTTCCCGTTATTAATTTCTGGTTATCAATGTTGTCTATCTTCCACAATGGTGCAACCACAATATTTAAACAAGCATACGCTGCCCGCAAGGCCTGTTCCACTTGCTCAAACTGTGGCGCTCGAGCAAAAATAAACCCTAAGTAACTATTGCCTTCGGGTAAGGGTATAAGTTCGTAACCGTCACGCAATTGAATATTGATATCTTCAATAAATTCAATTTTTCCAGCCTCAAGCAAACCTTCAATACGTTTAAGGATGCCTTGTTTTGGAACGGGTATCATCATCACACCCGCTGCTGTCTCGGAAAATATTTTACTACCGGGCAAATCTTTAAATTGGCCGGTCGCCTGACTTAAAACGATATCCTCTAAAGAGCAACCCAGCCCATACTCTAAAATATCACTGCATAAACCACCAATGGTACGCGCGGCCATTTCAATTAAAAAAACATCGGCTCCGCGCAAACGACATTCGGCATGTACGGGCCCCGTTTTAATTCCATAAGCTTCACAAGCTAACTGCACAATATCCGTTACACGTTTAATCTGTATTGTGGTTAATCTTGTGGGGGTAATGTAATAGGTTTCTTCAAAAAAGGGGCCATACAATGCATCCGGCTTATCAAAAATAGTAAGTAGTTTAAACGTTCCATTATCAACAATGCCCTCAACTGCAATTTCATCACCGTGAATATATTCTTCTAATAGAACCTGTTCTTTTTCTACCGTTTCTAAATCAGTCTGTTGCGCCAATAAGGCTTTAATTCTTTTTGCTGCACTAGTGAGTTCGTCGTTGTTATTCACGCGAATAACTCCCCGACTCGCCGATAAAGCCAAGGGTTTGATTACAGCAGGAAAATCAATATTAGTATTAGTATCGAGTTGGTCTATGATTGCTTGCAGTGCAAGCCGTTGATAACGCGGGATTGGAACATTATTTTTATCCAATACCTCACGTGAAAAATCTTTACGTCGGGCAAAGCGCGCTGCGTTCACATTGTTATGTACCAAACCTAAGTGCTGAGCCACCATTGCGGCAAGCTCTATCACTGAATCGTCCGTCCCAATAACCGCAAGCACTTGTGTGTGGGCTACACCCGCTAAAATAGTGTGTAATGCTTCTTTTTGATGGTCGAACTGTACGTGCAAACCTTGTGCATATGCTGACACAATAGAATGCTCACCTTCGGATACAATAACAACGTTTAAGGCGAGCCGGGAAGCGGCTTGAAGATACCGCATGGTTCGATAACTACCATGCGGTGCAATCAATAAAATACTTTGGCTGAGATGTTTTTTAGGAATAACAGCGGACAATCTTATGCACAGCCACCACCGCCACCGCCACTCGCGCCGCCACAACCACCACAACCGCCTGAACCACCAACAGCTTTAAAAACATTATTGAAAACAAACGAAGCATTTAAGCCATCATTTGTATAATCAATATCAGAACCATTTAAATACGCAAGTGCCACCGCATCAACCACTACTTTATAACCGTCACCTTCTAATACTTTGTCGTGCGGGTGAATAGTATCGGCATAGGTCATGCCGTAAGTCATGCCACCACAACCACCACCGGATACAAAAACACGAATACCTTCAACAGGATCCTCGGCAGCGGCCATTAGGCCAGCAATTTGCTCACCTGCAGTCCCAGATACTTTAAATTCTTCGGCAGTAATACTTGTGTTAAATTCGGCAACGGCTGCATTCATCTTTATTCTCCAGTGTTCTTTAATTTATACTTGGTATTGATACTCAGCATTAATACCCAGATTGGCCTTGTTCAAATGACTATATATAGTATAGATAATACCATATATTTAAAATTCAAGCCCATTTTTTACATGTAAGCAGCCCTATTTCCCTTTTAGAATCAAGGTTATACCCCTCTTTATGAGGGGACTAGTGAATTGTATGTTCGAGGACTAACGAAAAGCCGATACTATTAATAGCCAAGCATAAAGACTAAACCAAAGCCAATGCTGGGCTATCTTTGGCTGGTTTTAACCGATTTTGAGCGCCAACTAATTTGCTCATCATCCGCAGATCCCGCTCGGTCAAATTCAAGGCCGCATCGACCCAAATCACCGCCACATCCATCAGCTCGTCATAGGTTAGCGGATTAAGATATTCCCGTACCCGACGGATCGCCTGCAAACCATTACTGGCTCGGCTGTGACGACGAATATATTGACGTACAGCCTGCCGCCCTTCACCGGGTTCGGCCAATTCATCAACAACACCCAGTTCGTGTAATTCTTCGGCACTGAATAATCTACCCGCCGTAATAAGTGCCTCCGCACCTTGAAAACCGAGCTTACGTGACAATAAGCTATAAGCCCCCATACCCGGAAACAGGTTAAATAAAATTTCAGGTAATCCCAGTTCAGTACCCTTTTCAGCAATCAGCACCGAACTGGATAAAGCGGCTTCAAAACCACCGCCTAGGGCGCTGCCCTGTACCAGTGAAATAGTGGTTAAAGGTAAATGCAGGTGAGCTGCATTTAGAAATAGCACATCAATACAAGCTTTTGCATACGCCAATAACCCCTGACGGTCGCGTTGTTCAATGTGTTGGCGGAACAGATCAAGATCACCGCCAAGATTAAAAACCCCCGGCACATCCGAAGACAATACCAGATAAGAAACCGCTAGTTCCTTACGCCTAACCACTTGCTCAACCTGTTCCTGAAAGTCAGCTATTTCAGCTAGCAGGGTTGGGGTAAAACAAGGTCGAGGGGAGGCTTGCATTTCATACCATAGGCACTGCAAATCCGCATCGTAGTGGGGGGTAAGTTGTTGAAAGGGACCAAAACAATTCAGTTTATGACCGGCTACCAAACTCATCGCATTCTCCTTATTTGCTGCGAAAATAAACACACGTACCTAGAGTCTAGCTCGGGATAGTGATTGTCAATGTCATTCAGCAAAGAAAAGCGGAACCGGTTCATATTTCAGAACATGGCACCCCCCTTCGTCAACAAAAAACGTATTTTAAAGTCTTCCCCCCCCATTAAAAAATAATTTCCAATAAAATATATCAAAAAGGGGTGTAGTTGTTTAAAATAAGCGCTCCAATTTTGAGGTAAGCATTATGTCGCGTATGGTTTTTTGTCAATACTTAAATAAAGAAGCAGAAGGGCTCGGATCGGTTCCAATGCCAGGTGAACTGGGTCAACGTATTTACGAAAATATTTCGAATGAGGGCTGGACCAAATGGCTCGAGCGACTTACCAGCATTATTAATGAAAACCAGCTCAATACAGCCGATCCTGCTGCAATACAAATTATTGAACAACATATGTTAGGGTTTTTATTCAAAGAAGGTGAGCTAGGTGGATTACCTGATGGATTTCAGGCTCCCGGTGGTAAAAAATAATACCCTTTCGTGGCAACCCAGACGATGAATTATTGTAGTAAATGTGGCAAAGCAGTTGAATTAAAAATCCCCGATGGTGATAATCGGCAACGCCATGTTTGCTCGCACTGTAATGTTATTCACTACCAGAATCCAAAAATTGTTACTGGCTGCTTGCCTGTTTGGGAAGACAAGATATTGCTCTGCAAACGGGCGATTGAACCTCGTTATGGCTACTGGACATTACCAGCCGGTTTTATGGAAAATGACGAAACCTTAGAACAGGCTGCAATCCGAGAATCGGTTGAAGAAGCCAATGCCAATCTGGAAATAACAAAACTCTACACCGTTATCAGCTTGCCTAATATTGATCAGATTTATATGCTGTATCTGGCTAATCTGACTGACCTGAATTTTTCAGCAGGCATTGAAAGCCTCGATGTGCAACTTTTTACTGAAAAACAAATACCTTGGGATAATCTCGCTTTTCGCACTATCGACTTTACTTTAAAACGTTACTTTGAAGACCGAAAAAATAAACATTTCCCCGTGCATACCAGTTTTTTAGAAAAACACAATCGTTACCAATAAGCATATTCCACGCCAATGCTTAAATTTACCGAACTTGCTTTACGTCGAGGTACAAAAGAGTTATTTCACGACGTTAACCTAACCATTCATGCTGGGCAAAAAGTCGGCATCACTGGTGGTAATGGTGTGGGCAAATCCAGCTTATTTTCCTTAATTCGCGGCCAACTACAAGCCGACAGTGGCGATGTCAGTTTTCCCAAAAATATTAAAACCGCCCATGTCGCACAGGAAACACCACCACTCGATCAAGCGGCAATCGAATATGCGCTCGATGGTGATATTGAGTTACGTCAACTTGAAAACAAAATTAAAATTGCTGAAGAAAAAAATAATGGTGAGGCACTGGCTCATTATTACAGTAAAATGGAAGCCATTGGTGGCTACAGTGCCAACAGCCATGCCGCAACATTGCTGCATGGCTTAGGTTTTACTTCCGCACAGGAACAACAATCAGTAAAAAGTTTTTCCGGTGGCTGGCGAATGCGCCTGAATCTGGCGCAGGCTTTAATACGTCGCTCCGATATGTTATTGCTTGATGAGCCCACTAACCACTTGGATCTCGATGCCGTTATCTGGCTAGAAAACTGGTTACGCCAGTATAAAGGCACCCTGCTGCTTATTTCGCATGACCGAGATTTTCTGGATAACGTGACCACCCATATTGCCCATATCGAAAATGCACAAATCAATAACTACACTGGCAACTATTCAGCCTTTGAACTGCGTCGGGCAGAACAGCTCGCCAGTCAACAATCGGCTTTCGAAAAACAACAGCGCGAAATTCAGCATATGCACAAATTTGTTGAACGTTTTAAAGCCAAAGCCACCAAGGCTCGTCAGGCACAAAGTCGGGTAAAAGCACTGGAGCGTATGGAACTGATTGCTCCGGCTCATGTTGACTCACCCTTTAAGTTTCAATTTAAAACAGCCGAAAAAATACCGAACCCGTTATTAAATCTGGATCAGGTCAATGCAGGGTATCAGGATACAACCATACTCAATCAGGTGAAATTTACCATTCATCCCGGTGATCGCATCGGTCTGCTTGGGCATAACGGTGCAGGCAAGTCGACACTGATAAAATTACTGGCGGATGAAATACAACCACAGCAGGGTGAATTACATTTTGCCAAAGAACTTAAAACCGGTTACTTTGCACAACACCAACTCGAACAGCTCGATGATGAAGCCAGCCCATTATTGCACCTGCAACGTATTGACAAAAAAGCAACCGAAAGTGAGTTACGAAAATTTTTAGGGGGCTTTGCTTTTAATAATGATATGGCACTCGATCCCGTTGCCCCCCTATCCGGCGGCGAAAAAGCACGTCTGGTTTTAGCCTTACTGGTTTACCAAAAACCTAATTTATTACTACTCGACGAACCTACTAACCACCTTGATTTGGAAATGCGCCATGCCTTAACCATTGCGATGCAGTCTTTCGAAGGCGCAATGATTATTGTTTCGCATGACCGGCATCTACTCCGCACGGTCACCGACGCCTTGTTTTTAGTTGCCAATGGTGCAGTCAGTCCTTTTGATGGCGACCTCGATGATTACCGTCGCTGGTTGAGTAATGAAAACAAATTAAAAAAAGAAATCACAAACGGCAAAAAAACACCGTCTACCAATACTGCGTTAAAACGCCAACAACAAAAGCCATTGCAAAATAAACTAAAAACACTCGACAAACAATTGGAAAAGCTCAGCGCAAAAAGAATAGAACTTGAATCACAATTAGCAGACAATACACTGTACGAAGCTGCCAATAAAGATCAGTTAGATACCTTGTTGACAGAACAGAACAAAATCAATCAGCGACTAGAACAAACTGAAAGCGAATGGATGGATATTAGTGAAGCACTGGAAAATTTAGCCTCCTAATCCACCCTATTTCTACGTCGTCCACATGAGCACATCCTGAATTTCTAATACTTTAAATCAAAATAAAACCAGAAATACTGTGACTACAATCACAGCAACACACATCAGGATAAAACCCCGATACTTGTTTCAAGCTATTTATGTTATTTTCTAGTAGTAAGCAAATTAGAAACTCGGAATCATCTCATGTCAGAACTGATTGAAAGTTTAAACAGTTTTCAGCACCGCTCAGCAAAACTGTACCTTGCGATGGTCGTGGCCTTTATGGTGTTGGGTATTTCACTTATTTTATTTTTTCCTATTTTGAGTTTAACCTTTTTTATATCAGCCATTACTTCCTTATTGACCATAGAATCTTTTAACGATCTTGCTCCATTATTATATCAATTACCTCTGGCCGGTTTGTTCGGTTATTTGTTTTACCAATTTATCACTCTGGAATTAGATACACCAAAAGCATCTGAAATTTACATCACCATCAATAAAAAGAAAACACCAAAACTCATCACCCTGATTGAAGAATTAAAACAACATTTCAATATCAATCATATAGATTCAATATTAATCACCGACCAGTTTGATATTAGTATTCATAATACACCATTGTATTGTGTTCCACAGTTAGGACAAACAACATTGCAAATCGGCTTGCCGCTTATGCAAACTGTTTCAGCCAAACAGTTCAAAGTATTGCTTACACGACGCATTGGCCAATTGTCTTTGGTAAATAACAAAGTCACCGGCAGAATAAGTCTGTTCCATGATCAACTGCAACAATATTTAGCAGCCTGTCATAAAAGTACGCAGTGGTTCTTAAAACCTTTCTTTTACCTTATTCAAAGTTACCAAAAATTTTTTTCTGCCATTGCGTTTTATGCCATACGAATGGACGAACTCGCAGCCGACCAATATGCGTTGGAAATGGCAGAGGAGGATGAATTATCACAAACACTGTCCCAAACCCTAATTGCCAATCACTATTTAAAAAATACCTTCTGGGTTTCCATGTATAAACTACAACGGCAATACCCCGATAAAATGATTTTCCCACATGCCAATATGGCGGTATCCTTTGCTCAAAGTATCAAAATAGATAGTTCACAAAAATTAATTGAGCAGCAATTCCAAAAATTAAATGACTTTCAATTCCCAGCCCCTTTGTTACGAACACGATTAAATGAAATCGGTTATGAAAATTACAGATTGCCAGAACCTTTTAATACCACCGCTGCGCAAACTTATCTGGACAATGCATTGCCTAAAGTAACCCGTATTTTTGATAACTTGTGGTTACAACGTTTACAAACTCAGCGAGAAACAAACACTCAACTTAATAGCAATGAACAGCGCCTTAACCTTTTAGCCAGTAAAATACAGCAACAACCGCTATCCGCTAACGAAACCTGGGAATTTGCGGTGCTAACAGAAAAAATTACTGGCTATCACGCGGCGATACCTATATATAAGAAAATTTTAGAACGTAACCCCATGCACGCTAAAGCCATGTTTGCCATTGGCCGTATTTTATTATCCTATAACGACAAGACCGGACTTGACGCTTTAAACAAGGCCACCTTCCTTGAACCCGGTATGCAAAAAACAGCCGATGAGCTTATCGCTCGTTATAAAACACGCATAAATACCACTCCCGAGCCTGCTGAGGAAATGTTTGCTTAATATCAATTAATTGATGTTACCTTCATCTAAAATTTATTAAACTAACAACATGTTATTTCGTTTATTTGTATTACTTATAATTTCATGCGGGTATTCCCAACCTCTGTTCGCTGACTGGTACAAACAATACTGGGATATTATGGGAACGCGGGTGGGCGTTGAACTTTGGGATAAAAATCAATCTACGGCACAAAAAGCAATCAATATCGTGAAGACAGAAATGCAGCGTATTGATCAAACAATGAGCCCATTTATAGCAAGCAGTGAAGTTTCGCTTATTAACCGGGAGGCCGCCAAGCATCCGGTTAAAATTAGCCCCGAACTTTTTAAACTTATCCTCAAGGCACAAACTATTTCAAAACTGTCAAAAGGTATCTTTGATATTACTTTCGCCAGTGTCGGTTATTTATATGATTACCGAAAACATCAACGCCCAACGGATAAACTCATTAAAAAGAATCTAGCTAATATCGATTACACCAAAATTCAGTTATTAGCCAAAACATCCGAAATTTATTTTAAACACAAAGGGGTACGCATCGACCTGGGCGGTATTGCCAAAGGCCACGCGGTTGATCGCTGTATCCAGAAACTTCAGCAACTTGGCATACGCCATGCTTTGGTCATGGCAGGTGGTGACAGCCGTCTTTTGGGCGACAAAAATGGTAAACCGTGGATTACTGGGATCCGCCACCCTCGTCATAAAGATAAATATGTGGTTATCCTGCCGTTGGAAAATACGGCTATTTCTACCTCTGGCGACTATGAACGCTTTTTTATTGAAGATGGGGTGCGTTACCACCATATTATTCAACCTAAAACAGGTAAATCGGCAACCGCTAGCCAAAGTGTGACCGTTCTTGGCCCCAATGCCACCACCACCGATGCACTGTCCACCACGCTTTTTATCTTACCCACCCAAAAAGCACTTAAATTAGTCAATTCATTACCACAATACGATGCAATTATTATTGATAAACAGGGTAAGCTGCATTTTTCTTCGGGACTGGAGCAGCCCACAAAACATAATAATATGGATTAATCTGCTTATAAATTAGCCAAATAGCAATGGACTTCACAGAATAAGCCCTTAAATAATAAGGGGTATTCCATTATGTGACCGAGCTAACAGCTAATATTTTCATAAACATCTAAATTTTAGTCACATTTTAACATCTAAATATCAGGGTCCGGTTGTTTATGTTGAAAAACAACACTTCAACAAATTAAGGGGAAATAAATATGTGTGGATTTAATACGAAATTAATCCTACCTATTTTTGTAACATTTACGAGCACATTATTAACCTCATGCGGTGGTGGCAGCACTAGCGGTGGAGACAGCAGTTCAAGCAGTAATGTGATTATTCAAGGTAACAAACCCATTGCTTATGTTGAACGTAATTCAAATACAACCGGTAATCCTACCGATGCCGCCATATGTTCGGCCGGTGGCGCACTCTATGTACGCAAACTATCTTCACCCAGTTCAAGCAAAACCGATGTCACCTCACATTTAACCAATGGACAGGGCGATGTCTCGGATCTGGAAGTTTCTTATGATGGCACCAAAATTCTATTTTCAATGAAATTGAATTGTGGTTCAGGCACATGGAATGTTTACGAATACGATACCACCAAAGCCCTCAGTAGCACCAATCCATCCCGTATTATTAAAAGTGATACAGAAGCCAATAAAGGGGACGATGTTGATCCGGCCTATGTACCACGCGATAGCGGTGACTTAATCGTTTTCAGCTCAAATCGTCAAACACGTTCAAAAGAACTGATGACCATCAATAAAATACAACCTTACGCTTCCCGCGATGAATATGAACGTGAACGTTCATCGGTATTGCATACAATGAACGCAAATGGCACCGGTATTCGCCAGATTTCATTTAACCAGAGTCATGACCGTAACCCGACTGTATTATCCACTGGCGAAATCATGTACTCACGCTGGGATCATGTGGGTGGCCGTAACCAGTTTAGTGTTTTCACTACCAACCCAGATGGCACCAATATGTTTGTCTTCTACGGCGCGCATAGCCCCGGTAATAGTTTTCTGCATCCTCGTCAAATGCCGGATAACAAAACCATTATCAGTAGTTTAATGCCTTTATCACGCACCAAAGAAGGTGGCGCGCTAATGCTTATTAAAGCCAATGACTGCTCCGAAAATAATGACTGTGATGCCAGTGTGTCCGGCAGCGCGCAATCACAAGCCACCGCAAAATCCATGAATTTTGGTCGAGGTTTATCACAATTTGGCCGTGCAACCGATCCATACCCTTTATACGATGGCACCAACCGTTTACTGGTCAGTTGGGCCGCTTCTTGTTCAGCTATCAATATTAAAAACTGCCCAACAGAAACAAATCCAATTACCAATGTTATTTCTGCAACCGAAGGTACTCCTCAATATGGCATCTACATGCTCAATCTTACCACCGGCGATTTAGACGTTATTGACGTTGGTTCAGCTGGTAAAGTGTTGCGCAGCCCCGTTGCCTTAATGGCTCGTCCTAAGCCTAACGGCATTGACGATAAAACCCTCGATGCAACGCTTGCCGCTAAAAATGGTGGTGCAGGTGTCGGCATCTTAAACGTGAAAAGCGTTTATGACACTGATAGTCGAGGCCGTATGGGCAATGCAGCCTTAATGGCAGGTGAAAGCATCCCCAAAACATCAAGCGGTGTGGCCGATATTGCAGCAATGAAAGACCCAACCAATGCTAATTATAAAACCCGTCCGGGTCGCTTTATCCGTATCACCAAAGCCGTTGCCACGCCATCAGGTATGGGGCAAAACGACATGGGGGAAACTAATTTTGAAATGCAACAAATTGTTGGTTATACAGAGCTTGAGCCCGATGGTTCGTTTAAAATTGAAGTGCCCGGCGATACACCTATCGCTATTAATGTTATCGATTCAGAAGGACGTGCTTTTCAGGTACACACTAACTGGATTCAAGTAAAATCAGGCGAAGTACGCACCTGTAATGGTTGCCATTCTCCACGCCGAGGTAGTTCAATTAACGTTACTCCCATTGCCGGCAACCACCCGAATACGACCATGCCGGGTAAAGGCGGTGAAACCATGGCAGAAACACGTTTTAATGCTGACCCGACTAATTACCCTCTGTTAAAAACAGACATGATCTATACCGATGTGTGGGCGATGAACGCGGCACAAAAAACAGCCAATCTTACGATTGACTACTCCGGTCTAACAACAACCGCACCTAGCAAAGGCGTTGTTAACTATAAGACTAATGTGGCTCCTATCTGGACCGCATCACGCACTAATAATACCGGTTCACCTATTGTTAATATTGCTAATGGCGCAACATACAAGTGTACTACCTGCCACAATGCCAATACACCTGATGATGCAACCGGCACAAGTACAGACTTTAAGCGTACCGGCGGTTTAGACCTACGCAACACCGCTGGCGGCGAAGGTTACCTCACCTCCTACAGTGAACTTATGGTAGGCGACCCTATTCTTGACCCAACAACCGGCTTGCCCACCATTACAATTAAAAGCGATGGTCGCTTAATCGTTAAACGAGAAAACCCGGTTGTTTCAATTGCCAATGCACGCGGCAGTATTCTAATGGCGGTACTTTACAATAAAGCACTAAAAGCACCGGCTCGACGCGTCAATGATGTCAGTGTTGACTTTAATACCACACCACCCGTAGTGGATCACTCATCCATGACCAACGCGTCAGAACGTCGTGTGATTAATGAATGGATTGATCTTGGTGGCCAATATTACAATACACCTTTTGGAGGCGACACCAACGGCAACGGTATTCAAGATCAAGCTGAAATGCGTATCCCACCTCGTGGTTTAAATAAAACGGTGTTTAACTCAACCATACAACCTATCTTAATGGCGCGTTGTGCGGGTTGCCATCAAGCTTTTGGTGACAATGGTGCGACTGGCTCGGCTAACACAAAATTCTCGCGTAACCGATTTGTACTCACCGGTGATGCCGAAGGCGATCTGAACGTCACAAATACCATGGTAGCGGATACCACGACTGCTTCTAATAACATATTATTAAGCAAACCTGTATCCACAAACGGCAATGTTCACCCACAAGTTGATAATGGCGCTGGCGGAACCAAGCCGGTTATGTCAACATCAGATGCAGATTACACAACCATTGCTAACTGGATTACAACTCCTTAAAAATAAAATAATAAAGAAAGTGAAAGCTTATGCCGTATCAAGCTATACCACGCATCGCTATTTTATTTTTCGCTCTTTACAGCTTGTTAACTTTAACAAGCTGTAAACAGGTCGAAAACAAAAAGAACGTTGGTGTACAAACCCTTAGCTACACAACCTTTACTGGTTCAGTCAACGCTGTGTTTAATGCCAATATTGGGGGTAAAACCTGCTCAGCTAGCGGCTGTCATAATATAAGTGGCGGTTCAGGTGGCTCCTTTAAAATTTATCCTAATGCAACCTCAACCAGTGAGCTTACGGCTAACTTTATCTCGGCAAAATCATTTGCAAATCTGGTTGACCCATCTCAAAGTAAACTGTTGCTTGAACCTTTAACAGGCATCTTTTCCAGTGTGGGCAGCCATGCGGGTGGTGATATTTTTACCAAGGGTGATGCGAATTACACCATTATCTTTAACTGGATAAACAACCCGGTTACACCCTAATGAGTATTCAATTGAAACTATTCAATATACTGTTGGTATTGCTACTTATTGTTCCTTTTTCGGTGCAAGCTAAAGAAACCGATAAACAAGATGAGTATCAAAAAGTAAAAATAGTCGAAGCCTATATTGAATTACATACTGGCCCGGGGAGTGGCTTCCCTGTTTTTTTTGTCGACCAGCGCGGAAATAAAATTAAAATATTAAAACGAAAAACGGACTGGTTTAAAGTACAAACTGATTCAAATAAAACAGGTTGGGTTGCACGAAAGCAATTAGAGAAAACACTCACCGAAGCAGGCGTAAAAAAATCCTTTAAAGATATTTTACTCGATGACTACCTAAAAAGTCGTTTAGAGTTTGGTATTGCCAGTGGTTTATTTGAAAGTGAACAAAGCTTCACCCTTCGGCTAGGTTATAAATTAACACCAAATATAATATTTGAGTTAGCTTATACAAAAATTGCTGGCAAGTTTTCGAGCTCAACCTTATATCAAGGCAATTTTAACTTACAACTTTATCCCGATGCACGTTTTAGCCCTTTTATGTATATCGGCTACGGGAAATTTGAAAATGTACCCTCAACTTCGTTAGTCGCAGCAAAATCAAGTACTCTTGATATGGCTAACGCAGGCATAGGTGTAAAATATTATTTATCAGACCGATTTTATTTCCGTCTTGAAGCCAGTACTTACGTTGTGCTTGTTGGAGACAATCGAAGTGATGAATATTCACAGATTAATGGTGGGTTCTCCTTCTTCTTTTAATTTAACCAATGATAAAAATTATGAAAACGATTTTAAGCTTACTCATTCTTAGCATTAGTTGTCTTGCTAATGCAGCCGAATCCACTCGCGAGCTTCACCCTCAGGATGAACAGGTTATCAAACCTGAAATTGAACGCCGAGATATTGTTATCCCCAAAATTGATACCGAAAATTTTGAAGTTGGCACCTATATGGGGCAGTATAATATGGAAGACTTTGGTGCCAATACGGTGACCGGTTTTAGAGTGACCTACCACATAACCGAACGTGCCTTTATCGAGGGTTCTTTTGGCAGCACCGATGTTTCAGACACCACCTTCCGCAAAATATTACCCGGTGGACTTTTCCCTAATGAAACTGAAACACTTGAATACAACTATGTCATTGTCGGTTACAACCTGTTTTCCGGAGAATTCTTTCCAGTTGAAGAGGTGGCATGGACCAGTTCATTTTATCTTGTCGCCGGTGCAGGCAGTACCACTTTTGTCAGCAAGGATCACAGTACAACCATATTAGGTGCGGGTTTCCGAATACTGCCAAAAGACTGGCTTGCCATTCATATGGATGTAAGGCGGCATTCATTTGAATCTGATATAACGGGTACAAGTAAAGTTATTAGCAATCTCGAAATGACACTTGGTCTGTCTATTTATTTTTAACCTAAATCATGGCTGACACAATGAAAAACTCTATTATCAAAATATTAGTGTCTTTGTTATTAATAGTTGGCAGCAACTCTGCCTATGCCGTAAAAGTTAACCAAACAGCTCCAGACTTCACCTTATCGTCATCAACAAAACAAAATATCCGTTTAACCGAGCAACGTGGTCAAGTTATTATGCTTAATTTTTGGGCGACTTGGTGCAACCCTTGTCGGGTTGAAATCCCAAAGTTACAAAAGATTTATCAACAATACAAAAATATTGGCTTTACCGTGCTAGGTGTTAATATCGACAAGAATAAAATGAAAGCATCTAAAATGGCACGAGATTTAGGTGCTAAATTTCCAATCTTGTTTGATAGCTCACAGACTGTCAGCAAATTATATTCTATAAAGGCTATGCCTTTTACCTTACTCATAGATCGAGACGGAAAAGTTCGAAATATATTCTACGGCTACAAGCCGGGGTATGAGAAAAAATATGTTAAAGCAATTAAACAACTATTAAGAGAATAAAAACCATGCTTTTCCTAACTAAACAAAAATCATTAAGAATAAGTCTCGCTATTCTATTAATGAGCGCGGTAACAGCGTGTTCTTCTTTTGAACCGTGGGTGCAACCTTATGAACGTGAGATTTTAGCCGATCCTATTATGAGTTTCACAAGGCAACCTTCTATTTCAAGTCACTTTGAGCATGTTTATAACGTACGCGAAGGTTCGCATGGTGCTGGAACCAGTGTGGGTGGGGGCTGTGGTTGTAACTAAGCTACAAGATAAAATGAAATTATTGAATTACTTCAACTTTATACTGCTTGTATTTTTTCTATCCGTACGTTTGTTACATGCAGCCGTACTAGCCGATGATCGTGCAGATATTATGACCCACTATTATTCCGGTGGTGGCGTCACTGCGCAAGGTCCGGCTATTTTAGTACGCAAAGGTAACGAAAAATCGTATTCAGTTTTTGCAAGCTACTATGTTGATAATATCACCAGTGCTTCTATTGATGTTCAGGCTCAAGCCAGCGAATATACTGATAAGCGTGATGATATTTCATTGGGAGTCGACTATTTATTCAATGATACGATTACCAGCATCTCTTATAACAACAGCGAAGAAAATGATTATCTATCCGATTCTTATAACATTGATATGTCTCAGGAATTTTTTGGTGGAATGACAACCTTTAGCATGGGCTATTCCACATCATCGGATACCGTAAAACGCGTTGATACTGACTTTAATAAAGCATTAAATCGCTACCGCTACCGTTTGGGAATATCTCAAATTATCACAAAAAACTGGATAACCAGTTTTAATTACGAAGCTATCGCAGAAAAAGGTTTTCTAAATAACCCGTATCGTGCCGCACGCGTTCTTGGTGCTTATGTACCTGAAATTTATCCGTCAACACGAACCAGTGAAGCCTATTCATTTCGATCTTTAACTTACTTTGACTGGCGTGGTTCCATTCATTTTGACTATCGCTATTTTACTGACACTTGGGGCATCCAAAGCGATACCATCGAAATCGGCTTTAGCAAATATTTAGGCAATAAAAACATTTTCGAGGTTTCTTATCGGCTGTATTCTCAAAACAAAGCCAGCTTCTACAGTGATAACTTTGATGCCGAAATGATTTATATGGCTCGAGATAAAGAGTTAAGTACTTTTTCCGATACCTCATTAAAAGCCGGATACACTTACCACATGTTTGAAAATGACAGGGGCTTTTTCAGCAAAGGTACATTCACAACATCACTCAGCTATATGGAATTTAAATACGATGATTTCACCAATTACAAAACCGGTGCACAATATTCGTTTACAGCTTGGGTCGCACAAATATTATTATCATTATGGTATTAAAAACAGGTATACCTCTTATGTTAAAAAAAATAATTTATTCATTTGCTATTCTAGGTTTTCTATTACTGAACAGCATAAATACAATGGCTGAAGAAACAGCCTCTACCGCTGTGCCGTCTAATGAACTACGTTCCCTAGACAACCAGATACAAGGCCTAAAAAAAGAAGTTCTGGATCTGAATCGCGACTTATTTATGCTGGAAGAAGAACTGTTATTTCCTTCCAACACCCAAATATCCATATTTTTATCAATAGACATTGGCAATCTGTTTCGACTTGACTCTGTGCAAGTCAGGCTTGATGACAAAATTGTTGCCAACCATTTATATACTAAACGCGAAATTGAAGCTTTAAAGCGTGGTGGCGTACAACGTATTTACACCGGCAACCTACCTTCCGGCAAACATGAAATTATCGCCTATTACACGGGCATTGGCCCCAATAACCGTCCCTACAAAGAAGGCTCAACCACCATTATCAATAAAACAAGTGCCGCTCAATTTGTAGAACTCAAAATAAGTGATGACACGGTAAAACAACAACCACAGTTTAAAGTTAAGGTCTGGGAATAACATCCACCATGTCGCTGTCACACAATTATATTCGACTAGTGCTATCAGTTTCTGTACTGACATTAGGCTGTGCGTTCATTCCAGCGACAGCCAATGACAAACTTCCCAAAGAAACGATTAAAGACTTGCGTTATGGCGAAGCATTATATAATTTCTATCAGAGTAAATACTTTTCATCTCTGACTAACCTGATGGTTGCAGACAAACAAAATCCCATCACCACACAGGGTAACGAGCCTGAATTATTAAAAGGTGGGTTGTTTCTCGCCTATGGATTGCACAATCAGGCTCATGATGTTTTCACAAAATTACTAGCCAAAAATTTACCGATTTCTATACGCGATCGTACCTTCTTCTACCTAGGTAAATTATTTTATAAAAAATCATTTTATGACAAAGCAGTTGCAGCCCTCACCAATGTAACAACAACCTTGCCCGTCTATTTTAATGACGAAAAACTGCATTTACTATCCAATATTTATTTGCGCAAAAAAGAATATGCTAAAGCAACCCAACTACTCGAACAATTTTCGGACAATAGTGAATGGGCCTACTATGCACTCTATAATATAGGTGTCGCTTTAATACGAGATGGGAAATATAAAGAAGGGATACAACATTTACGTCAGATAAGCAGTATCAATGCTGATTCAGCAGAAATAAATGCTTTGGTTGATAAAGCTAATTTAGCCATTGGCTTTGCCTATATCCGTAATAACCAACCCGATCGAGCCCCCGGATTTTTGCGTCAGGTACGGCTTAAAGGACCGTTTTCGAATAAAGCATTACTTGGGCTCGGTTGGGCATACAGTACATTAAATGAACACAAAAAAGCACTACGTCCATGGATGGCATTAGAAAAACGAGACGCTGTTGATACTGCGGTACAAGAGGCAATGCTAGCCATCCCCTACACACTTGAACAAATCAAGGCAAATACTAATGCACTCGGGCATTACCAGAATGCCGTTGCCGTTTACGATCAGGAACTTAAATCGATTAATGCCGTTATTAATATCATAGAAGGAGGCGAACTGATTGCGTCATTAAGTAAGGTACTTAGTGCAGAAAAAGAAGATAATGGTTTCCGGCTAACCACACCGCCGGTTTCTCTTGCGACGCCGTACATTGAACAACTCATTGCAAAAAATAAATTTCAACAAGCTTATTTAAACTTGCGTGATCTGTTATTTTTACAGAAAGTACTTAATCGTTGGACAGACCAATTTCCCGCTTACGAACTTATGCTAAAAGAAAGAAAGTTACGTTACCAAAATAAATTACCCGAAATTAAGAATGATGAAAGAATCAATAAAATTATTGCCTTAACCAACGAAAAAGACCGATTTAAAAAAGAACTGACACGTATTGACAAACAAAACGACATACTGGCACTTGCAACAAAAAAAGAACGCAAGCAGATAAAAAAATTAGGCCGCGTTGAACTTGCATTGGAAAATTTAAGAAACAGTAGTGATTTAACAGAGCAAAAACATAAATTTCATATTTTAAAAGGAATAATGATATGGAAACTGTCCAGAGACTATGTTCCGCGTTTATGGAAAGCTGAAAAACAACTTAAGCTAGTTGAGTCCGCACTTGATGATACAAAAAAGGCAACCCAATCGATTAAACAGGCATGGGAAGCAGCACCCTCACGCTTTGCGGGCTTTAATGAAAAAATTATTGAAAAAACAACTCGTATTACACGTTTAAAAAGAAAGCTTAAGCGTTTACTGGGACAACAACAACGATTTTTAGTGCTAATGGCAATGCGTGAATTAAATAATAAACAACGCGCATTAAAAAAATATCATGCCAGAGCGCGTTTTTCTGTAGCACGTTTATATGACAAAATTTCTCTATCATCTTCGAAAAAAATATCGCAACAGGGTGATGCAGAGTGAAACATGTTATTAAATCACAAGCTGCAAACCTAAATTTTAAAATGGCCAGAACTATTTTAACTGGGTTCTCTCTATCGATGATTCTTGTTGCCTGTGCAACGGGTAGAAATTCACCCACCATCGCCAGTATCGAGGATAAAGATTTTGTTATTGAAAATATTAAAGTACAACCCATAGAAAGAAAAAGTGTTGTTGCAAAATACAAAGAGTTCCTTCGTAGCGTACCCGTTGAAGATATTTACAGTGATGCACAACGTCGCCTAGCTGATTTGGAATTAATGTCAGGTGAAGACCGAACGGCAGCCGATGACGACCCAATGTCGGCAGCCGGCAAACAGCAACTTCGTTCAGCCATTAAACAATATACACGTTACTTACGAACCCACAAAAATTCAAAAGAAAATGAATTGGTTTTATATCAACTCGCAAAAGCCTATTCATTGCTTGCTGAAACACAAAATGAACAAAATACTCTTAACAGATTAAAAAGAAAATTCCCTCACTCAAAGTATAGTGATGAAGTTAATTTCAGGCTTGGAGAAACTTATTTCGTATTAAACAAGTATGCGTTGGCAGGAAATGCTTACAACAACGTTGTTAAAAATTATAAGCACTCTTTGTTTTTCGAAAAAGCAATGTATAAATATGGCTGGACATTCTTTAAACGTAATAAATACCCTCAAGCATTGAAGCAGTTTATTCATTTACTCGATATAAAGAGTTCTCAAGGTAAACTAGGTCGAGTTACATTATCACCGGGTATTAGTCGTAGCGAAAAAGAATTACTCAATGACACCCTACGTGTTACCAGCTTGACATTATCATACCAACAAGGCGCTCGCACCCTGACACGTTATCTTAAATCTTCAGGGAAAAAGCCCTATGAACCACTTCTATACCGTGCATTAGGTAAACAATATCAAAATAAAGATCGCATAGTCGATGCAGCCGATACTTATATGGCTTACGTTAAACATGCCCCAAATGACCCTGATGCACCGATATTTCATCAGGACGCCATTTCAGCTTATAAGAAAGGTGGCCTAACCAGCCTGGTTATTCAATCTAAAATTGATTTTATTAAACGATATAATACTAAAAGTTACTACTGGCGAACTCAGAGTAATGAAAAGCGCAATTTTATTAAACCATTACTCGCATTGCATATTAAAGACCTTGCAACGTACTATCATGCCAGTGGCCGAAAATCACACAAACGAAGTGATTACCGTCAAGCCGCAAAATGGTATGACGAATTTATTACAATGTTTCCTAATGACAAAGCCAGTGCCAATATGAATTTCTTACTGGCTGAATCATTAAACGAATCAGGACAGTACCAAAAAGCAATACTGGAATTTGAAAAAACAGCTTATGGTTACGTCAAACATAAGAAAAGTGCAGAAGCCGCTTATGCAGCTATTCTAATTTATCCGAAGCTGCAACGGCAGGTACAGAACAGCAAAAATAAAAACAGTGGAAAACTTGTTTATGTCTGGCAACAAAAAGCCATTGCAAGCGCATTATTATTTAGTGAAAAATTTCCACAGGATAAACGTGTACCATCGGTATTAGCTAAAACCAGCGAAACACTTTATGCGTACAAGCGTTACGCTCGAGCCAATCAAACCGCTCGCTTATTGTTAAAAATGAAATCAAAATATACCTCACCACGCGACAAACGTACAGCATGGGGTATTATCGGCCACTCTGAATTTGCTTTAGCCAATTATGCTGAGGCAGAAAAAGCTTACAAACAAGTATTACACCGTACTGCTAAAACCAGCAAACTCTATAAACCCATGCAAACACGATTAGCAGCCAGTATTTACAAGCAAGGGGAATTAGCTAAAGCGAGCAACAATAATCAGCTTGCCGTGTCTCATTTTTTACGTTTAAAGAAAGCAGTACCTAACTCACCTCTATTAGCGGCAGCTGAATACGATGCTGCAACTTTACTTATAAAAGAAAAGCAATTAAAACGTGCCTCCCATATTCTTGAGCAATTCAGAAGAAATTACCCGCAAAAGAAGAAATTACAGCAAGGCGTAACCGAAAAGCTTGCCTTTATCTACACGGAAACAAAACAATACACCAAAGCCGCAGGAGAAATCGAGAAACTGCTTAAAACTAAAGGCAATGCTAACTTTAAACGAGACATGACATTACAAGCGGCAAACCTCTACCTTAAAGGGGGTAACCAAAATAATGGGATACGCCTTTATAAAAAATACATAAAACAATACCCACGTCCACTGGCAGAAGCCATGGAAGCTCGAAATACACTGGCGGAGCATTACAAAAAAGCACGTAAGCTTAAAAAATGGGGCCACTGGTTACGCGAAATTATTAAAGCCGATGCAAGAGGTGGCCGTCATCGCACCGACAGAACCAAATATCTTGCAGGGAATGCGACATTGGTATTAGCGAAGCCGCTTCGAACTCAATATAATAGAATACGCTTACGCATCCCTTTAAAGAAAAGCCTGAAAAAGAAAAAACGTTTAATGCAAAAAACAATTAAAGCTTACCAGCAAGCTCTCAATTATAAAGTTGCAGATGTATCCACCTCGGCAACCTATCAAATTGCAGAAATATATAACAATTTTGCTCGCGCCTTAATGAAGTCACAACGTCCTAAAGGGCTATCAGCCGAGGAGAAAGAACAATATGACATTCTATTGGAAGAACAAGCCTTTCCATTTGAAGAAAAAGCTATTGATATCCATGTTGAAAATATAAAAAATGTCCGTTTAGGTATTTATAATAACTGGGTTAAGAAAAGTCTTAAACAATTATCAAGATTACAACCTATACGTTACGCAAAAACTGAAAAGGTAGAACGGTATGTCGATGCTATTCATTAATCACATTAAAATGCCCTTGCGTAATATTTTTCTTGTTGCCGTCAGTACAGTATTACTTAACGCCTGTCTGGCAACGGCTCCTGAAAAAACAAACACTACTCCGGTTGCTCCGCAAGCACAAGCAGCTTACCAACGTGCTATTATGGCAATGAAGGCGGGACAAACTAAACGTGCATTTCACCTGTTTAATTCAATCAACAAGAAATACCCGAAATTTGCCGGCCCTCAACTTAATATAGGATTAATCTACCTGAAAAAAAATCGTTTAAGTAAAGCTGAAGCCGCATTTAAACGCGCCATACAGATTAATCGAGATAATGCCGTTGGCTACAATTTATTAGGTGTCGCATATCGTCGCAGTGGGAAATTTGTTGAGGCAAAAGAAGCTTATCAAAAAGCACTATCAAAAAACTCAAAATATGCCAACGCACATCTCAATCTCGGTATTTTATACGACCTATACTTGGATGATCTAAAACGTGCACTGTATCACTATGAACAGTATCAACAATTTTCAACACGAGCCGATACAAAAGTGGCTAAATGGATACTCGATTTAAAAAGACGAGTTAAAACAGCACAAACCACCACCCATAAAACATCAAGGGGCAAACACGGATGAAAATATTAAGCAGTAGTTTATTTCTTATACTCTCCATTAATTATTCTGTCGCACATGCCGAGGATAGATTAGATTTAGAAGGTACTGCTATTATTGGTAATCAGGAACTTCCAAAGATTCTTTATATCGTGCCATGGAAAAAATCAGAAGTGCCTGACATGAGTCAACCACCATTAGAAAGTTTAATTGATGAAGCACTACAGCCTATTGATCGTGAAGTGTTCCAACGCCAAGTAAATTATTATCATGCCTTGCATGATAAAACAGAATCAAGTAAAAAATAAGTTTAAGGTTTTATAAGGAGAAAAATCATGTATACCAGTATTGTTACATTCTTTCAGGAAGGCGGTTCATTTATGATACCGATTGCTATTGTGCTTGCCATTGGCAGCGCTATTGCTCTTGAACGTTATATATACCTAACCCAATCAAGAGCGCGTAATCGCATGTTGCTGAAAAAGATCATGCCTCTTATGCAAAGTGGTGACTTCAAGCAGGCTTATAGCGCATCCAACAAGTCGAACCAACCTATTGCTAAAATTTTAAACTCTGGTTTATCTAAGTACAAATCTGCACAAGCTCGGGATGACATTGAAGCGGCAATGGAAGAAAGTATGTTGGAGATTATTCCGCGTCTTGAAAAACGAACCCACTACTTAGCCATGTATGCCAATATCGCCACACTGCTAGGATTACTTGGCACCATTATCGGATTAATCAAAGCCTTTACCGCCGTTGCACAAGTTGACCCAGCATTAAAAGGTGAAATCCTTTCTACCAGTATTTCAGTTGCAATGAACACCACTGCATTCGGCTTAATGGTTGCGATTCCGTTATTACTTGTTTACACCGTGATTCAAACTAAAACAACTGAAATTGTTGATAGCCTTGAAATGGCAACTGTAAAATTTGTCAATCTTATTATGCAACGTAAAAATAAGGCATAGTCTTTAACATGAGCAGAATACGTAACAGGCAACTTCGGCACAAAGACACACCGGAACTTGAAATCACGGCTTTTATGAATTTAATGGTCATCTTGGTGCCATTTCTGCTGATTACTGCTGTTTTTAGCCATCTCACGGTTCTCCAACTCAACTTACCCAGTTCGGGAGCGGCGAGTAAACATAAGAAACCTGACTTTGAGTTACAAGTCATCATCCGTAAAAATTTTATTGCTCTGGCTGATAGTCGTGGTGGTTTGATTAAACGCATCAAGAACAATAAAAAAGGTTATAACTATGCCTACCTTGCTAAAACATTAAGGCAAATTAAATCGCGTTTCCCAAATAAAACCAATGCCTCCATTTTATCTGCACCTAATATCAGCTATGAAACGTTGGTCAGTGTAATGGACTCAGTGCGTAGCTACCAAGCACTCGAAGAAGGTGAAATCATTAATGCTGAGCTTTTTCCTGATATTTCTATCGGGGATGCTCCTTAACAAAGATTAGAATTATGTCTGAATCTCGTCGTATAAAAAGAATGGCTCGTCACCATAAACGCAAAAAAACCACAGCTTCGCTGAATATGGTTTCGTTAATGGATATTTTTACTATTCTAGTCTTTTTTTTGTTAGTCACTTCATCTGAATCTGAAGCCTTACCAACGCCTAAAGCCATTAAATTGCCCGAATCCACTGCCGAAAAGATGCCTAAGCAAACCATTGTTGTGATGGTCAACAATAAAGATATTCGGGTTAATGGTGAACTGGTTATCAGCGTAAAACAGGCCTTACGCAACCGTTCGACGACTATACGACCTTTATCTGTGATGCTTGCAAAGTACCAGAAAAAAGAAAATGCCAGAAAGAAAAATACCGGTAAAAAGAAACGCCGCCCCGTCACCATTATGGGTGATCGAAAAATTCCTTATAAATTACTTAAAAAAATTATGCTGACCTGCGCCCAAAGTGATTTTAATAATATCGCCTTAGCCGTTGTAAAAAAATCCATAACGGCTAATAGCAAGCAGGGAGCAAAATAAAAATGGGATATGCTGCATTTTATAATGAACCCATACTGCCCTGGTCTAAAACAGAAAATGATGTCCGTTTTAATAAAATACTAAAACGTAGCCTGTTATTTTTCCTGATCCTTACTGTTATTTTTCCGTTCTTGCCTGTACCCGATTTGGAACAAAAAGAACTTAAACAAGTTGCACCACGCTTAGCCAAACTATTAGTACAAAAGAAGAAACAAAAAATAGCCGCACCCAAACCAGCAGCTAAGAAAAAAGCCGCCGCCAAAAAGAAACATGTAAAAAAAGCGAAAAAGAAATCAAAAAAACCAGCTGCCAGAAAAAAAGCAATAAAAAAAGCCGCTTCCAGTGGCCTAATGGCCTTAACCGATGAACTAGCCGATCTGCGAGACAGTTTTAATGTTGCATCAATCCGCTCCACACATTTATCCAAATCAGGTAAAACAAGAAGTAAACGTGCCGCTAGCAATATATTAACCGCTAAAGCAGGACGTGGTAGTGGAGGCATTAATACCTCTAGTTTAAGCAATAGAACAGGCGGTGGATCGTTAGCGGGCCGTAGCCTGAGTGGGGTATCCAGTAACATTGGTGGAGGTGGCACAGGCACACGACGAACTGTAGGTGGTAAAGCTGGCCGTAGTCAGGAAGAAATTGAACGCGTATTTCAACGCAATAAAGGCGGTATCTTCGCACTTTATAATCGTGCTTTACGTAAAGATCCATCCTTACAAGGGAAAGTTATTTTGGAACTGACTATTTTACCCAGTGGCAGAGTGACAAAGTGTCGCGTTATATCCAGCGAATTAAAAGCAAAACGTTTTGAAAGAAGACTTGTTCTTAAAGTAAAAATTTTCCGCTTTAAAAAGAAAGACGTTGCAACCGTCACGGTGACCTACCCCATCGATTTTCTGCCTTCATAACGGCGTATTAAATGATATGCGATCCATTATCGCTCGCAAAGTTTCACCCAAAGTTCCACTTAGAACAGCACTATCGTTCCAAAGAGGGGGTATAAATGCTGTCTTTTTTATTGCCAGCTTTTATTTTATATTCATTCCCTCTCTTTATGCCGCCGCTCAACAAGAAGAATGTCAACTTCCCTTTACTCTCGTCGGAACCATTACCGGTACGCAACCCTTAGCGTTATTAAAATTGAGTGATAAAAAATTATATTTTTATACCCTCGCCGATAAAATCAAAAACTTCACCCTTGTCAGTATCCAACATAATAAAATCGAACTATCCAGCAACCATCAGCTTTATACGCTTCATTTACAACAAAGGACAGCGATAAAGGTTGAGGCCCCTTTAAAGCAATCGACAGACTTACCCATTGATATTCATATTAAACGACAACTGTTAAACCATATCCGCCATCATATTCAACAGTGGTTAAATGCTATTTCACTCAAGTTAGTGATGACTGACGGCCGGGTAAGCGGCTATGTGGTCGAATCCGTACAAAATATTCCCCTGAATAGTGCAATCGGTTTACGACAAGGCGATATTATAAAATCCATAAATGGTGTCTATGTTAGTCAGCCCAAACTTTTTGCCAAGATCACCAATAACCTTATTAATAACAATGATATTTACCTAAAAATTGAACGTGGTCACAAATTGAACACTTTACATTTTAGTATTACAGACTAAGTTCTAACTATATGATAAATAAGTATATTGTTTTTATTGAGCCAAATGCCACAAAGTTGACAAATACACTAAATTGAGCCAGATTTATACTTACAAAATAATAAATAGGCTCATTTCAATATTCTGTAGGCACAAAGCCACTAAAATTGTAATAGTTCACAATTTAGCAATGAATTTCCTTCATTATTGGTGCTTTCAACTATAAATGAGAAGCAAATCACACCAAAACTCGCAGAAATAGTATAAAGTTTACTAAAGGCACTGTCTCAGCAAATACAAGTGCTTTAAAATAAGTATAAAATGGCTAAAATAAAGCCATAATTAAGGGGAAGAAGTACTCACGCATCCGTCAAAAAACGACGATTTGCCTGAATAGTAGCATTCAACACAGCAACCAGGCCTTCACAGAAGGTTAACTTTTAACATACGTAAGTTTTTGATGTCATGGCCATATTAGATAAATATTTAAATAACAAATTTTTAAAAACGCTAGAGCCGCTAAGTAAATTAAGCGTTGATAAACTATCTGAGCTTGCCAATAAATCCAGTGTTGAAGTGATCCCGGCTGGAAGAACCTTGTTCCGTCAAAGCGAAAAAGATAAACGTAGCTATTACCTCGTATCAGGTCAAATCGAACTGCATACTCATGGTGCCAAAAAAGTAGAAACCGTCAAGGCAAAAACCCCTGAAGCAAAATATCCGATTGCCCAACAAATTCCCCGCCCATGTACGGCTAAAACTCGGGTTAATTCAGAAGTTATTTCAATTGATACCGATTTACTCGAAATGCTGATTGAGTCAGACGATAGTCCATCGGGCAATTATGAAGTAACCGAAATTAGCAGCGATGATGAAAACGGTTGGATGTTAAAGTTTTTACAATCACGCGCTTTTTTACAAATACCCACCGAAAACATCCAGAAAATTCTTATGTCAATGGAAGAAATTGTGGCCAAAAAAGGTCAAACCATTGTCAATCAGGGTGAGAATAACGATTATTACTATATTGTCAAAACAGGCAAATGCAGCGTAAGCCGCCGCCCTAGCCCGAAAGCAGAAGATGTACAAATTGCGATTCTCGCGGCAGGTGATGGTTTTGGCGAAGAAGCACTTATTACTGATGGGGTTAGAAATGCCACCGTTCGCATGTTAGATGCGGGTTCGTTAATGCGGCTGGCAAAGGATGACTTTATTTCTCTCTTGGTAAGCCCGCTTTTAGATTACATTCATCTTGAAGAACTAAAATCACGCGTTAATGCCGGTGATTTACTCATTGATGTTCGTCCACACAAAAGTTTTATGGATGGGCATTTAGATGGTGCGGTTAACACACCATTATCAATGATTCGGCTAAAACTTAATAATTTTAATCCCGAGAGAAACACGATTGTTTATTGTGACGATGCCAGCCGCAGTACCGCCGCTGCCTTTTTACTTATCCAACATGGTCTCAGTTGCAGCATACTTAAAAATGGCCTCGACAATACTGCAACAATAAAAGAAAAAATTAATAAATCCAATACTAGCATGAGTAATATCATTGCAAACTTGAATGCCGTCACCAATAAAGAAAAAGCCAAAGTCACGCCACTGGAAAAAACAAAAAAATCAGTCAATACCAACCATGTCGAAACACAAGTTGCACATAAAAAATCGCTCGCGGAAAAACAGAAACTAGAAACAGAAAAACAACATCTGCAACAAGAAGCTAAAGCCTTACGTGCAAAAGCTGAAGCTGAAAAGCTTGCCGCAGAACGTGAATTACAAAAATTAGCGGCAGAAACCCAAAAGCATAAACAAGCTGCGAATGAAGCCAAACAAAAAGCTCAACGTGAAGCACAGGCTCTAAGAGAAAAAGCAGAAGCTGATAAACTTGCTGCAGAACACGCATTGCAAGAACAAGCTATAGAGGCTAAGAAACATCAACTCGCCCTTAAAGTAAAACAACAAGCTGAACGCAAAGCTCAGGCTCTAAAAGAAAAAGCAGAAGCCGATAAACTAGCCGCAGAACGTGAATTACAAAAATTAGCCAAAGAAACTAAAAAACATCAACAAGCGGTTAACGAAGCAAAACAACGAGCTGAACATGAAGCTCAGGCTCTAAGAGAAAAAGCAGAAACCGATAAACTGGCTGCAGAGCGTGAATTACAAAAATTAGCCGAAGAAGCTAAAAAACATCAACAAGCGGTTAACGAAGCAAAACAGCAGGCTGAACGTGAAACTCAGGCTTTAAGAGAAAAAGCAGAAGTTGATAAGCTAGCTGCAGAACGCGTATTACAAGAACAAAAAATATATCTGGATGCACAACTTAAAAAACAGCAACAATTAACAGAAGAATCAAAACAAAAGGTTAAACAAGAAACAGAAAAAATCCGTAAACAAGCTGATGAAGAGTTAGCAGCACTTCGTAACGAACTACAAAAAACCAGAAGTTCGGTGGAACAACGTGTTAAATCGTTAAAAGACAAAGAAAAACAGCGTGCTGAAGAAGAAATTAGAAGCCGTCAGCAACATGCCAATGAAGCCATTAAAGATTCCATCGAAAAAGCACGTCAACAAGCGGCAGCCGATGCTGAAAAAATTCGTCAGCAAGCATTAAACGAAGCTCAAAAACTACAGCAGGAAATTGAGCTTAAAAAACAACAACTAGAAACAGAAGCAGAGCATATCCGTTTGGATGCAGAACGAGACCGCGCAAGTACACTCGAACTGGCACGCCAGCAAGCACAAGACATTGTGCTTCAAACCACTAAAGAAGCAGAATACATCAGCGCTCAACGCCAAGAATTAGACAATCAAACCGAACAAATACGCTTACAAACTGAAGCTGAGCGTCATGCAACACTCAACGCAGCAAAAGAAGAAGCCTTTAACATCGTAAGAAAAACAGCCGAAGAAGCTCAGCAATTAGACTTACAACGCCAAAAAATTGAAGAAGAAGTTGCACTTATAAAATCAGAAGCGGCTCGGGCAAAAGAACAAACACTCGAACATGCAAAAATAGAAGCTTTAAAAATACGTAGACAGGCAGAGAAAGCGGCTCAACAACAGGCTATCGAAAAAGTGAAGCAAGTCCGCCAAAAAACCTTACAACAGGCTGAAGAACTTAAAAAGCAACGCTCGACAATGGAATTTAACCTTAAGCAAGCTGAAGACATACGTTTAAAAGCAGAAAAAGAAGCGGCTCAAATTCGTATGGAAGCATTACAGTCGGCTACAAGTCAGGCGGAAGATATTATTATTAATGATATTTCCGATAAAGCAGCCTCATCCAGTAGAAGCTATAGCGATATTGTTATTCCGGGAAGCAACACTTCCATGGCAGAATCTGATGCAAAATCACTTGCACAGGAAATTGTATATAAATTAGAAAAAGCTGAAAGCAATCGCATTAAAGAACAAATTGATACTAACCATAACACCGGTTTAAGCCTCTCCTCAGCAAGCCTCAAACGCCGCTCTGATGGCAGAATTATTTTAGAGGGTGAGGAAGATATCTTTATCTTTAAAGAACCGATCCAATTATCAAAGGATGAATTATCAAAACTTGAAGCATCCATTGATGAAGTTGAAACAAAGAAAACCCACAATGTATCAGCGCTACCCACTAATAAACCAGTAAAAGCGACTGAACTGCCTGACTTTACCTTTGATGAACCAGACTTTGATCTTGTCGATGAACTACCTAGTCATCTTGCAGGCCAACAGGTCATTGAAGATGCCATTTCAGAATTTTCTGATTTTGAATTACATCAACCATCAGATATTCGACCACCCGGCCAATCCAGTTCAAAACGTCCGGCACAACGCATTGTTGCTATTGCCGCAAGTTTGTTTATTGCCATCGGTGTCGGCATAACATTCCTTGGCGTAAATTCAGAACAGGACAATTCAGCCAATATCGCAAAACAAGATGACAGTTCATTTAATGCAACCCGTGTTTCAGGGTTAGCAACCAGTAATGTCGCTATCGATAAAAAAGTCATTAATGATGCAGAACATGAATTTGAAAAGCTGCTTTCAAAATGGAAAAAATCTCAACAAAAACAGGTTGAGCAGGAAAATACCGAGCAACTGGATACTATCACCTCATCGGCTCAATAGCGTTTAATCGGAAAACGGTAGAATCACTTGCTGTTCAACATTATCAACTAGGCGGAATACACTGGCTTTCAGAGATCGTCCAGATTCATCCTGAACAATCACCGTCCATTTACCCAACTGATCTGGATTAATTTCTTTACGTGAAAAGACTCGCCAGCGTGGGCCTTTTACTATAAATTTTACGATAGATTTTACCTTACCATCATAAATCCACTTGTGGATTATTGTCTGGCCTTCAAAGTGCCGTAGATCAGTAAAGAAAAATACATTCGATGTTTTATTGCTTAATATTAATATCTGATCAATGGGTTCACGCTCAACAATCTCCGTTGTAAATATAGCCCGCGCAACCTTTGGTTCCGGTGCAGCACAAACAATCTGATTGGCAAACGATAAAAATATGAACAAGACGGCTAAATATATTTTTAACAGGAATTTCATACCTTTAAGCCTAGCTGAATCTGCTCAAGTTGCAAAATTTATTCGCCAAACCAACCATGCGATTAACCCTAGAAATAGAATAATGGGAAGTGAATAATTTGTTGGTACATCCTTATCCTTAAAATAATCTTCAGCGAATGATTGAGTCGACAAATGATTCCCAGCCTTTTCCTTTAAAATGTACCACGCATTTAGTAGTGTTTCTGTATGGATCTGTTTATCTACTTCTTTAGTTGTTAACTCATTAATACTTTTAACTTGTGCAGGCTTGCCTTTGGGAAAATCACAATCACTCGAAAAAACAACCAACCCCGTTACTTCAGCATCTTTCACTAGCGAACTAATGGATGAAATATCCGAATCAAGCTGGCGTAGAATATTCGGGAATTTATAACTTTTATTACCGACTAACTGTGTCCATTGTTCAATATTTTCGGCACAGAAAATACTCCCTCTGAATTTTTTCAATATAATAAGAATAATAGAATGTTGGGCAAGAATTAAGTAGTCCAAAAACACACTCCCGCCAACACCATCTGGGAGAATAACCTGTTTCAGATATTGGCTACCAAGCTGCTCAATTAATTTATTGACCTTTCTTTCTTTTAAATATTTTTTAAATGCCGGTCTTAAACTAATCAGCAACAAGCACAGCAAAACAATACTAACAATAATTGTTATATTTAAGGGCTTGTCAATCAGAGTATTAGCCGAAACCTGCTCAAACAACGTCATGTTGAGACTTCTCCATAAAAAAAATAAGCATATGATTGCCAAGTGAATATCATTTAAGAATACGTTATTATGTTTGTTTATTTTATAAGTATGGTAACGCAATGCAGGTTTCACAACAACAATTAGAGTCGGCTGAAAAAATCATTAGCGCGTACGGCAAAGTACTGGCGACAATGGAACCATCTTTTTATGGCCTGCCATTATCAAAGTTACCCTTTACTATTACTGAAATTAAAGACTCAATTTATTACATACTCAATGCACTTGACGGCAATAATCCCGAAATTAAAGACAGTTTGGTCAATGCTTATGTGTTTCTGGGACAATTTGTGCCAGACGATGAGGTATCAACCGTTCAGCAAGCATTGGGAATATTTAAAGGATCAAGTCAATCGTCTTCTGATGCCACCAATATTGAGCAAGCTGGCTTTATTACCAGTAAAATAAAGTTACGAATGGAAGATAATCTTGAAGAAATTCAGTTGTTTTTAAGCGAAAAGACTTCCTTTACAAATTAAGCATCGTTAATAATCTTCTCGACCTCGCTAAAATCCAGTGCAACAATTCGAATGGGATCGCGTTTCCCTTTTACTCGGATATGTAGTTCAGAAGTACTCCAATATTTTTTAGGTAAATCTTTATAAGCACACTCACTCATCACAAGATCTTTACCAATAACCTTGGTTGCACTTTCCAGTCTGAAGGCAAGATTAACCGCATCACCGATTGCAGAATTATCCTGCCCGGCAGAGATAGAGGCCGCACCTGTATTAATACCAACACCGATTCTTATATTTTCAGTCACAGCGGGAAAATCCTGACTGATATTGGTTGTAACTTTGTTAATTTCAACAGCAGCATTTAAAATACGGTAGATAGTGAGCTTATCGTCAGCCCCTGCCTGCCAACGGGCAAAAACACAGTCACCAATAAATTTATCAACGAGTCCCCCGTTTCTCACAATGATATCACTCACCTGACTAAACCAAGCATTCATCATCTTTGTTAAAGTCCGAATATCAATACGTTCGGATAAAGTAGTAAAACCGCGTATATCAGCAACTAAGATTGTTATTTCATTAATTTCCGGAGTATCGGAAACAACTGTTTCCTGCATGGATTGCATATTATTCCCTGAAATACTTTTTTGCTCCTGAACAAAACTGATTTCTAGGCTGCCAATTCTAATCTGGTCACTATTTTTAAGTAAGCTCGGCATTGCAATCCGGCTACCATTTAAAAAACTACCATTAGCACTGCCACTGTCGATTAGATAATAATCATCATGCCCAATCCGTCGAACCATTGCATGACTACGGGAAACCGTCAGATCTTCAACAGAAATATCGTTATGCACATCCCGACCAATCATAGTCACCGTTTTGCACACCACATTTTTTAATTGGCCCGCATAAAGATAACGTAATATTGCCGACATTGTTTGTTAATTCCAGAGAACAGTATCAGGAGTAATCGATTCAATCACTTTGTTTTGATTGTGCTTTAAATATACAAACATTATCTCCACTACCCTATAAAATATAATTTAAATGACAGATGCGATTAATAACGGATTATCTGCTTTTTTTAATGGCCGAAATAAATTAACATTTCTAGCCGCCCGCATACCAAAAATAATATCATTATAATCTGGCATTTGAGTTTCGACTGGCTCACGCAAATAGTCGGCTGTTTCCCCATATTTCTGGTGGACATAGTCATCGACTGGTTTATTAAGCTTTTGGTTTATTTTCTTATTTTCTTTAAATAAATTAACCTTCGTGGACACACAAAACAGCCATGCCTGTGCAAAAATATTAGCACGACGGCGACGTTCTTTTGTTATATTTTCAACTTCTGTTTGCAAGTCCAGACCTCGCATAAACTTTGCCCGCGCACGCCCTAAACTCCGATATAAAATAATATAGAGATAACTTGCAATTTCAGGGCGATTATCCGCACCAATAAAGACAAATTCCGGCTTACTGTGACATTTACGTGCAATATAAACTCGACAATCAAAGGCTTCGGCGACAAGGTTGGAAAGTGCTAATATCCAGTAAGCGGGTTTGCCACTGCTGCAACTGGTCACCACGGTTTCATTCATTTGATTGATGCTAGCTTCATGTGCATCAACTTGCTCCTCACTAATATCATATTTCTGCATTAAACCAATAGCCTGACGCAAGGCTGCCGCAGCTTCATTCGGGTTAGCCGATTCAGCTAACCGAAAGCATTTGCAGATTTTGTCTATAATTTTATGTAGCGTCATCATAATCTTAAAGTAAATTAATACATATATAGCATAACTCATTAATTTGAAAAGAAAAACACTGTAACTATATAAAAGTTTTACTTAAACCATCTAAAATGGTCAAATATCAACCAGAATGATTGTATATCTGAATAAAAGACCCATATATACCTTATATAATATAGATATAGCCATTTTTGTATGGCACTCTAATTAAAATACATATTGAGAAACAAGCTGATAAAGTCAATGAACAAACAAACGACAGCCATAAAAATGTTCCCCTGTGTCGATGAAACCTATATTCGAGGGCTTAATCACACTGCTCAGGCAGCGCAACCCGTTTCTGCGCAACGTAAACGCGAACTAGTTGCACATATTAAAAAATTACTCAAGCAGCAGGATGCCATACTGGTTGCCCATTATTACACCCATGACGACTTACAGGAGCTTGCTGAGGCCACCGGAGGTTATGTCTCGGACTCGCTCGATATGGCCAAATTTGGCTCTGAACACCCCGCTTCAACACTGATTGTCGCTGGAGTTCGCTTTATGGGTGAAACAGCCAAAATTCTTAACCCCGAAAAACGTATTCTTATGCCTACCTTGGAAGCCGAGTGTTCCCTCGATTTATCCTGCCCCCCAGACACCTTTATCCCGTTTTGTGACGAACATCCCGATAGAACTGTGGTGGTCTACGCAAATACCAGTGCCGAAGTTAAAGCCCGCGCAGATTGGGTCGTTACATCCAGTATAGGTACTAAAATAGTTAAGCACCTACACGAACGTGGTGAAAAAATTCTCTGGGCCCCCGACAAATATCTGGGGAATTATATCCAGAAAGTCACCGGTGCAGATATGTTGATATGGCAAGGCTTTTGTATTGTGCATGATGAGTTTAAATCGAATGAGCTTGAGAAGTTACGGCAGAAATATCCACAGGCAAGAGTGTTAGTCCATCCTGAATCACCGGATGAAGTAATCGCACAAGCCGATGTTGTGGGTTCAACCACCGCACTTATTAATGCGGTTGATCATTCTTCGGCGAATGAATTTATTGTCGCAACCGATAATGGTATTTTTTACAAAATGCGTCAGGTTGCACCCGATAAAAAACTCATTGAAGCACCCACCGGTGGAGCAGGTGCAAGCTGTAGTAGTTGCGCGCACTGCGGTTGGATGGCAATGAATGGTCTAGAAAATATTGCGGCAACATTGGAACAAGGCTGTAATGAAATCACTATCAACGAGCAACTTCGTGTCAGGGCTTATCAATCCGTTAAACGTATGATTGATTTTTCCAAAACACTATAAGGCTGTCACTTTTATTATTAAATTCCTTTAGTTTTGAAAAATCCCGATCATTTTACTAAAGGTAAAATACTTTGGATTTACGTCGTTCCATTTATTTACTCAGCACACCAACACTGATTACGATTATCATCGTTAGTTTTATTTCTGAAATAACTCATATAACGCATCCCATATTTTTTGCTTTACCATTACTCCCTTATGTTATTTTTATTGCCGCACTGGTACTGGCCTTTATTTTTAACAACAATCGTGAATTTATGATTTTGGCTCTACTATCTATATCCTACTGGGTGATCAGTGAGCTAATGTTCAAATCCAACTCACTGCTAAATATGGCGCAGCGTGAGCAATTAACTAACTATGTGACTTTTTTATTACCGTTAAATTTTGTTATATTTTCCTTTACTAAAGAACGTGGTGTACTCAGTCGTTATGGACAACAACAACTGGCCATTGTTGTTGCGCAAATTATTATTGTTGCCTTACTATTGCGTTTTCCTATTGGTTTCATTTCAACCATCTTTGATGCTCAATATTTAAGTATTTTAAACCACAGTTCAGTTTATATCCCTCAATTAAGTATTATTAGTTTTGAATTCAGTTTACTGGTTATTGCATCGCTTATTATTCATCAACCGTCTATTCGGCTCGGTGGTTTTTTTGGTAGTTTGATATTTTTATTCCTGTCATTTCTTAATGTTGATAACCCAGATGCATTTATTTTATTCTACACTATCGTCGGTAGTGTTTTGATTACCAGTATTATATTTAACTCTTACACTTTAGCCTATCATGACGAACTAACCGGATTAGCTTCAAGACGTGCGCTTAAACAATATTTAATGTCACTTGGGCCAAACTATACTCTGGCAATGTTTGACGTAGACCATTTTAAAAAAGTAAATGACACTTATGGCCACGACGTAGGTGATCAGGTATTGAGAAAACTGGCCGGACATTTACGCACAGCTCCCGGTGGTGCCAAGGCTTATCGCTATGGCGGAGAAGAGTTTACTTTAGTCTATAATGGAAAATCTGCAGCAGAAGCTGCAGAGTACGCTAACCAATTACGTAAGAAAATCGAAAAAGATTCTTTTAGTATCCGTAATAATAATGAACGTCCAAAACGTTCCAGTCATTACAAAAAAACTCATCGAAAACGAAAAAAATCTTCTCAAAAAAACTTACGTTATACCGTTAGTATAGGACTAGCCGAACATTGCGAACATCACAAAACGCCCTTTGACACACTTAAAATAGCCGATAAGGCGCTATACGCTGCAAAACAAAAAGGGCGAAACTGTGTTGTTATTGCAAAATCAAAAGACTAATGAATAGCTCTCGATGCAATTTCAAAAATATCTTTCGATAACGGTTTTGTTTTTAATATACGGTTAAACTGCTGCTTCATTAGAAGCTGCCGACTCTCATCATAACGTTGCCACCGAATCATTATTTGCAACAGTCTTGCCGCGATTTGAGGATTGGTTTTATCAAGAATTAAAACCTGATCCCCCAAAAAAGCATATCCTTCTCCATTGTCTGCGTGGAAGGCCACGGCATTTGCCCCACAAAAACGACCAATCACCGCACGCAATTTATTTGGATTACTCATTGAAAATGCAGGGTGTTGCATTAATTGTTTAACCTTAAGCAGTGCGTCAGGAACGTCGGCCGACGCCTGTATTGCCAGCCATTTTTCAACAACCTGATTGTCTGACTGCCATTGTTTATAAAAGGCATCCACTGCAAGCTGTCGATATTCACATTCATAATTCACTAAAATACTTACCGCCGCGAGTTGATCCGTCATATTATTTGCGGTCAGAAACTGCTGATAACATACTTGTAAATGTTTTTCTGTTGCCAGTTCTGCTAAGTAAGATAAACATAAATTTTTCAAACTACGTTGCGCCATCGCTTCGGCATTAAATACATAATCGTCATGCGTTACATTACGGTGATAACAAGCTTCTAATTCTGTTTCCAGTGTCGTTGCAATTTGTTTGCGTAAAAATTTTCGAGCCTGATAAATGGCATCCACATCCACAATTTCACACTGATCTGCCAAATAACTTTCTGATGGTAAGCTTAGAAGTTGTGCCGCAAGTGCCTTGTCCAATGATTTATCGTTTAAAATAGTTTTAAAAGTATTGGTGATAAATTCATCAGCCACTAGTGGCTTATTATTTTTCACATCATCAACAAGCAGCAAAATCAGGTTAATCGCTAATTGTTGCGAGGCATTCCAGCGATTAAATTCATCACTGTCTTGCGCCATTAAAAAGGCAAGCTGTTCGTTACTATAATCGTATTCTATTTTTACTGGTGCCGAAAACCCGCGCAACAATGACGGCAGTGGTTTTTCTTTTATATGATTAAAAACAAATGACTGCTCGAGTGCCGTTATTTCAAGCATGGTATTCGTTACATTGGAATCAGAACTATTCTCTATATTAAGCAATATATCGTTACCCTCCGAATCCAACAAACCCACTTCAACCGGGATATGAAAGGCTTTATTACTCACTTGTTCAACTAATTGACCAAAAGACTGTTTCACCGTTAATGTATAATTTTGTTGTTGTGCATTGTAATCATCGGAAAAAGTCAGTAACGGTGTGCCTGACTGGTTGTACCAATTCTTGAACTGAGTGAAGTCACGCTGGTTTGATTCTTCCATAGATTTTACAAAATCTTCCGTCGTAACGGCCTGTCCATCATGATGCGAGAAATATAGATCAGTTCCTTTCCTAAAACCTTCACCACCAACGAGATTATGTAGCATACGCACTACTTCTGCACCTTTGTTATATACCGTCACTGTGTAGAAGTTACTTATTTCAATATATTTATCCGGCCGTATTGGATGTGCAAGAGGACCTGAATCTTGTGCAAACTGGTGATTACGTAAAACATTGACATCATCAATACGCTTAACCGCCCGTGAATTTAAGTCGGCAGAAAATTCCTGATCACGAAAAACAGTAAAACCTTCTTTCAAGCTTAACTGGAACCAGTCTCTACAGGTAACTCGATTGCCTGACCAATTATGAAAATATTCATGACCAATAATACTCTGAATATTATAAAAATCGGCATCGGTTGCAGTCTCTGGGCTCGCAAGTACACAGGATGAATTAAAAATATTTAGCCCCTTGTTTTCCATTGCACCCATATTAAAGTCATTAACGGCAACGATCATAAAGGTACCCAGATCGTATTCACGCCCATAGGTTTGTTCATCCCATCGCATCGCCTGCTTTAAGCAGGCAAGAGCAAATTCGGTTTTATGGCTATTTTCTTTTTCAACATAAACCCGCAAATCAACTTCACGTCCCGACTGTGTGGTAAATGAACCCTGTTTAAAAACTAATTGTCCGGCAACCAGTGCAAACAAGTAACAGGGTTTTAAACTAGGGTCATGCCACTTAACCCAATGCTGCCCATTTTCTTTTTCACCACTGTCAACCAAATTACCATTAGATAAAAGTATTGGATATTTTTGTTTGTCAGCTATTAAGGTTACTGTAAATTCAGACATCACATCAGGACGATCCGGGAAATAACTGATACGCCGAAAACCTTCCGCTTCACATTGAGTGCAGAGCATTCCACTTGAAGCATACAAACCTTCCAACGCTGTGTTTTTTTCGGGTGAATGAGTTACTTCTGTTGTGATAACAAAGAATTCAGGAAGATTTGGGATTAGCAAGTATTCATCCGTTAATTCATAATCTGAGCTTGTTAATAACTGATCGTTTATACTTATGCTCAGCAGTTCAAGTGATTGACCATTTAAAATAAAAGGAGCAGCTTCAGCAACGCCCTTATTTCTTTTAACCTGTAAGCTTGAGGTAACCCGAGTTTGCTTTGCATCAAGTTCAAAAACCATATCGACCGTTTTAATTAAATAATCTGGAACTTTATAGTTTTTAAGATAAGTTGTATTCGGCGTTACTTGTTCTATTTTTATATTCAATTTAATCTCCGTTAAAAACTGTGGGCAAGCAGTTTATTTATGATAGCTACGCCCACGCTGTACGGTTTTTTTACCAAACCGTTGATTTACCTCGTCAGCTATTTTATCAATATTTTTTTGTTTATTTAAGACTGCGGTATCATTTTGTGTTTCAAACATATCTATTTGCTTTTTTTGCGAGGACAATAACAAATCTTTAGTGTCTTCTATCTGTTGTTCCATTCTAACCAACCCCGAAACACCAACACCAATTAATCGAATTGCCGATTTATTCTGCTGCATCGTCTTAGTAAATAAACCTACTGCTCGTTCCAGTAACACATCGGTACTATTATCAGGATGATCCAAACTAACTGAACGTGTAATGGTTTTAAAGTCAGGGTATCGTAATTTTATATTAATGGTTTTAGCATGAAATTGTTTCACTCTTAACCTTGCTGCAACCTGCTCACAAAGATCGATAAGATAGGAACGCAGCACCGACATATCGTCAACATCCTTCTCAAAAGTTGTTTCATGTGATATCGACTTTGTTTTCCGTTCTGAGCTCACTCGACGACTATCTTGGCCATTCGCCAAGTTAAGAAAATGCTGCCCAACATTTCCAAATACAGACTGCATAAACACAGCCGATTGACTTCGCACATCACCAATGGTTTGTATTCCATACTGGCTAAATTTAGCTTGTGTCACTTTACCGGCTCCCCATAACCGACTCACGGGCAATGGATCCAGAAACTGCTGTTGCTTATTTTGACTAACGTAAACGAAACCATCGGGTTTATTAATGTCGGATGCAATTTTGGCAACGTACTTATTATTGGCAATTCCTACCGAACAAACCAACTTTGTTTCTTTTAATATATCGCGCTTAATCAACTGCCCTATGTTCTCTGCGCTCTTAAATAAATGTTCACTCGCGGTAACATCTAAAAATGCCTCATCAAGTGATAACGGTTCTATCTCAGGCGTATAACGATAAAATACTCGATTGATTTTTTGTGAAGCTTCCACATATAAAGGCATACGCACAGGCAAACAAACTAAATTTTTGCAACGCCGTATTGCTTCTGCGATGGGCATGGCACTGTGTACCCCGAATTTTCGTGCATGATAATTCGCAGCCGCAACCACGCCACGGCCTTCGCGACCACCGACAACAACAGGGAAGGTGGCTAGTTCTGGCTGTTCTCTGATTTCGACCGAAGCATAGAAGGCATCCATATCGACGTGGATAATCATAGAATGTACTTATCGGAAGCGATGTTTTCCATAACCAACATCATACTCGTCGTATTCGATATTTAAAATACGCAACTACAATCGGTACTGATTTTGGTAATAGGTTTTATATTGAATCACTTTTTTAATATAACGCCGCGTTTCACGGTAAGGGGGAATGCCGTTGTAAAACCGTACCGCTTTTTCACCGGCATTATAAGCAGCCAGTGCATAACTTAAACGGTTTTTATAACGATGCAATAAGTAACGTAGATGCTGAACACCGGCATCCAGATTTTTCATCGGGCTGTATAAATCAAACACACCATAGAGTTCGGCCGTCTGCGGCATAAGCTGCATTAAACCAGACGCACCTACCCGAGAAGTGGCATTCGGATTGAAGTAAGATTCTGCATGTACCACGGCCTTGACTAAAGCCGGATCCACACCATACTTCTTCGCTGCCATATTAATCAGATCATCAAATTTATTGGCCCCGGCAGCCGGCTCAATCACGATGGTATTCGTCACAAAATTGCCTATTCCGCCAACTTTTCGGCTTTTACGGACTAATTTTGACACTCGGTTATGTTGTGGTCTGTCGGTAATCACCCGACTACCATCCGGCATTTGGTACACATAATAGCTCGCACGAGTAGAATGACTATAAAGAGTCAACACTAACAGACTGAAAAATAGTGAGAAATAACGGCTCGAAAACATCAATACTTTACCTTTTTACCCAATCCTCAACCAACTCGATTTGCTCATCTGTATTAATCTAGCCCGCCTAACGACCGGCGCAATAATAAGAATAGCAAAAATACCTTACTCCGAGATAAGAGAATGCAAAATATAGGCCGATTCACTCAGGGCACTCAGCCCTTTTGCGGCAAAAGGCGCATGTGCATCCAACACATCACTACGTTGTAAACAATCCAACTTAAAGCCATTAGCATAAACAGCTTGTACTTCATCCTCCAACACCGCAAAGGGTGGCCCTGCCATCTCAGACTGCTCATATTCCAGAGTCACCAAGAGCCTAGGCTGCTCAGGACAAAGTACCTTAAGATGTTCGCTATAATCAACACGCATGGATTCAGGTAAGGCAACCAGAGCAGCACGATCATACACAGCAGCAACGTTCACCATTTGCACCGCATTTAACTTAAAAAAATCACCACACACAAAAGTGATAAGCCCGGCCTGATAAAAGCTTAAGTCCCCTTTTTGGACACAACTGGGATGAAGATTATTTTCTGCAAAAAAGGCTTCTGCTGCCAACGAACTTAATTCATTCGCCAGAACCCGATAACCCTGCTCCGCAAGCCAGACTAAATCATGCGTTTTACCGCAAAATGGTACAAAAACCTGCTGCCCCGGAGCCAATTGAAGTTTGTCAGCATACTGAATGAGTATAGGATTCACCTTATCCAGATGAAAACCTATTTTATCCTCCTGCCAGCGCTGTTCCCAAAATACTGTTTTCATTATTTACTTCTCTTAAATAAACTGGCTATACTCTATCGCTATGCCAAATAACACACCACTTTACCATATCGACAGCCTTGAATTAGGGCCCATGGAAAATTTTATTTACCTTATTCAGGACATAAAAACTGGGCGAGCTGCCGTGGTTGACCCGGCTTGGAACGTGAATGCCATTTTACAACTCGCAGCCGAAAAAGACGTACAAATTACGGATATATTGTTAACTCACTCGCATCATGACCATATTAATGGCATTAGCGGCATTCTAGAAAAAGCCGATGCACAACTCCACCTGCTCCACTCCGAAGCACAGTTTTGGGGACAGGAGATCCGCCAAAATACCCAAAATCCCAGTTTGCACTACGGTGGCGATACAATTCATTTAGGTGAAACGCAAATAGAAATCCTGCATACGCCGGGGCACACGCCCGGTTCGGCTTGTTATAAAATAAACAACGAGCTTATCACCGGTGATACCCTGTTCGTTTTTGGCTGCGGCCGCTGTGATTTAGCAGGTGGCGATCCAGAGCAAATGTATACCACTTTAAGGAAAATGGGCGAAGAACTGCCCGCCACCACCCTGATCTTGCCGGGACATAACTATGCCATAAAAGAAACATGCAGTATGCAGGAAGAAGTTGAAGGCAATCCTTTTATGCACTTTGAACATAGCAACGATTTTGTACAATACCGTATGCATGATCATGACCGTACTCGCCATAGTCCTTATGAAGCAATACCCAAAAATACATAACCGGAATACAAAAAACCCTAAAGTTTAATCAATTTCTACCGATATAAGAACATTATAGATATAAATAAAGGGTTGATCTATGAAGTTCAAATTAGGCCTGAAACTCAGCAGTATAAAAACAAAACTACTGATTACTTTTACACTGCTCACCGCAATTCCACTTATTATTAGCAGTGTCGCTACTTATACGCAAACCGATTCGGCTACCTATGAGGCCATTAAAACACAAGTCGATGCACGGCTGGTGTCTTTACGCGAAGTGAAAAAAATTCAGGTACAAATGTACCTAAACAACCTTAAAAAACAAATACTCAGCTACTCGGTTGACCCCGGCATCGTATCAAGTATTCAAAGTCTGAGCGAAGGATTTCAAGCCGATAAAAAACAAGCGAGTGATGGTATTGCTGAAAAACGAGCTGAACTCATTACCTTTTATAAAACTGTTTTTGCTACAAAATTTAAGACATATAACAATACTGAATTTACAAGTGCCAAAGACTTTGTTAACCAACTTGACGATGCAAGCGTATTTCAACAATATGCTTTTATTCTTTTGAATGAAAGTCCCTTTGGTGAAAAATATAATTTACGCGACCCCGATAATGAAACGGCTCTCGCTAGCAAACACAGTGAAGATTATGATACCTTGTTTGGTTTTTATCAAAAATTAGGTGTGGCCGATATTTTATTAGTCGATGCCAAAGGCTACGTTGTTTACAGCACACAAAAAAATATTGATTTTGCAACCAATTTAATCAACGGCCCATTTAAAAATACCGACCTAGGTCAGGCTTACCAAAAAGCCATGAAAGCCGAAGACTCTTCTTTTTCAATGATGACAGATTTTAAACCACAGCTAAGTGACTTCAATCAACAAGCAGCATTTATTATTTCACCTATTCAAGATTTAGAAGAAGAAGATTCCTTTGAAATATTAGGTACAATGATCATTAAGATTTCACCCAAAGCATTGAATGACGTTATCTCTAGTCATCAAAAATGGGCATCGATTGGCTTAGGGAAAACCGGTGATATATTTTTAGCCGGTGCAAACAAAAAAATTATTAATACCAACCGACTCTTTATTGAAGATAAAAAAATATTTTTTTCAGCTATCACTAAAACAGGCATTAGCAAACAAACTCAAAGCTTAATACGAAAACAAAATAACACCGTTGGCCTATTATCCCTAAAAGGTAAAGCGGTTGAACTGGCACTGCAAGGTAAATCGGGGTTGCTTATTGAGAACAATATCTTCAATCAGGCCGCACTCTATGCTTACGCACCAATAAAAGCCTTTGGACTCCATTGGGCAATTTTAAGTGAGCTAACAACCAAAGAAGCCTTCGTCGCAAATAAAGCTTTATCGAATACATTATTGCTTACTTCCATTGTTGTTGTGGGCATTATGGTTGCGTTAGCCATTATTTTAGGTAGTGTTTTTTCATTGCGGTTAGTTAAACCATTGACCAAACTGGATGACACGATTCAACATATTGAAAATGAATCCGATCTTACCTGTGACATTGCGGTTAGCTCCACCTATGAATTTGGTCATATTGCAAAATTACTCAATAGTATGCTGAATAAATTCCGTAACAGCATGACAAAAGTATCCTCATCCACCGCCATGCTCAGTAACGCATCACAGGAAATGTCTTTAATCACAAAAGAAACTTCTTCGGCTATTGAACAGCAATTTAATGAAATAGATCAAGTGGCAACAGCCATTAACGAAATGACAGCGACCGTCCAGGAAGTTGCGAATAATGCAAGTCAAGCCGCAACCGCAGCCGAAGAAGCAGACGAGCAAGCCCATCATGGTCGGCGTGTCGTTGAATCAACCATTAATTCAATTGACACACTGGCACAGCAAAATGAACGTGTTACCGAAGTAATCGCCTCACTTAATACTAAAAGTGAGCGCATTGGCGCAGTGATGGATGTTATTAAAGGTATTGCTGAACAAACTAATCTACTCGCCCTTAACGCAGCCATTGAAGCCGCACGCGCGGGTGAACAGGGGCGTGGATTTGCTGTGGTTGCCGATGAGGTGCGCTCACTCGCAAGCCGAACTCAGGAGTCAGCCGGAGAAATTGAAACCATGATCTCCGAATTACAATCTGAAATGAAACATGCTGTCACCGAAATGGACAACAGTAAAGAACATACCCAATCCAGTGTTGACAATGCCGCAAGTGCCGGTGAAGCACTGACGACCATCACCCAATCTATTCAAAAAATAACAGAGATGAATGCTGCTATCGCCAGTGCCGCAGATGAACAAAGTGCCGTTACTGATGAAATTAATCAGAATATTGAAAAAATTCGTGATATATCTGAAAACACCACAAAAGGTTCAGAACGAACCACCGCATCCAGTGTTGAATTAAATCAACTGGCAACTGAATTGCAGCAACTGGTAATGCAATTTAAAATTTAACTCTAAGGTTACTTTTCAGCCACCAGATAAATCATCCACGATTCCTGATTTTCAACTTCACTGGTTTCATAGTAGTTACCCGTACCTTCTAACTCATCGTCGTCATCATCCGCGTCGATGTATTCTTCCCAGTAGATACGTACATTTTTATAGCCAGACTCTAATAATAATTCTTTAATTTCAGGAATCGACCAATGCCGCCATTCATATTTAAAGGCATTGTCCATACGTGAACCATCGTCAAATTCAAAATGAATGGCACAGGCCATATGACCATCAATAGGATTAAATGAAACGTGTTCCCAGATATAAGTTGCAGGAACATCTTCAAGTTCTGTTTCTTCTTCCAGTACATCTTCACATTCCGTTCCACCAAAGAGATCCAGAATAAGAAGTCCGTCATCTTTTAAACCTGTTTGCGTTTTGCTAAAATAATCGCGTAATTCATCACGGGTTTCAAAAATACAATAACTAAAATTAAACGCACAGGTAATATCTACTTTTTCATCGGATACATTGCGTACATCGTCTTTATATAAGGTTACTCGTTTAGCAACATCGTCACCGGCTGCTTCAAGATTATGCTTGCGTCCCCACTCTAGCGTTTCTTCATCGTAATCTACACCAATCGCAGTGCGTTCAGGGTGACCTTTGCACCATTCTGTCGCCAGATAAGCCGTACCACAAAAATCTTCACGAATAGAAACCGCATCACGATTACGCAAAGTTTTAAACGTTTTTTCAAAAAATTCGACCTCAGCTTCAGGTGCCTGCACGGACTCCTGATACAGGGCATGACGATCGGCTTGTTCGGCCAAGGTTAATTTACTCGCTTTGGATGATTTAGACATACGCTTCCTCAAAAGTATTCTTTTGCAACTTACGTTATAACAAGATTATTATCGTTGCATTATATCATTGTTCATTCCGCTTTAACCCACAAATTTTACTGCTTTTATACGTTTATTTAAATAAATAACGAACAGGAATAGTTAACGGCACTCATGCAAAGTGCTAAAATACCAGCACGATAAACCCTGAGGAATACCACTTCATGTCAACCACCATCCGTGCAACAAAAACTGTGCAAGTTGGTTCAGTCTTTATTGGCTCGGATCACCCAGTTGCTGTTCAATCCATGACGAATACAGACACTAGCCAGATAGCGGATAGTGTTAAACAAATACGTGAATTAGCACAAGCTGGTTCCGAACTAGTGCGGCTCACGGTAAATACTGTTGAGGCAGCAAAAGCAATTCCCGTTATCAAGGACAAACTGCTTTCACACGATTGTCATGTCCCATTAATCGGCGACTTTCATTTTAATGGCCACAAGTTGCTTGAATCGGAACCGGCCTGTGCAGAAGCATTAGACAAATACCGCATTAACCCGGGTAATGTCGGCAAAGGCAAAAAACGTGATGATCAATTTGCCAGTATGATTGAAGCCGCTTGCCGCTATGATAAGCCCGTACGTATCGGGGTAAACTGGGGTAGTCTGGATCAAACTTTACTGGCAAAGTTAATGGATGAAAATTCGAAACTGACCGAACCACTGGATAACACCCAACTCATGCATCAAGCAGTTGTAACCTCTGCACTGGAAAGTGCTGCACAAGCAATACAGTTCGGTCTGGATAAAAATAAAATTATTCTTTCCTGCAAAATGAGTGGTGTACAAGATTTAATTTCTGTTTATCAGGATTTGTCCAATAAATGTGATTACCCTTTACATCTCGGTTTAACCGAAGCAGGGATGGGCACAAAAGGTATTGTTGCATCTACGGCGGCACTGGCTATTTTATTGCAACAAGGTATTGGCAATACCATTCGTATTTCACTCACCCCAAAACCCAATGGCAATCGTTGTGAAGAAGTGATTGTTGCACAGGAAATTTTACAAAGCATCGGCTTACGTGCATTTACGCCACCGGTTATCGCCTGTCCCGGTTGTGGCCGCACCTCCAGTACTTATTTTCAACAACTGGCAGAAGATATCCAAAGCCACTTGCGTACACAAATGCCACAATGGCGTGGCAAACACCCCGGCGTAGAAACTATGCAGGTTGCCGTGATGGGTTGTGTGGTCAATGGCCCCGGTGAAAGCAAACACGCTAATATTGGCATTAGCTTACCCGGCACTGGCGAAAAACCAGTTGCCCCTGTTTATGTAGACGGTAAAAAAACCGTCACCTTAAAAGGAGATCACATTGCAAAAGAATTTCAACAAATGGTTGATGACTATGTTGTTGCTAACTATAAAACTTAATTAAAAGAGCAATAAACCGCAACGAAGAGCCTAGCCCACGAAGTGCTTTAGGTACATAAAGAACACAACAAAATAATTTAAACGTTATGTCCTTTATGCTCGCTAGAGATCCTAATCATATTCCGTTTCAACTGCACCATCGACTGTAACAGGATTAACTCGAACAATATGATGACCCCACTGGTACACACTCATCCCTAACAAAATCAACCCCGAACCTAGCCAAACCATCAATGGTATAACTTCATTATTAAATTGGCGGCCTAAAACTAAAGCCAATACCGGTGTAAATAACGGGATTAAACCAACCCGACTTGCCGGTATATTTTGTAATACATAATATAAAGAGTATAAAGCCAATCACCGAACCCATTAAACCTAAATAACTAATGGAAATAAGTGAACGGTTCGATATGGTTTCCGGCCATGATTGACCTAGCACTAACCATGCAATCGCATACATAGGCAGGCTTACCAATAGACCACCATAAACGGCATCCAAAGATTTAATATTGCTCTGCACCTGTTTCATCCAGACCGTACTGCCGGAATGTAATAACATTGCAAAAACAATCGCACTGATCCCAAGAATCGATAAACTACCAAACGAGACTCCACGTAGAAATATAATGGCAATACCCACAATACCTAAAATTAGCCCCAATGCTTTTGTAAAACTAAAGGCTTCTTCTTTTAACCACACAACCGCAAGCAAGCCTGTAACGATCGGGGTTAACCCAAAAATAACCGAGATTAAACCCGACTCAACAAATTGCGCTCCCCAGTAAACACTCAGCATCGATCCGAATATACCAATCGAAGCCACAAAATAAACTTTTAATGCCTGACGATGCCACTGTAAACGGCGAGACATAAACGACATAATCACTGCGCAAACCAATACCGAAATAAACATTCTTAAGGATACACCGACTAAAAAACCGGCACTCTCACCACTCCACTTGATGGCAAGCGGTGTGGTTGACCAAATTAATATAATTCCTAAATATGCAGCAGGTACCGACATTTTACTTTCCTATTAAAATTTTAACGTTGCAAAAAACATCATAAGTGCCCGTAAAGAGAAGAAACGGGCACTAAAAAAGGCCACGGTTGTTAAACGGTGGCCTTCGGTATAGTGATTATTAATATTGAATCTAAACTTAATCTACTCTTATACCTCCGGCCTGAACATATGGCGGACACGCGTCCACGCCACTGGTTTGTCAGTGCGGCAAATCATGAGTAGTGTTGAGATAAAAGGTATCATGCTTGGAGTGTGGGTTAGAATCTACTGGCTGTCAAGCAAATGCTTCTTTATATTTGAATTGGTATAAAAATATTGCCACAGTGACGATGAAATCGTTTCCAACTGTTGTAAAAAAACATCAGTGGGAACAGCCTCCTGCAAATACACATTAACAACCTCAATAAATAAATTACCACTGCCGGATGCTTTACGCCAATCAAGATCAGCCTGAGTTAGAACCTTATCACAAGAAGGACAATTGAATGCCCAGCTTTCATCTAAAAATGGCACTCGCGTAGACCAATCATTAATAACTTTGCGACAATGCTCGCAACGCGGCAGGGTTGTTAAATTTTTTAATTGTTGAGCATGGTATGAAGTATTCGCCTCTTTTGTGGCTAATACACGGATAAAGCAAAAATCCGCTACCCCATCCGGTTTTAACTGTGGCGGAGGTTCAAATTCGATATAAGGTGAACAGCCCATAAACGTCACAGACTGGAAAAAAGTATCGCCCGCACAATATTCCTGCTCGGCATTGCTACTAAAAACAGTATTTCCAATAAAACCAAGATTATTCAAACCGTTAAGCAAGGTAGTTAATTGAATATCTGAGTTAGTACAAAAAACTAACCGATATTGTGTTTCGGTATTCAACATAAAGTATCTGTCTCTATTCAAATAGTGTTGTTATTTTATCATCAAAACCCTTCTATTCCTGCACCATATTCAAAATATTAAACAGTCCAAACGCCATAGAAATAGTGGCTATCCCTGTTAAGTTAAAGCAAACTCATTTAAAATAGACCGCTCGTTAATATAAATTAAGGTTTACCCATGTCAGATCAACAAGTCTCCGAACAGCAAATTTTAACCATTATGAAGCGTATCTTAACCGATGTTGCAAAAGAAACATTTACCCGTCCCGGTCTACGTCATCCACTGTGTGATGCAACCATTAAAAATATGCGAGAATGTTTAAAACTGATCAGTGTGCGTGAAGTTGAGTTATCAGGCCATCCTAGCGATGTCAGTGCAAGCCGTCCTCGTTATGTTGATGAAGCACCTAAAAATGTGGTGGTATCGATGACTGACATTAAATCAAGCAAAAAAAAATCAGATACCGATTCAAATAAATAACAGGAACTTCAGCTTTATTCTTTCAGCAGATTCTGGAGGATGTATTATACTAAATATATTACAAGCAGTGATTGTATTCAGGTAGCCATTATCCTTCTTAACATGCAAAAGTACTTATGAATTTAGAGCCGCAAGACCAAGCTAAAATACAGCATCAAATTTCTGAGCTTATAAATGAACACCGTGATCTTGATGAAATTATTATAAAATTGACTGAAGCTCAAATGGTCGACCAAATGAAAATAACCCGCTTAAAAAAACGCAAGCTAAGGTTAAAAGAAAAAATTCACTACTTTGAAGATTTACTGATACCTGACATTGAAGCCTGATACTCACATTCCAATTTTTTTACTTACCTGTCATGCCTGAAAACAAACTAGATATTGAACTATTTATTTCCACCCATTGTCCACATTGCGCACAAACACTGGAACTCCTCACAACAGCGATCAAGCACGAAGAATTTAGTAGCCTGAAAATAATCAATCTGAATACCCTCAACAATCTGACGGACTACTCATATATTCGTAGCGTACCTTTCATCAAAATTGATGGCTTTGAATTTTCAGGAAAAATAAAAAAGTCTGAGCTAGATAACTGGCTGTCAGCTTATAAAAATGGCACACTTTCCAAACTCTATTTTACTAATCTGTTAATGGATGGACAAATAAATCAACTGGAATACTTTATAAAACGCAAACCGGGTTACTGGCTAGATCTTATAAACCTTGCACAGGATCCTGAAACAAAAATGCAGGTTCGAATTGGAATTACCGCCCTTTTTGAATCACTGAATAAAGAAGTGATAACAATCCCGTCCATTGATAAAATAATAACATCGCTTATTCATGCAGCACAAACAACCGAACATGTCATTCAGGTTGATCTTATATATTTATTATCACTTCTTTATAGCGCCTTAAAAGAAGCGGGAGAGCCCCATAAAGTGTTAAATGATTTTATTGAATCCCGATTAAACGATAAATCGGATGATATAAAAGAGATTATCGAAGACGTATTTCATTAATCCTCAAGACAACGCTGCACCATTTCAGACAAAGCAGACTCATCTATTGGAAAAGACAACGTAAAGGGCAAGTCAAAACGACGAGTTACGCGTTCAAATTGATGTGCAAATTCTTTTTCGTAAAAAATAATCAATTTAGTCTCGGGTTTTTTCTGTAATACAGCAAGCAAGGTTTCAAGATTACTGTGTAATCCCCCCGAAAAATAACAGGCGTTTTAAGTAGAAAATTCTCGTAAACT